>NZ_JBLFFM010000007.1:0-148391 GCF_051400835.1 Erwinia artemisiae | reverse complement strand
GTTACGAAATAAACCCCTTAATGTAGCAGCATGGATTAGTGACAGGCAGGGAGAAATGAAAAAGGAAAGGTTTTCGTAACGAATTTCCCGCGGTAATATAGCATCATGGATATAAACAACCGGCTGCAAAAGATATTAAAGAAAATGGTTTTTGTTACGAAATAAACCCCTTAATGTAGCAGCATGGATTAGTGACAGGCAGGGAGAAATGAAAAAGGAAAGGTTTTCGTAACGAATTTCCCGCGGTAATATAGCATCATGGATATAAACAACCGGCTGCAAAAGATATTAAAAAAAATGGTTTTCGTTACGAAATAAACCCCTTAATGTAGCAGCATGGATTAGTGGCAGGCAGGCAGAAATAAAAAAGCAAAAGGTTTTCGTAACGAATAGCCCGCAATAATCTGGCAGCATGTAAATAATCAAACGATCAAAAAAACTTTAAAATACATCTCAAAAAACGATGTAGGGAGCAAGCTTTCCCTGCGCCGTAATGATACAGGAGGCCAGATATAAAGCATGTTTCCTCAGGAGCCAGGCTTTTGGGCCAGTGTCGGACTCTGGCTTTACAGCCATAAAACAGAATGGGGCTATGCCGGCATCGCCGCCATGTTTTCCCTGCTGCGCAGCGCTTGTGCCCGAACCCCCTGGAGCAAGCGTGTGCTTGACGCGGTGTCGTGCAGCGCCCTGGCTTTCTTTGCGGCGCCGACGCTGCAGGTAATTGGCGCGCTGCTGAACTGGAATATGCCCGAGGCCGCCGCCCAGGTTTTTGCCGTTTATATTGGCTACGTGGGTAATGACTATATCAGCGAAAAGTTAAAGCGCTGGATCAACAAAAGAACGGGAGAGCCAGATGGAAATCAGCCCTGACGGTATCAGCTTTATCAAGCAGGAAGAAGGTGAAAAACTTACGGCCTATCGGGATAGCCGCGGCATATTAACTATCGGCGTCGGGCATACGGGCCTGGTTGCCAGTAAAACGATAGCGGACGGCATGGTCATTACGCCTGAGCAAAGTAATAAGCTGCTGCTTGCGGATATTTCGCATGTTGAGCATTTTATTAATGAAAAAGTCAGCGTCAGTCTGACGCAAAATCAGTACGATGCTTTATGTAGTCTGGTATTCAATATTGGCGTCAGCGCTTTTAATAGTTCGACGCTGTTAAAGAAATTAAATCAAGGCGATTATGAGGGCGCCGCAGAAGCCATGCTGTTATGGAAAAGGGCCGGTCAGTTATCTGACGTGCTGCTGCCACGCAGAAAAAGAGAAGCCGCTCTTTTTCTGAAAAAATAAAAACGTCCTTTTTTATTTTCTTCGCTAAAAACCGTGGCGTTTCGCTATGCCATAACCATAAAAATAACTAACCAACAACCCAAGGAAATCAAGATGATTGAAGTTAATTCATTTGCAGAGTTGCGCACCACCAAACCTTCCGCCTCTGGCGATATCGCCATGCTGAAACGTTATTACGATAAAGATTCCACCTTTCAGGGCGGCGGGCGTTTCGTCGGATTTATTGATGCGTCGATAGCAGCATCAAAGGATGATGGCGGCTCCGTGGCGGTAGCGACGGGCGGCGGCTATTACTGGAAGCGTATTATTGATAACGTCGAAGATATTAATATCTATCATTTCGGCGGCAAGCGTCTGCGCGGCGACAGTAATTTCGATGCGGACAATGGTAAAGTCAACCATGACGCCTGCATCAATATGTATAAATGGGGACAGGCTTTTTCATCGCCGATTAGCGATACCAGCAAAAATCCGATCCACGGCGTGGGTATTCGCTTCCCGGCCGGGAAATTCCTGGTAAACCCGGTCGATCTTACCGGCGAAGGCGAAATCAACTATTTCAGCCTGTACGGTGACGACTGCGAATATGGCGTGTCACCGCGCACCATTATTGTTTCCGACCAGTCCGCCGCGACGGTATTTAAAGTGAAGGCGCGCCGCACCGCTATCCGCGGCATCTTCTGGGACGGTCAGGCCACGGCGGACACCGAAACCAATACGGGCGTGATTACGCCGGAAATGGTCAGCAACACGCAGCCCTTTTTTGAAAATACCGTGATTGAAGGCGAGTTCGTCAATATTACCTGCTGCCGCATTGAGAATATCGGCGGCGCCGCTTTCAAATTGCTCGATACGCTGGATACGCGTCTGGATCAGATTTACAGCAACACCACCTATGCGCGAGTGTTTGATATCCAGTGGTCGGATTCTGTTATTGGCGTCTGGGATCACTCGACGGCGGTCGAGCTGTCGAACTGTAATTTCCAGAAAGGATACAGCGACGCCACGCTTTATATGCCGCGCGTCACCCAGGGACTGATCCGCAACGTCTGGATTGAACACACGCGTTTCCCCGGCGATTTGAGCAACGGCCAGTGGATTATCGACGCGCTGAGCATCGAGTCTTCTGAAAATCCGCTGAAGCTGAACTACACCAGGGCCACGATGCGCGCCCTCAGCCTTCAGTCCGGCGCCAAAGTCGACCTGAGCAGATCCGGTACGCCGTGGCTGTCAGGCTTTGAATACGGCTGGCGTCGCGATGAAAACTACGGTTCGGAGATGACCGGTTCCCTGAAGGCCGGCTGGTATTCCGGCTACCGCGTCAGCAACACGACGGATGAGGATAAATGGTTCCGCGTCGGCAAATTCTTTTTCCCTCATGCCAACCAGCACTGGCATCTGGAAATGCACGGCAAAACGCTAAGGGATACCGTTACGCAGCCTGCCGATGCGCCGCTGCTGACCAACGTCTGCGGTAAGGCCTACCTGAACCTTTATCGCGGCGCCAGCTCCGTTGGCGGCAACCTGCATTATGAAGGGGATTCGGGCGTGGTTGACTGCATTGTCAGAACCAGCGACAGCAAAGGCCTGTACGGCGAAGTCTGGATCAAGCTCAAGGCGCAGTGCGGCGACGTGATGGTCAATCTGAAAACCACCGGCCCGTCGCGCTTTGAAGCGGGAGAGTGCTCGCTGTTCAGCGCCGACTTCTCAGAAGTCACCGATCTGGATACCACTAAACGCGTCACGCTCTCTACGGTGATGAATTTTCATAACGGCACTGCCGGTTATGGCTTTGACGGCAGCCTGGCGACGCTGACGACGGCAGTAGCGGAAGCGCCGGCGGCGACCGCAACGCCTGCAGGCTATATCACCGTTAAAATTAACGGCGTAAACCGCAAGCTGGCCTATTTCTGATAAATAAAAGGAGAGGACGGATGAAATGAATGAACGCTAAATGGCTAATCTTTATTTTTCTGTCGGTTGTTATGTTGGCCGCAGTAAAAACCGCGCTTTTTTATCATTCCCACTATGTGGATACCCGTAATCAGCTTCGGCAGCAGCAGGAGCAGGTTAATACGCTACAGCAACGGCTTAACGCCGCGGCCGCTATGGATAAAAAATATGTTTCGCAACTGCAACAGGCCAGGGAAAACGCTGGCCAGCTTGAGCATGATGTTGCTGCTGGCCAGCGCAGGCTGCAGCTCGCCGCCAGCTGCCACAGCGCCTCCACGGCCCGCGCCGTCGGCGTGGCTGATGCAGCCGGCCCCCGACTTACTGACGCCGCTCAACGGTATTATTTCACTCTCAGAGAAAGAATAGCGACGGCCCGCATTCAGATAGCGGGATTACAGGATTATATTCGCCAGCAGTGTCAGCCTTAATAAGCGTTATATCCCGACGGATGAAATCTTTTCATCCGCTTTTCTGCTGCCTGCAATTTGCTTTTCATTGCAATAACTAACAGGAGGTGTGCTGGTGACGAATACCAGTAAAACAGCCGGCTGGCTGACGCCGCTTAATGACGAACCAGCCAGGGACGCCGCGCTGGAAGAACAACTCAGCACGTGGATCCAGGGGCTTACCGGCCTGGCTGCCGATCGGGTGGCGGTTGACGACGGCGCGTCGCCGCCTGCATGGCTGCCGACCGGCGAAAGCGGCTGCGCTTTTATGGTGATGAAAATCGCCGCCGAAGGTACGCCCGTGTTGACTAACCAACAGGAGGACAATGTCCAGCTGTGGCGGGATGAACGGATGGAATGCCGACTGCATTTCTATGGCCCTTCCGCCCAGCTTTATGCCGCTCGTTTTCGCGACGGAAATACGCTGACGCAAAACCTTGCCGCTTTAAAACAGCTTTCGCTTGGCGTGAGAGATTACAGCGATATCACCACCGTATTGGAAACGGTTAATAACGTTCAGACCCGCCGTTATGAATTAACGGTCAATGTTGTTCGTAAAATATTCCGTCTCTACGGAATTTACTCACTGGTGGAAACACCCGTTCAATTTTTTGGAGAATAAAATATGCCTCAAGGATTGCCTTTATCCGGCATCGTGAATGTTGACGTCCTGATGTCACCCGTTGCCGCTTCCGGTCGTAACTTTGGCTCAATGCTGATTATGGGAAGCGCCACGGTGATCCCCCTGACGGAACGCCTGCGTCTTTATACCGCCGCCGCCGATATCGGGGCCGACTTTGGCCTGGATTCCCCGGAATATCAGGCGGCAGCCGTCTGGTTTGCGCAGTCGCCGCAGCCGCAGCAGCTTTATATCGGCCGCTGGGCTAAAACGCTCGCCGCGGACGAAGAGGGTAAGACAGAAACGCTGGTCGAAGCCGTCAACGCCGCGCTGGAATATGCTAACTGGTACGGCCTGGCCGTGGCCACCGCCGCAGACGACGTTATCAGCGACGAAGATGTACTCGGCGTGGCGGCGGCTATCGAATCAGCCGGTCAAAGCCGTGTCTTTGCCGTTACCACCGGCAGCGCAGCGGTGCTGGATGCAACTTCCACCACGGACGTCGCCGCCCGGCTGAAAGCGGCAGGCTATGCGCGCACCTTTGTGCAGTATTCCACCCGCAGCCGCTTTGCCGCGATTTCCGCGTTCGCCCGTGCCTTTACCGTTAATTTCAACGGCAGCAACACCACGCTGACGCTGAAATTTAAGCAGGAGCCGGGCATCGCTTATGAAACCCTGAACGCCAGGCAGGCCGCCGCGCTGGAAAGCAAAAGGGCCAACGTCTATGTCCTTTTCGCCAACGACAGCGCCATTCTGCAACAGGGCGTCATGGCTAACGGCGACTTCTTTGATGAGCGCCACGGGCTGGACTGGCTGCAAAACTTCGTGCAGACCAACCTGTATAACCTGCTCTACACCTCTGCCAGCAAAATTCCGCAGACCGAAGCGGGCATTACCCGGCTGATGGGCAATGTGGAAGCATCTATGGATCAGGCCGTGACCAACGGGCTGATCGCGCCGGGCGTCTGGAACGGCGGCGAGATTGGCCAGCTGGCTGCCGGCGACATGCTCACCAAAGGCTATTACGTCTATGCCCAGCCGCTGGCGCTGCAGTCGCAGGCCGATCGCGAAGCGCGTAAAGCGCCGCTGATGCAGGTTGCCTGCAAACTGGCCGGTGCCGTGCACTACGCCGATGTCCAAATTAACGTTGTTCGCTAAGGAAAAAAATATGTCTGCCTATTCATTTATGGATGTTACCGCCTCTTTTATTGGCCCGGGCGCGGTATTTGATTTGGGAAGCGGTTCCGGCAGCTCGGAAGAGGGCATTACCGTTTCCATGAAGGAAAATAAAAACAGCATGAAGCTGGGGATTGACGGCGAAGGGATGAATACCCTGCTGCCGGGCACGTCCGGCCAGATTACGGTTAACCTGCTGGAAACCTCGCCGGTGAATAAAAAGCTTTCGCTGGCCTATAACGCGCAGAGCGCAAGCTCTGCCAGCTGGGGGAAAAATATTATCGTGATCCGCAACAGCGCCTCGGGTGAAGTCATCACCGCGCGCGGCGTGGCCTTCCAGAAGCTGCCCGATCGTAAATTCGCCAAAGAGGGCGGCACCACCGCCTGGATCTTCGACTGCATCAAAATCGATGTGGTGATGGGGGAATATTAATCGATGGAATTCACACTCAACGAAACCACGTTCCGTATCGCTAAGCTGGACGTTTTTCAACAGCTTAAAGTCTCGCGAAAGCTGCTGCCGCTGCTGGCCGGGCTGCTCTCCGACATTAACACGGTGAAATCGGCGGCGGCGCAGGGCGACTATTTCCAGGTGCTGGAAAAAGCTCTGCCCGCTATTGCGCACTCTCTGGCCGACATGAGCGAGGAAGACACCAATGCGATTTTGCATCCCTGCCTGGCAGTAGTCTCGCGCCAGCAGGCAAAAAGCTGGGTGCCGATCTTCTCTCAGGGCGTGCTGATGTTCGATGACCTCGATCTGATCACCATGCTGAAGCTGGTGCTGCGGGTAGTGGAGGATTCGCTGGGCAGTTTTTTGCCCGAACTCCCCGTCAGCAGGAGCGAGGTCCCGGCAGCGGGCTGACACTGGAAACGCTTCCTGACGGGGAAGATTTTCTGATGCGCCCGGTGGATGCCGGGCTTATCAGCTACACCGCGCTCAAGGATGGCTCAGTGGATCTGGCGGATATTGCCCGCCTGAACGACTGGCTGGATCTGAAAGCGGATAATCAACACCGCATTGAGCAATGGAAACAGGCCAATGAACGCTGAAAATACAAAAAATTTTCTGATGGTGCTGGATACACAGCTGACGGCGGAGGCCGCCAGCTGGCAAAAAGTCAGGCAGTTTGTTGAGGCGCCGGGCTGGCAAAACAACGAACAGGCGGCAAAGGCGCTCGATCTGCAAAAGATCAAACAGACGGTAGAGCAGGCGGGTAAAGCGCTGGTGGAGTACATCAACCGCTTCGCCAGCCGTCTGGAGCAGCTTGGCGTCCGTGCGCAGAATGCCGGTACGCCAGCGGGCGATCTCAACGCGCTGGAATACGGCGCGGCCCAGACCGGCCTCAGCAACGATGCCATAGCGAAAGCTTTCCAGACCCTCATTAATAAGCCGGGCGCGGAAGCGCGCCTGAATAAGCTGGGCGTGGCAACGCGCGACGCCAGCGGCCAGAAAAAAACGGACAGCGAACTCTTCAGCGAGGCCAGCAGCAGGCTTGGCGCTATGCCGGAAGAGCAGGCGCTGGCGACCGCCAATAGTCTGGGACTTGCGCCCGATATCCTGGCCGCCATGCAAAGAGGGCTGGGGAAATTTATCGGCGACTATAACCAGCTTTCCGACTCTCTCGGCGTCAATATGACGCAGGCCGTCTCCGGCGCCGACCACTTTATGACGGCCAGGCGCAAGTTTGATGAGGTTGTCGAACTGCTGCAAACCAACAGCAGCAGCCGGCTGAACAACGGACTTGGGGAGATCTTCGATAACTTTACGAAGAAGCTGACCGACAACGCGCCTGACGTCGAGCGCGTGCTTGATGGCGCGGTAAGCCTGCTGCTGCTGCTTGCTGAAGTGGGGGAAAGGGTCATGCTGCGTCTGATCCAGGCGGTGGCCGATTTAAGCGGCTGGTGGGACTCGCTGGATAGCAGTTCGCAGGAGCTGATCGTCACGCTTGGCGTAATGACGGCGGCCTGGCTGGCGCTGAACAGCGCTTTTTTACTCTCGCCCATAGGAATAGTCGTGGCGCTGGTAGCGCTGCTTTTCACGCTTTACGACAGCTATAAAACCTGGCAGGAGGGCGGAAAAACCCTGATTGACTGGGACCAGTGGGCGCCAGGCATCAACGCGGCCAAAAAGGCGCTGGACTGGCTGCTGGAGAAATTCGGCCAGCTTACGGCGGGCACGCTTGACTGGAAGGGCGGGCTACAGGCTATTACCGATTTTGTGACGGGTAACTGGTCGGCGGGCATGACCGCCGCCGTGGATAAGGTGAAGAACTATTTCGATAACTTCTTTACCGATATCACTAATAAGCTGGCCAACAGTCCCATCTGGCGCTTTGTGAAAAAAATGGCCGGAGAGACACAGGCCGCCGTGTCGGACATCTCATTGCCAGGTTTGGCGGATCCAAACAGCCCGTTGAACCCGCAGCAGGCCCGGATGCTGGCGAACGTGATGACGTGGTCTGCCAATGACAATCTGACAGGCGCGCTGCCTTTCAGCATGGGCGGCCGTTTACCCTGGCAAAGTGAAATAGCGCAGAGCCGAACGGACAGCACCGTGGGCATCCAGCAGGAAACCAATATTTATGTGCAGGGTGGCGAGCCACACCTGACGGCCCAGAGAGTGGCGGAAAGCCAGTTCGATGTGAACTCGCAATTCGTCCAGACCGTAAGGAATATGCCGGTATGATAAAAGGTTTCCCCACGCTATTAATGCAAAGCAAACGTAAAATCGGTTTGCTTATTCCCAATGTGGTAATGAAAGAGAGCCACACCGACAAACTGAACGTCACCACGCATCCTGTCGAAGCGGGCGCCACCATCGCCGATCATGCTTATCTCTCGCCTGCGGAGCTGACTATGGAGGTAGGCTTTTCCGGCGGCGGTTCGCTGGTGGACTTTATGGATACAACACAATTCGGTATCCAGGCATCGTTAAGCCCGGCAGAAAGCTACCAGAATTTGCGGGAGCTGATGACCAGCAGGCAGCCGCTGACCGTGGTGACCGGCAAGCGGCTGTACAACAATATGCTGATTACCTCGATTTCCGTGACAACGGATGCCTCTACGGAGCACGTGCTGTTCGCCTCGTTAAGCCTGACCGAGCTGATGATTACGCAGACGCGAACGCTCAGCAGCGCGGAAAAGGAGAATATGGCGCAGGGCGCGAAGACCTCTGCCGTGCAGAATAACGGTAAGAAAGTCGCCAGGCCCGGCCCGGCGAATGTGGTTCTCACGAGGGGGAGCAGCTGATGACTATTACCGAAATTCCGCTGACGCCCGATAATCAGCTGTTCGATATTTCCATCAATAATAGCGATTATAAAATGCGCATTATCTGGCGGGAGAGCGGCTGGTTTCTCGATCTGCAAAACAGCGACGGCGGGGATATTATCGCGGGCATTCCGCTGGTGACCGGCGCCGACCTGGTGGCGCAGTATGCTTATCTGCAGCTGGGCTTTGGCCTGTGGCTGTTTTCCGACAGCAGCGGCAATACCGCGCCGGGTCAGTACGATCTCGGTTACACCGCGCATCTTTGCATTATCACGGAGGCGGCATGAGCGTTAACTGGATGCGCTACTGTGAGCTGCTGCTGGAAGATGCCAGTAAAGCGTCGATTATCCTGGGCGATTTAAAGGTCGATTTCAAAATTGTTACTCATGTGCAAAGCAAGGGCAGCACTGCGGAGATTAAAATTTATAACCTGAGTGCGGAAACCCGCAACGCGATCGTGAGCGGCAAATATAAAAAGCTGCGCCTTATCGCGGGCTATACGGGAGTCCTGCCGGATAAGAACGAAGAGGAGCCGGTTATACCTGACTATATGGTGGGAAAAGCGATCGAAAACCCGCCGGTTAAATCAGGAGGCCCAAATTACGGCGAAATCTTTAGCGGCGAAATCCGCTATGCGTTTATTGATAAGATCGGATCCAAAGAATCTACGCAGGCTAGTCCGGAAAGCGTATTGAAAATTCAGGCTATCGATGGTCATCAGGCCGCAATGGAGGCAACGGTCAACACTACCGTCGCCGCAGGTTACGATGCCAGCGCCATCCACAGGTTAACCCTGCGCAGCTTTAATCCTTACGGCGTGACCGCTGGCGCCACCGGCACCATGCCGCCCACGCGTTTCCCCAGAGGGCGGGTACTCTATCAGACGGCCAGCCAGGTGATGGATAACGTTGCCGCGCAGTGCCGCGCGACCTGGCAGTTTGTCGACGGCAAACTGCAAATGGTGCCGGAAGAAAGCTATCTCGAACGCATTGTGGTGCTGAACAGCCAGACCGGCATGATCGGCGCGCCCGAACTGACCACGGAAGGGGTCAACATCAAATGCCTGATCGACCCAACGCTTCGTCTGCATGGTCTGGTGCATATCAATCAGGCTGCGCTTAACAGCATGCGTAATGCCATGGAATCGGTCAACCGCGCGGCCGCCGAAGAAAGAGAGGCGGCGGCAAAAGGGAACAAAGCGCAGCCGCAGGCGGCGCCCCAGGGCGAGCAAAAGAACGCGCAGCCGCCTGCCGATATCGCGGCCGACGGCGTCTATATCGTTAAAGGTATCACTTACGAAGGTGATACCCGTGATAAGAATTGGTATATGACACTGACCTGCATCGTGCGGGATAAACAGACCGCCCTTAAGGCGCCCGCTGCGCCGCACTAATTCAACCATCCGCCTGAGGCGGTTTTTTTTTGGAGTTTTTATGCCCGTTTCTATCCAGTCAGTGATTGGCGGGGAAGCTCAGGCGTATCGGGCTTTAGCGGACATGGTGTCCACAACGCTACGCGTAGCCTTACCCGGCATTATTCAATCCTTCGATCCCGACACTGTAACCTGCGTGGTGCAGCCGGCCATTAAGGGCAGCGTGCGCAATGCCAGCGGCCAGCCGGTTTCTCAGGCGCTGCCTTTGCTGGTCGACGTTCCCGTGATTTTTCCCCGCGGCGGCGGCTGTACCATCACCTTTCCCGTTAAAAAGGGCGATGAATGCCTGGTGATCTTCAGCGATCGCTGCATCGACTTCTGGTGGCAAAACGGCGACGTGCAGGAACCGGTCGATCCGCGTCAGCACGATCTGTCCGACGCTTTCGCGCTGGTCGGGCCGCAGTCCCAGAAGGAAAAAATCAGCGCTATCAGCACGGAGGCTTTGCAAATCCGTACGGATGAAGGCCAGGCCTTTATCGAGCTGAAACAGAGCGGTGAGGTCAATATCACCACTACGCGGCTAACGCTTAACGGCAATCTGCACGTCAATGGCGATATTACCTCGACCGGCGATCAGACCGCTGGCGGCATCAGCCAGATCGATCACGTTCATGGCGGCATCCAGAGCGGCAGCAGCTACACAAGGGGGCCGCAATGAGATATCGCAGAGAAGAGCAGGACGGCGATTACGCCTTTGGCAAAGGGGACAGCGCTTTCCTGGTTAACTCGCCGGCGTGCGTGGCACAGGCGATTAAAACGCGGCTGCAATTATGGTATGGGCAATGGTTTCTGGATACCACGGAAGGCACGCCCTGGCTGCAATCGCTGACCGGCAAGCAGCACAGCGCGACGGCGGAAATGGTTCTGCGCCAGCGCATCCTTGCCACCCAGGACGTTAAGTCCATTCTCTCTTTCAATACCACGTTCGACTCTTCATCCCGCCGGGCAATTTTCACGGTAACCGTGGAAACGCTGTACGGCACGACGACAGTAACAAGCGAGGCATAATGGCTCTTAAGACAGACAGGCTGGGGTTATCGGCAACGATAACGGCCCAGGGGATCGGCGCGCCTGATTACCAGACAATCCTCAGCGCGCTGACCGACTATTTCCGACAAATTTATGGCACCGACGCCTATCTGGAACCGGACAGCAAAGACGGCCAGATGATAGCGATTATGGCGCTGGCTATCCACGATGCCAATAACATGGCGATAACCTGTTACAACTCGTTTTCGCCGTCCACCGCGGTGGGCGACGCGCTGACGCGCAATGTAAAAATCAACGGTATCGTGCGTAAACCCGCGACCAACTCAACGGTGGATTTACAGCTGAGCGGCACGCCGGGCACCACCATTGTTAACGGCTCGGTCAGGGACAGTAATAACGTTATCTGGAACCTGCCCGCAAGCGTAACGATTGCCACCACGGGATTGGTCACCGTGACGGCCACCTGCGCGGAAACCGGGCCGATAGCGGCGGTAAGTGGTTCCGTTAACCAAATCAACACGCCGACGCGCGGCTGGCAGACGGTGACCAACCTGAACGCGGCGGCCACGGGAAGCGTTGCCGAAACGGATGCGGAACTGCGGCTGCGCCAGGCGCAAAGCGTTTCATTGACGGCGCTGACCACTTTTGACGCGCTGGACGGCGCAATTTCAAATATCGCAGGCGTCGTTGGACATAAGCTTTACCAGAACGACAGCGATGATAAGGATGCGAATGGGCTGCCCGGCCATACTATTTCGGCAGTGGTGCAGGGTGGTGACGCAAATACGATCGCCGACGTTATTCGCAAAAAGAAATCGCTGGGCGTAGGCACGTTTGGCAATACCACGATAACGCTTGCCGACAGCTATGGCACGCCGCAGGCGATCCGCTTTTCGCGGCCGGTGCCGGTGCCGGTTTATCTGTCGCTGGAGCTGAAAGCGTTGACGGGCTACACCAGCCCCATCGCGGAGAAAATTAAAAAGGCGCTGGCGGCCTATATCAATAATCTGGGGATCGGCAACAGCGTTCTGCTCAGCCGTCTTTATTCGCCCGCTAACCTGACGACAGGGCAGGACAGTACGGACAGCCAGTACTACGACATCCTGACCCTGCTGGCAGGAAAAAGCGAAGCCGCGCTTTCCTCAGGCAATATCGCTATCGGCTATAACGAATTTGCCAGCTGCGAGGCGGATAATATTACGATATCGGTGACCGCATGAACTATACCGATCTGATCACCAACTACCATCGCGGAAAAGCGAAATACGTCGAGCATATTGATTTAACCACGCGGCCGCAAAAAGAAATTATCGATCTCTTTAGCGAAATCGTAACGGCGTTAGATTTAGACAATGCTACCGGCGCGCAGCTTGATATTTTAGGCGAGTGGATCGGGCGAGCCAGAAGTATTAACGCACCGATTGAAGATTACTTTTTTACCTTTGATAAGGCCTCGCTGGGCTTCGACCTTGGCAGCTGGAAAGACAGGTATGAACCCGATTCGGGCATTATCAAAGTAGATGATGAGGATTATCGCACGATGCTGCGCGCTAAAATCGGCGCCAATAAGTGGGACGGCACGGCTGACACGTTGCCCGCAATTCTGCAAGAAATCTATACGAAGCAGGATATCAATATCACCTTTACCGATAATCAGGATATGACCGTAACGGTATATGTGACGGCAAAAAACCTGTCGACCATTACCAAAGAAATTATTAAGCAGGGCTATCTGGCGATCAAGCCCGCTGGCGTCACGGTAAATTATGAAATTAATGGAGAATAACGATGGCAAAAAATGACTTTAAACCTTTTGCTACGGGCGAAAGCGCAAACGTGCTGTCACAGGCGGATTACGAAGCGCTGGATGCTACGGCAAACGGCTTTCAAACCGGCATCGCCAGAAGCGAACAGCTGAATAAGGTCTGGCGACAGGCCTCAACGATTGCTTCCGTCGTAGCCAGCTTTATGGCAGATAAATCCGGTAATGATGTGCTGGACGATGGCGACACAGCGGCATTACAGGCCACACTGTTAAAAGCCTTGTTAAATAATGCAACTGCTCAGCTGGATGGCCGGTATTTGCAGACCGGCAAAAACCTTGCGGATGTAAATAACGTAGCGCAGGCGCGCGGCAATCTTGGTTTGGGTAGCCTGGCGTTAAAAAACGGGCTTAGCGCGGCAGAAGTAGGGGCGTTTCCTGTTACCGGTGGTGAGATAAAAGGCGAAGTTTGGTCGAACTCAGTAGATAATTATCGGATTATTGCTAATAACAAGGGCGTTTTTTGGCGATTTGATGGTGAAAATTATTATCTGATGTTAACAAAAGATGGCGATCCCCGAGGCGGATGGAATAATTTAAGGCCGCTTGCTGTTAATTACGCCTCTGGCGATCTACGTACAGAGCGTAATTTTTCAGCAAACGGTAGGATTTCATCTGCTCAGGACATATTGTCTATGAGCAGTGTCTATGCCGGAAACGGCGCCTCGCAGCTGGCATCGGATGGTAATGTTTATGGATCTCGATGGGGAGGGTGGCTATATGATTGGGCAAGCGGTCAGCTTAATTCAAGGGTGTCTTCATTCAGACTTGCTGGCTGGGGCAGTGCAACTAATAACAATAATGATAATACGTTTGCAAATGCCCCTGATGGTACGGTAGTGGTAGGCGTGCAACAGAAAACAAACTATACCGCTGTAAACTACCGTTACCCGCAAATTTTAATCAATGGAAATTGGTATAATGTAGGAGTTGCCTGATGTTACACTTGAAGAATTTTATTAAATACTTTCCCGTTCAGAATGAAAACAATAGCGATATTTTTCATTTCATCAATGTAAATAATGTTTCGATTGTTTTTTATCAGGATGAAACTGGTCGGGACTGGTATGACAGTTTGTCTTCTTTTGAAAAGGATACGATCAAAATAGCTTACGATAAAAAAGGTGTGGTCAGGGACTTTAACCAGGATGCTTCGGCAATAGTTCCTGATGATTTAAGCGTTATTGAGATGAATAGCACCGAGCTTCCCAAAGGTTTTGACAGGCTTGGTAATTGGATGGTTGATAATGGAAGCATTATATCTTCTCCGGTAGATTATGTGGAAAAAGCAACTATTCAAAAGGCAGACTTTCTCAGAGAGGCAAATGAGAATATTGAGATTATTCGGGACGCTGAATCACTTGGTATTGTAACCGATGCTGAAGAAAAGATGCTCGCTAAGTGGAAGGCGTTTCGGGTTCTGGTGAGTAGAATCGATGTTAACGTTGCGCAAGATATTATATGGCCTACAGCTCCAAATCGCTAAAGACGATCATGTGATTTAAAATTAATTTGTTGGGTATTTTTTTATTAAGTGCATTCGGCTGGAGTGGCAAATTGTATTTATATAATGCGCTATATTACAATTTTTGATGTAGTTAAAAATATATTTATAGAAATAACCATTTGTTTTTAAATTATAATAGTGAATATCATTCTAAAATAATTTCAAGGGCCTTGTAATTCTGAGGATATCCTGGGAATATATTTTTTAAAGGTACATGGCACACTAGGGTAGTGGTCTGCTCACTACCCCAAGTGTGATTTTATAGTTAATTTTTTTTCTTAATAGAAATAAACGGCCTGACAAAAGCCAGCCACAAACTTTTCTTGATCTTTAACATTACAGGGCGTGAATTCCTTATTCTTCGCCATATTATTTTTTTCTCCTTCCTTACCAATTCTGAGCTTCTGTCCCCAATGGTTGTTACTTTTTCCAACGGTTCATAGGTATTTATCAATGATGGCACTACCCCGTGAAGATCAATTAACCCAAACTCTTGAAACGTTGTCCATTGATCTGCGACGCACCAGACTGGAAAGAGGTTGGCCAGCATCTTTTTTGCCGCCGGTTTATTGATCACATAGCCGTGCGAGAAGGCTGCATTAAGTACTTTATGAACATGATGCGTATTATCTGTAGAATAAAGCTGCTTGTTCTGATATTGGTTAATATCAGAAAGCAGAGTGACGGTACTATGCCTGTCACTGTTATTTTTAGCGATACTCTCCAAATGTTTCCCAATATCGGCGGGAACGGTGACATCATCTTCCAGAATTAAGGCTAGATCATAGTCAGAGTCCACCAGCTGCTTATAAGCCTTCAAATGGCTCATTGCGCAGCCCACTTCCCCTTTAGTGATGGCGTAGCTCACCTCTCTTTTATAGAAGAAGAACTCGTCATCGGCTATTTTCGAACCGTCGACAGCTTTAATAGTAAAAAATTCTTTACCTATAGCAGCCAGCTGTCTCTGCATAGATTGTAACCTGTCTGTAGAGACAGGCAAATTGATCACGAAAATGGCTATATTACTCATCTTTTATCCGCTATTACTTTTTTATTGCTGTTGAGGCTGGCCAACAAAATCAGTGTGCTGAGCAGTACTATATACTCTATAGAGGTCAACAGCACATCTGTCATGCCATACAGCAACGCAGAGATTGCCATAATCGAGACAGGGTTACTAAAGATACCTGCTGTACCATTATCAAAAATCAATTTTATAAAAAAGAATAAAAGGATAAGGAAGCCAAAAACGCCAAATAGCGAGGTGTACTGTAGGAATTCATTGTGCAAGTGAACATCAATATATTCCAGCGCAAATGAATCAGGATGGTTTGTGGTGATCCAGTTGCGTATTATAGTGTTTCTGGTGACCTGGGTTTGACCCAGCGGATTTTCCTGAATAGCCACAAGGCCCGATTGCCACAGGGTAAAACGAGATCCCAGGGATGTGTGGTCATCACCCTGACTGAATCGTGTTATTTCCTGCTGAGTGGTATCAACGCGTGAATAGATGATGCTCTTACCAAAGGTAGCGATGGCCGCAAAAGCTATAACGATGGCTATCACCGGTAAAGGTTTGATGAGTTTACCGCGCCAGAGCGCACTAATCATAATCGCCACTGACAGAAGCGTATGGATAAACATGGCAGAACGGGTTTCAGTCAGTAGAATGATATATATAGAGAGCAGGCAGGTAAGGATGATGGCGGTAAACCTGACGGATAGCGAATTTATTTGATTAAGCATGGTCATCATAGCCAACGCCAGCGCGCTATAAGCATAGGCGGTAAGCGTAGCGCGGTTTATACCAAGAACGATCCTGTCGACGCCGTTTATATGCTGCCAGATGCCGTAAACGCTGGAAAGGATAAAGGCAAAAGATAACGAAACCCACGTTAATTTATAAAGTAGCGTCTTACTGATCAGCTCTTTTTTTACGCCCCACAGGGTAAACAAAGCGATAAGCGTAGCTAAAAACCAGCGTTTAGCCGGGGTGAATAAGAGGCCGTTATCCACGCCGGGAATTTTGTTATACGATGCGAACAGTGACCATACTGTAAACATGATTGCCAATAGCAGGCCGGGAAGGATTATTTTGGAATTAAAAAGCGTTGAGCGGATATCTTTAAAGTTCAGTAAAATGCCAGCGGCGCAAAGATAGCTACAAAGATAGAATGAAACTCTGCTGGCCTTTTCATGAACAAATCCGAAAGGCAGTATCAATAAGAGTAATGCCAGAGAACCAAAAAATATTACCCTGGTGACTTGCTCATTTCTTGTGTATTTCCGGGAGGAAGGTAATTCGCTCATTTAGAATAGAGTCCTTGGCACAAGGGAGGTTAAACCGTTACGAATGAACGTTAACTGAATAAATACCTGATAACATTTGCTGGGGATACTGCCGCCATTTCCTTTATGGATAATCATTGCGCCTGCCTTCAGGGGAGTAATTTTAGTACTGCCAACTGAGAAAATTAGCCTTCGTTTATAACTGATCTATAAAGAAAAATCAAAACAGCCCGCTTAAAGTTAAGTGCGGGGTCTTACCTATCTGTTTGAAAAACAAGATAAATTCCATTGTTGCGCCTTTGAACTATCCAGACAGCACTATCTTGCTTTACCGCTGGCGCGAGCCTCAAACCAGCTTCTTCACCAGCGCCTCGCTGTGGCGGATATGGCTGGAAGCGCGTTCGGGATCGTGCTGCACCAGCGCCATAAACAGCAGGTCGGTCAGCGTCAGCTGGGCGGAGGTCGAAGAGATTGCCGCGCTGCTGGTGGTTTGCTCTTCGGCCACCGTATAAAGGCAATGCGTGGCGCACTGTTGCAGCGTGTTCGGCGTAAAGCCGGTGAAGGCCAGCACGCTGGCCCCGGCACGCCGCGCTTCCTGAGCGGCAAGGTTGATTTCGCGGCGTTCGCCGGTATAGGAAATTGCCAGCAGCACATCGCCCGGATTTAACGCCTGCACGCTGGCCAATAGCGCATGCATATCCTGCTCGGCCACGGCGTGAATACCAATCTTCATCAGCTTCCACGAAAAATCTTTCGCCACCAGCCCCGACGCGCCGATACCTACCAGCACAATGCGATTCGCTTCCTTTAACAGCTGCAACGTTTCCGTTAGCTTTTCCTCGCTGTTGATATCCAGCGTGGCGCGGATAGCGGACTGTTTTTCCGCCAGCAGCTTCTCGCCCACGACTTTTAACGGATCGTCGCTTAAGATCAGGTTATGCACGGTAATAGCGTCTTTTTTCGCCAGCGATTCGCTCAGCGCCAGCTTCAGTGCCGGAAATCCCTTGTAGCCCAGCTTCTGCGCAAACTTCACCACGCTGGACTGGCTGACGCCCGCTTCTTCCGCCAGCTTTTGCGAACTGAGATGCCGCGCCTTATCCGGCTGCGACAGTAAAAAGTCAGCGAGGCGTCGCTCGTTCAGCGCCAGCGTGGGATAGAGTTGGCGAATACGTAATAGTGAGCTCATCGGCTCCTCCTTAAAACGGTCTGAACACGCTTCAGCACGTCAGCTACCCTTATAAAAGGCGGCCAGCTTAGTAAAAAAGACCCTTCGGAAAACGGTTATGAATATAATATTCAGCAATTAAGCCGAATACAGAATTAAAAATTCATTTGTGAGGATAGCATGGATCTTGGCGCACTGATTTCAGAAACACGTAATGCAGACACGATGGACCTCGACAGTCTCTCCACGCTGGAGATGGTGACGAAATTTAACGATCAGGACGCCACCGTTGCAGCAGCGGTGCGCAGGACGCTGCCGCAGGTGGCGCAGGCGGTAGACGCGGCAGCCGCTTCGTTACAGGAAGGCGGCAGGCTTATCTATATGGGCGCGGGTACCAGCGGGCGGCTCGGCGTGCTGGACGCTTCCGAATGTCCACCGACCTTCGGCGTGCCGCATGGGCTGGTGGTAGGGGTAATCGCGGGCGGGCCAGGCGCGCTGCTGAAAGCGGTCGAAGGCGCCGAGGATGATGAACAGCTGGGCGTCAGCGATTTGCAGGCGCTGAAGCTGACGCCGCAGGATATGGTGGTCGGCCTGGCTGCTTCCGGACGCACGCCTTATGTCATTGGTGCATTGCGTTTCGCCCGCCAGTCCGGCTGCCGCACCGCAGCAATCTCCTGTAACCCGGACTCGCCCATCGCGCATGAAGCGGCCATCGCCATTTCGCCGGTCGTGGGGCCAGAGGCGCTCACCGGATCGACGCGGCTAAAATCGGGAACGGCGCAGAAGCTGGTGCTGAATATGATCTCCACCGGCGCGATGGTGAAAATCGGCAAGGTCTATCAGAACCTGATGGTGGATATGCAGGCGACCAACGTCAAACTGGTCGATCGCGCCTGCCGGATGGTTTGCCAGGCGACGGGCTGCGAGCGGGAAGAGGCGGAACGGGCGCTTCGGCAAACGGCATATGAAGTAAAAACCGCTATCCTGATGGTGTTGAGCGGCGTTGACGCAACAAAAGCCGCTACGCTGCTTGCCGAACACGGCGGCTTCTTACGCGCGGCATTACAGGCGAGTATGCGCTGAAGCGGATTTACCCGCACCGCGCGCAGTTTTGACATTGCTGTCTCAGCGTCCACTATTATTAACAGCGTTATGACGGCGCGAAACGCGTCTGGTTTGTGGGTTTTCCCCGAGGAGAAAGGTTTGATAACTGGTCAGGAACGACGTGTGGTATTTTTCGATCTCGACGGCACGCTGCATCAGCAGGATATGTTCGGCACTTTTATGCGCTATTTGCTATGGCGTCAGCCGCTCAACCTGTTGCTGGTGGCGCCTTTGCTGCCCGTGATCGGCGCCGGCCTGCTTCTCAAGGGGCGCGCTTCGCGCTGGCCGATGAGTCTGCTGCTGTGGGCGATTACGTTTGGCCACAGCGAAAAGAAGCTGCTGGTGCGCGAAAAAGCCTTTGCGCAGTGGTTTCGGCAACGGGTCACCGCTTTCCCGGTGGTGCAGCAGCGGCTGACCGACTACCTGAACAGCGCTGACGCTGACGTCTGGCTGATTACCGGCTCGCCGCAGTCGCTGGTGGATCTGGTCTATTTTGACTCCGCTTTTCTGCCGAAGGTAAAAACGATCGCCAGCCAGATGTCACGCGGCTACGGTGGACGAGTGCTGACAATGCGCTGCCTGGGACATGAAAAGGTGGCGCAGCTGGAAAAACGTATCGGCACGCCTTTACAGCTTTACAGTGGCTACAGCGACAGCAAGCAGGATAACCCGCTGCTTTTCTTCTGCCAGCATCGCTGGCGGGTGACGCCGCAGGGCGAACTGCAACAGCTGGAGTAAACGGGTATACTGCCCCGCGATTTTTTGCTGGAGGCTCAGGTGAGCGATACCCAAATTGATGAAAAATGGATGCGCCATGCTTTAACGCTGGCGCGCCGTGCCTGGGAAGAAGGCGAAGTGCCCGTCGGCGCCGTGCTGGTGCAGGGCGATACCGTTATCGGCGAAGGCTGGAACCGGCCTATCGGCTATCACGATCCGACCGCACATGCGGAGATTATGGCGCTGCGGCAGGGCGGCAAGGTGCTGGAAAACTACCGGCTACTGGATACCACGCTCTACGTAACGCTGGAGCCGTGCGTGATGTGTGCGGGCGCGATGGTGCACGGCAGAGTGGGGCGGCTGGTGTTTGGCGCGCGGGATGAGAAAACCGGCGCGGCGGGGTCGTTGCTGGATATCTTAGGCCATGCGGGCATGAATCATCAGGTCAGCGTGGAGCAGGGCGTGCTGGCGGCAGAGTGCGCGGCTATGCTAAGCGATTTCTTCCGCCATCGTCGGGCGGAGAAAAAGGCGCTGCGCGACAGGCTGCGCGCGGAGCTGCTGAAAGGAGAATAAACAAGGGCGCTGGATAACAGCGCCCTTTTACAGAAAAGAGCAGAGAACGTGGCCTGGCTTAAAGACGCATAAAATGTCGCCCGTGCCGCGCTCAGGGTGTTTTTACTTCCCCGCCGTTCGCCGCGCCCACATTCAGTTCATCGCCACCTGCGGCTCCACGGCCGGATAGCCTTTACCCAGCTGCGCTTCCATTGCCGCCTGCTGCGCCAGCTTCCTTTCCTGATCCTGTAAATAGCCCACCAGGCTCAGCTGGTAAATGCGGATGTTCTCCACATAGTTGTAGGCTTCCTGGCCGCGCGCGTAGCCGTAGGTGGTCTGGCTGTAATAGCGTTTCTGGCTCAGCATCGGCAGCCGCTGCTTGACGTCGGCCCAGCTGTCCGGATTGCCTTTTTGCTTTTCGGTCAGCCTGCGCGCGTCCAGCATATGCGCGTAGCCCATGTTATACGCCGCCAGCGCGAACCAGATGCGCTCATCTTCCGGGATGGTCGGCGGCACCTTCTCCATCATTTTCACCAGATACGCGCTGCCGCCGCGAATGCTCTGTTCCGGATCGGTTCTGTCGCTGACGTTGACGCTGTCCGCCGTATTGCGGGTCAGCATCATCATACCGCGCACGCCGGTAGGCGAGGTGGCCTGCGGGTTCCAGTGCGACTCCTGCCAGGAAATAGCCGCCAGCAGCCGCCAGTCGATCTCGCTGGCGTATTTTTGAAACAGCGGGCGGATAGCAGGCAGCATACTGTCGATGGCGCGTAGAAAAGTGCGGGTATCGACATAGTCGAAGGTGCCGACGTGGCCCAGATACTTCTCGTCCAGCCGCGCCATCGCGCCTTCTTCCGCCATCTGGTTAAAGTAGTCCAGCATTGCCGCATACAGGCTGTCATCTTCGTCGCGCGCCATATACCAGGTCACCGGCTCTTCATCCGTGATATCGAAAGCCACCGCCAGCTGCGGATGGATCCGCTGTAGCAGCGCGATCGACACCGAATCGCCCACCGTATAGTCGAGCTTGCCGTCCGCCACCGCTTCCAGCAGGGCATTCGGGCTCTGATCGGTAGAGATGGCCCAGTCCAGATCGGGATACTGATTTTGCCGGATATCGCGCAGCGTCGAAGCGAACGCGGAATCGGACGCAACCGTCAGGCGGCCCTTCAGCGCGCCCAGATTCGGCGGACGCGGCTTGCCCATCCGGTAAACCAGCTGCTGGGAAACGGAATAGTAGGTCGGGCCGGTGCGAAAGCGCGACAGGCGATCGCTGTTGTAGATTAGCCCCGCCGCCAGCACGTCTGCTTTATCCTCTTCCAGGTCGTCAAACAGCTCGCTGAGGTTTTGACGCACCGTGATTTGCAGCTTTACGCCCAGATAATCGGCAAAGCGTTTCGCCAACTCGTAATCCATACCGGCCGGTGCTTTATTCACTGTGTAGTAAGTCAGGGGCGAATTGAGCGTGCTGACGCGCAACACTCCCCGTGCTTTTATCTGTTCCGTTCGGTCCAGCCCGCTGCTGTGCCACGGGATCGACGGCCACAGCGCAAGCGCGAGCAGTACCGTCACCAGCCCGATGAACAGATAATTAATTTTCAGGCGTTTCAAATGGTTATCTCTCGATTTCTCTCAGGATTCTGTCTGTAACGGCAGTATTTGTGGTCTTTAATGGTCCCTGAGCGTGGGGCATTTTGCGCAACTCCCTGCGGCGGCGCAACCAGATTTGTGCGGAATTGTGCGCTTTTCAGGCAATTCCCTGTGCCGATTAATTCTGCGCAAACGGTTTCGTAACAGATGGGGATTCTTTATAATGGCGCCCGTTTTCCCCTGTTGCGCCCAAAGAAGCGTCGCCTGGCGCTCTGACGAGAGATCTTTAATGATGGAAATTCTGCGTGGTTCGCCCGCTCTGTCGGCATTTCGTATTAACAAACTGCTGGCCCGCTTTCAGGACGCTCACCTGCCGGTGAGTGACATTTACGCCGAGTACGTCCATTTCGCCGATGTCAGCGCGCCGCTTGACGAGGCTGAAAAAGCCCGTTTACAGCGCCTGCTGAAATATGGTCCTTCTCTCGCCGAACATACCCACGAAGGTCGCCTGCTGCTGGTGACGCCTCGTCCGGGAACGATTTCCCCGTGGTCTTCCAAGGCGACCGATATCGCCCACAACTGCGATCTGCCGCAGGTGACGCGCCTGGAGCGCGGGCTGGCCTTCTACATCAAAGCGCCGCAGCTGACCGAAGCGCAGTGGACGCAGCTGGGCGCGCTGCTGCATGACCGCATGATGGAAGTGGTGCTCAGCGATCTGTCGCAGGCCGAACGGCTGTTCGCGCATCATGAACCGGCTCCGCTCACCAGCGTGGACGTGCTGGGCGAAGGCCGTACGGCGCTGGAGCTTGCCAACCGCAGGCTGGGCCTGGCGCTGGCGGAAGACGAAATCGACTATCTGCAGCAGGCTTTTGAAAAACTCGGGCGCAACCCGAACGACATTGAGCTGTATATGTTCGCCCAGGCGAACTCAGAGCACTGTCGTCATAAAATCTTTAACGCCGACTGGATCATCGACGGCGAACAGCAGCCAAAATCGCTGTTCAAAATGATCAAAAACACCTTTGAGAAAACGCCGGATCACGTGCTGTCCGCCTATAAAGATAACGCGGCGGTGATGGAAGGCTCGCAGGTTGGCCGCTTCTATGCCGATGCGGAAAGCCGCTACGATTTCCATCAGGAAGAGGCGCATATCCTGATGAAGGTGGAAACCCACAACCACCCGACGGCGATTTCGCCGTGGCCCGGTGCGGCAACCGGTTCCGGCGGTGAAATCCGCGATGAAGGCGCAACCGGACGCGGCGCGAAGCCCAAAGCGGGCCTGGTGGGCTTCTCGGTCTCCAACCTGCGTATTCCCGGTTTTGAACAGCCGTGGGAAGAGGATTTCGGCAAGCCTGACCGCATCGTTACCGCACTGGATATCATGACTGAAGGCCCGTTGGGCGGCGCGGCGTTTAACAACGAGTTCGGCCGTCCGGCGCTGACCGGCTACTTCCGTACCTATGAAGAAGAAGTTAACAGCCACAACGGTGTCGAGCTGCGTGGCTACCATAAGCCGATTATGCTGGCCGGCGGTATCGGCAACATTCGCGCCGATCACGTGCAGAAAGGCGAAATCACGGTGGGCGCGAAGCTGATCGTGCTGGGCGGCCCGGCGATGAATATCGGCCTGGGCGGCGGTGCAGCCTCTTCTATGGCTTCCGGCCAGTCGGATGCGGATCTCGACTTTGCCTCGGTACAGCGCGACAACCCGGAGATGGAGCGCCGCTGTCAGGAAGTGATCGACCGCTGCTGGCAGCTGGGCGAAGAGAACCCGATCCTGTTTATCCACGACGTGGGCGCGGGCGGTCTGTCTAACGCCATGCCGGAGCTGGTCAGCGACGGCGAACGCGGCGGCCGCTTCAACCTGCGCGATATCCTCAGCGATGAGCCGGGCATGAGCCCGCTGGAAGTCTGGTGTAACGAGTCGCAGGAGCGTTACGTGCTGGCCGTGTCGCCGGACAAACTGGCGCAGTTCGCTGCGCTTTGCCAGCGTGAGCGCGCGCCTTACGCCGTTATCGGCGAAGCCACGGAAGAGATGCACCTGTCGCTGAGCGACAGCCATTTCGATAACAAGCCGATCGATATGCCGCTGGACGTGCTGCTGGGCAAAACGCCGAAGATGACCCGTGAAGCCGTCACGCTGAAAGCCAAAGGCGAGCCGCTGGCGCGGGAAGGCATTACCGTTGCCGATGCCGTTAAACGCGTGCTGCATTTACCGAGCGTGGCGGAAAAAACTTTCCTGATCACTATCGGTGACCGTACCGTTACCGGCATGGTTGCGCGCGATCAGATGGTGGGGCCGTGGCAGATCCCGGTCGCCAACTGCGCCGTGACCACCGCCAGCCTCGACAGCTATTACGGCGAGGCGATGGCGCTGGGCGAGCGCGCGCCGGTAGCCCTGCTGGATTTTGCCGCTTCCGGCCGCCTGGCGGTAGGCGAGGCGCTTACTAATATCGCCGCCACGCAGATCGGTTCGTTAAAGCGCATCAAGCTTTCCGCTAACTGGATGGCGGCGGCAGGCCATCCAGGCGAAGACGCCGGGCTTTATGAAGCCGTTAAAGCGGTAGGCGAGGAGCTTTGTCCGGCGCTGGGCATCACTATCCCGGTCGGCAAAGACTCCATGTCGATGAAAACCCGCTGGCAGCAGGGCACCGAGCAGCGCGAAATGACGTCGCCGCTTTCGCTGGTGATCACCGCTTTTGCCCGCGTGGAAGACGTGCGCCGCACCGTGACGCCGCAGCTGCAAACCGCCAACCATGACAATGCGCTGCTGCTGATCGACCTTGGCCAGGGCGTGAATGCGCTGGGCGCGACGGCGCTGTCGCAGGTGTATCGTCAGCTGGGCGACAAGCCTGCCGACGTGCGCGATGCGCAGCGGCTGGCGGGCTTCTTCACGGCCATGCAGACGCTGGTGGCGGAAGAGAAGCTGCTGGCCTATCACGACCGCTCCGACGGCGGCCTGCTGGTGACGCTGGCGGAAATGGCCTTTACCGGCCACTGCGGCGTTGAGGCGGATATCGCCGCGCTGGGCAGCGATGCGCTGGCCGCGCTGTTTAACGAAGAGCTGGGCGCCGTCATTCAGATTGCGGCGGCCGATCGTGAATACGTAGAGCAGGTTTTTGCCGCTCAGGGACTGGCGGACTGCGTGCACATGCTGGGCCGCGCGCTGCCTGGCGATCGTTTTGTGATCACCTCCGGCAATTCGGCAGTCTACAGCGAAAGCCGCAGCACTCTGCGTACCTGGTGGGCAGAAACCACCTGGCAGATGCAGCGCCTGCGCGACAATCCGGCGTGCGCCGATCAGGAACATGAAGCGAAGAAAAACGATCTCGATCCGGGCCTGAACGTGAAGCTGACCTTCCGGCCGGAAGAAGACATCGCGGCGCCTTATATCGCAACGGGCGCGCGGCCAAAAGTGGCCGTATTGCGCGAGCAGGGCGTTAACTCCCACGTCGAGATGGCGGCGGCTTTCCATCGCGCCGGGTTTGATGCGGTCGACGTGCATATGAGCGATCTGCTGGCTGGCCGTCGCGATCTGGCGGATTTTCAGACGCTGGTGGCCTGCGGCGGTTTCTCCTACGGCGACGTGCTGGGCGCGGGCGAAGGCTGGGCCAAATCCATCCTGTTCAACAATCGCGTGCGCGACGAGTTTGAAACCTTCTTCCATCGTCCACAAACGCTGGCGCTGGGCGTCTGCAACGGCTGTCAGATGATGTCCAACCTGCGCGAGCTGATCCCCGGCAGCGAAGCCTGGCCGCGCTTTGTGCGTAACCAGTCAGAGCGCTTCGAGGCCCGTTTCAGCCTGGTGGAAGTGGCGGCCAGCCCGTCGCTGCTGCTGGCCGGCATGGCGGGATCGCAGATGCCGATTGCCGTTTCGCACGGCGAAGGCTTTGTGGAAGTGCGCGACGAGGCCCATCTGGCCACGCTGGAGCATAAAGGCCTGGTGGCGCTGCGCTTTGTCGACAACTTCGGCAAGGTGACCGAGCAGTATCCGGCTAACCCGAACGGCTCGCCGAACGGGATCACGGCGGTGACCAACGAAAGCGGCCGCGTCACCATTATGATGCCGCACCCGGAACGCGTTTTCCGCACGGTCAGCAACTCCTGGCATCCGGCAGAGTGGGGCGAAGACAGCCCATGGATGCGGATTTTCCGCAACGCGCGTAAGCAGCTTGGTTAAGTTTAGCCTCAACCTTAAAGGCAGCTTCGGCTGCCTTTTTTTATGTTTTCTGAGCCGATGGTGAACAACCGTTGCAAAATAGCGACAGGCCGTCAATCGGGTGTCTCTTAATGGCGACATTTAACTTATTGATTATGCTGTGTTCCTGAGGTTAATCCTAATCCTGTTCCCGAACGGCGACACTTTCTGCCAGCCGGGCGAACTCTTCTGACGCCATTGCGCCGTACTGTTTTTAAAAAGCTATTTAAAATAAAGCGTTATAATTTAATTCCAAACATGGCATGGAATTTGCTATACTAGGCCCAGCGGCTCATTCACCTGGTTATGACAGCCCTGCGCAAGCGGTCAAGCGCTTCATAACGTTCCGAATGACGCACAATACGGTGCCTGCCGTCCAGCGAGACCGATACAGCTCCGGCTCTATCACACTCAGGGCGCAACGTTGAGTTAGGCACCACCTATTCAGGCATGTCGGGATCCCGGCATCGCATCGCATGACGGCAGGCTCCCTGAGCCTGCCGTTTTTCGTTTTACACTAAGGCTTTCCTCTCGCAGCACACTCCGTTAGCATCGGGCTGACTAAAAACAGGAGAGCTTCCCGTGAAAAAATGGCGTCTGTTTCCCCGATCGCTGCGCCAGCTGGTGCTGATGGCCTTTCTGCTGGTGCTGCTGCCGCTGCTGGTGCTCGCCTGGCAGGCGTGGGAAAGCCTCTCCGCGCTGAGCAATCAGGCGGCCGATATCAATCGCAATACGCTGACCGATGTGCGCCGCAGCGAGGCGATGGCGCGCACCGCGCTTGAACTGGAACGAAGCTACCGCCAGTACTGCGTGCTGGACGATCCGATGCTGGCGAACCTTTATCAGACTCAACGAACCAAATATGCCCGCATGCTGGAAGAGCAGGCGGCGGCGGTGCCCGACGATCGGCTAACGCAGTCGTTGCAGCAGCTGCTGTCCGGACTGGCGAAAATAGCGTGCGACAACAGCAGTCCTGTTAAGACGGCTTCCGACAATCTGGAACGTTTTTCCGCCGTCAACGGCCGGCTGGTGCAGTCCACGCGTGATGCAGTATTTTCACGTGGGCTACAGCTGCAGCGCGAAATAGCCGAACGCGGCCAGTATTTCGGCTGGCAGGCGCTGATCCTGTTTCTGCTCAGTTTAGGGCTGGTGGTGCTGTTTACCCGCATGATCATCGGGCCGGTCAAGGCGGTCGAGCGCATGATCAACCGGCTGGGTGAAGGGCGTTCGGCCGGGCACAATCTCGCGCTGAAAGGCCCGCGCGAGCTGCGTTCTCTCGGCCAGCGGATCTTATGGCTTAGCGAGCGCCTGGCCTGGCTTGAATCGCAGCGACATGAATTCCTGCGCCATATCTCTCACGAGCTGAAAACGCCGCTGGCCAGCATGCGTGAAGGGACGGCGCTGCTGGCGGATGAAGTCGCCGGCCCGCTGACCACCGATCAGCGCGAGGTGGTCGCCATCCTCGACGAAAGCAGCCGCCATCTGCAACGGCTGATTGAACAGCTGCTGGACTATAACCGCAAGCTTTCAGAGGCGCAGGTGGTGCTGAAGCCGGTGGAGCTGCAACCGCTGATCGAGCGCATCGTCAGCAGCCACAACCTCACGGCACGCAAGCGCCTGATCCAGACCGATATTGCCCTGACCGCCACCGCCTGCCGGGCGGATGAAGCCCTGCTGACAAGGGCGATCGATAATCTCTACTCGAATGCGATACACTACGGCGATGAATCCGGTACCATCTGGATCCGCAGCTGGCCGCAGGGCCGCAAGGTCATCATCGAGGTCGCCAACAGCGGCACGCCGATACCGGATGCGGAGCGGGCGATGATTTTTGAGCCTTTCTTTCAGGGAAGCCAGCAGCGCAAAGGCGCGGTAAAAGGCAGCGGTCTGGGCCTGAGCATCGCCAAAGACTGCGTGCATCGCCTGCTGGGCGATCTACAGCTGACCGCCAGTAAAGAGGCCGACGTCTGCTTTCGCATCGAACTTAACTCCATTGGCGAGAACAAATAATGCGATTACCTTTCTTTTTTCCGGCTGCGGGATCGGTTATGCAGCTGGGCAAATACACGGCAGCCGCGCTGCTGGCTGGCCTGCTGGCCGCCTGCGCGAGCGACGCGCCCGGCGCTAAAATCGTGGGTCATAGCGCGCCCGTAGAACCGGAAGCAAAGATAGTGGACTACCGGCTGGTGGACTGCGCCCGGATCTGGGACGTGGAAGAGAGCAAAACCAGCAATCCGCTTTACTGGCTGCGGGCGACAGACTGCGCGGCGCGGCTTTCTGCCGCTGACGCGCGCGCTCAGGCACGCCAGCAGGGCGGCGACAGCTGGCAGGGCGCTTTCAAAGAGGCGGTGCTGATGGCCAACGGTAACGTCACGCCCGTCGAGCGGCGTCAGTATATGCTCCAGCTGGACGCCTTCAGCCGCGACTATCCCGCCGCCGTGCGCCCGCTGCTTCAGCTGTGGCGCGATAACCAAATGGCGCAGCTGCAGCTCTCCGAGGAGCGCACCCGCTACCATCATTTGCAGCAGACCAGCGATGCCCAGCTGGACGCGCTGCGCCAGCAGCAGGCGACGCTGAACAGCGAGCTTAAAGTCACCCGACGCAAGCTGGACACGCTAACGGATATTGAACGTCAGCTCTCCACGCGCCGTTCGCCCGACGGCAGCGACGGCCACAGCGAGAAAAACGACGCGGAAAAAGGAGCGCAGCGATGATAAAAAAATCGGCAAACCTGCTGCTGGTGGATGACGATCCCGGCCTGTTAAAGCTGTTAGGGATGCGCCTGGGCAGCGAAGGGTTTAGCGTATCCACCGCCGAAAGCGGGCCGGAGGCGCTGCGCACGCTGCAAAACGAGCGCATTGATTTGGTCATCAGCGACCTGCGCATGGATGAAATGAACGGTCTGGCGCTGTTTGCCGAGGTGCAGAAAAGCCATCCCGGCATGCCGGTGATTATTCTTACCGCTCACGGCTCGATCCCCGAAGCCGTTTCCGCCACGCAGCAGGGCGTATTCAGCTTTTTAACCAAGCCGGTGGATCGCGACGCGCTCTATAGCGCCATCGATCAGGCTCTGGCACATCGCGCGCCGGCCAGCGACGACGCCTGGCGGGAAAGCATTGTTACCCGCAGCCCGGTGATGCTGCGGCTGCTGGACCAGGCCAGGATGGTGGCGCAGTCCGACGTCAGCGTGCTGATCAACGGCCAGAGCGGAACCGGAAAAGAGATCCTGGCGCAGGCGATTCATGCCGCCAGCCCGAGAGCCGGCAAGGCTTTTATCGCGATTAACTGCGGCGCGCTGCCGGAGCAGCTGCTGGAGTCCGAGCTGTTCGGCCACGCAAAAGGCGCTTTTACCGGCGCGGTGAGCCAGCGCGAAGGGCTGTTTCAGGCCGCAGAAGGCGGCACGCTGTTTTTAGACGAAATCGGCGATATGCCGCAGGCGCTCCAGGTCAAGCTGTTGCGCGTGCTGCAGGAGCGCAAGGTGCGGCCGCTGGGCAGCAATCGCGATCTGGATATTAACGTACGTATTATTTCCGCCACGCATCGCGATCTGCCGAAGGCCATGGAGAAAAAAGAGTTCCGCGAGGATCTCTATTATCGTCTGAACGTGGTGACGCTGCGCCTGCCGGCGCTGCACGAACGCGCGGAAGATATTCCGCTGCTGGCGAACCATTTGCTGAAGCAGTCCGCCGAAAGGCATAAGCCCTTTGTCCGCAGCTTTTCTACCGATGCGATGAAGCGCCTGATCGCCGCAAGCTGGCCGGGCAACGTGCGCCAGTTGGTTAACGTCATCGAGCAGTGCGTGGCGTTAAGCTCCGCGCCGGTAATAGGCGAAGCGCTGGTGGAGCAGGCGCTGGCGGGCGAAAACACGGCGCTGCCAACTTTTGTCGAGGCCAGAAACCAGTTCGAGCTGAACTACCTGCGCAAGCTGCTGCAAATGACCAAAGGCAACGTGACGCACGCGGCGCGCCTGGCCGGACGCAACCGCACGGAATTCTACAAGCTGCTGTCGCGCCATGAGCTGGATGCCTCTGATTTTAAAGAATAGTTTTTTTGTGCCGCATCGCGGTGCAGATATGATAGTTTATCTGCCCGGCAAAAGTGACAGACCGCGCGGCGGATCCTGTCTGCTGCACATATACTGAATACGCTTACCCTCCGGCTGGCGAGGGAACAACAAGGGTCTGCCATGAAAAAGATCGATGCAATTATCAAACCGTTCAAACTGGATGATGTGCGCGAGGCGCTGGCTGAAGTCGGCATCACCGGGATGACCGTGACCGAAGTGAAGGGGTTTGGCCGCCAGAAAGGGCACACCGAACTTTATCGCGGCGCGGAATATATGGTCGATTTTCTGCCGAAAGTTAAAATCGAGATCGTTATCGCCGACGATATTGTGGATACCTGCGTGGAAACGATTATGCGCACCGCCCAGACCGGGAAAATCGGCGATGGCAAAATTTTTGTCTTCGACGTGGCGCGCGTGGTGCGTATCCGTACCGGCGAAGAAGATGAAGAAGCGATCTGAGTCGCCTGCCTTCAGGTAAAAAAGGCCGGACTATCCGGCCTTTTGCGTATTACAGCACTTTATGCGGGCCGAATACCTCATAGTGCACGCGCTCAACGGCTACTCCCATGCTCACCAGCTGTTCAGCGATATGCTGCATAAAGCCGACCGGGCCACAAAGATAGAAGTGCATGGCCGGATCGCTGAGCTGCTCTGCGATCGGCAGCAGATCCATCAGGCCCGGCGTCTGATAGCGATCGCTATCGTCGGGTTGCGGATCCCGATACCAGATATGCTGTGAAAACTGCGCCAGCTGCTGGCCCGTCGCTACAACCTCACCAGCAAAAGCGTGGGTTTTGCCGTTATCCGCCGCGTGCAGCCAGCGTACCGGCGCAGGGTGGTGCTGTTCCGCCAGCACGTGCAGCATCGCCAGCATCGGCGTCTGACCGACGCCCGCTGAAATCAGCGTGACCGGCGTTTGCGGCGTGACATTCAGGAAGAAATCTCCGGCAGGCGCTGCCAGGCGCACCTCGTCGCCCACTTTGGCGTGATCGTGCAGCCAGCCGGAAACCGTTCCGCCCGCCTCATGCCGCACCGCAATCCGGTAATCTTTGCCGTTTGGCGAACGCGTCAGGGAATACTGACGGATCTCCTGATTAGCAAAGCTTTTTTCCCGCAGCCAGACGCCCAGATACTGCCCGGCCTGATAATCGGCTACCGGCTGACCATCAACCGGGCTGAAGACAATACTTTTTATTACTTCGCTTTGTGGCGTAATCTCGCTGATGCGGAACGCGCGCGGCGTCCGCCAGCCGCCCACTTTTTGTTCCGACGCCTCATACAGCTCTTCTTCACGCTTAATAAACACGTCTGCCAGCACGCCATAGGCTTTTCCCCACGCATCCAACACTTCCTGGCCGGGGCTGAGCATCTCATCCAGCGTGGCCAGCAGGTGTTCGCCCACTACCTGGTAATGTTCAGGCTGCACGGCAAAGCTGGTGTGCTTCTGCGCGATTTTCTCAACCGCCGGCAGAATAGCGGGCAGGTTTTCAATATTGCCCGCATAGGCGCAGATAGCGTTGAACAGCGCTTCACGCTGATTGCCGTTGCGCTGGTTGCTCATATTGAAGATGTCTTTCAGCTCCGGATGATGGCTGAACAGCCGATCGTAAAAGTGGGCGGTAAGGGCGGGGCCGGTAGCCAGCAAAGCCGGGATGGTCGCTTTGATGGTGCTGATAGTGCGGGCGTCTAACATGGCGAACTCCTGAGGATTTTTATAAGTTGCATTTTAAATGCATCTTATAGCGAAACGCGTCACGCTGTAAATAACCTTTAACCAGACAAGGGCATTTATTACCATAAAAAAAGGACGATGTTGAAAAACCTGCACGTAGATGATGATGAAACAGACGAGCCGCCACGCCAGGGAAAAAGAGAACTAACCCTTGCCAGCGCTGGAGCCAATCGTTTGCGTAAAAACCCTGCTTTCCGGCTATCCCTGAGCAGGCAAAACGGTTTACACTGTTGGCCTTCGCCCAAAAGGGCCGTTCAATGCCGAATAGATTGTTAGCTGAGTCAGGAGAAGCGGATGTTAAAGCGTGATATGAATATTGCCGATTATGATGCCGAGTTGTGGCAGGCAATGGAGCAGGAGAAAGTGCGTCAGGAAGAGCATATTGAACTGATTGCTTCGGAAAACTACACCAGTCCGCGCGTCATGCAGGCGCAGGGATCTCAGCTGACCAACAAATATGCGGAAGGCTATCCGGGCAAGCGCTACTACGGCGGCTGTGAGTATGTTGATATCGTAGAGCAGCTGGCGATCGATCGCGCTAAAGAGCTGTTCGGCGCCGATTTCGCCAACGTGCAGCCGCACTCCGGTTCTCAGGCTAACTTTGCCGTTTATACCGCGCTGCTGCAGCCGGGCGACACCATTCTGGGCATGAACCTGGCGCACGGCGGCCATCTGACCCACGGCTCCCCGGTTAACCTTTCCGGCAAGCTGTACAACGTGGTGCCTTACGGCATCGACGAGACCGGCAAAATCGATTATGACGATCTGGCCGCGCAGGCGCAGAAGCACAAGCCGAAAATGATCATCGGCGGTTTCTCTGCCTACTCCGGCATCTGCGACTGGGCGAAAATGCGTGAAATCGCTGACAGCATCGGCGCTTACCTGTTTGTCGACATGGCGCACGTCGCCGGTCTGATTGCCGCAGGCGTTTACCCGAACCCGGTTCCGCATGCGCATATCGTAACCACCACCACCCATAAAACCCTGGCGGGCCCACGCGGCGGCCTGATCCTGGCGAAGGGCGGCGATGAAGATTTCTATAAAAAGCTGAACTCCGCCGTCTTCCCTAGCGGCCAGGGCGGCCCGCTGATGCACGTGATTGCCGGTAAAGCGGTAGCGCTGAAAGAAGCGATGGAGCCGGAGTTTAAGGTCTATCAGCAGCAGGTTGCCAAAAACGCTAAAGCGATGGTGGAAGTCCTGCTGGAGCGCGGTTACGACATCGTTTCCGGCGGCACCTATAACCACCTGTTCCTGATCGATCTGGTGAGCAAAGGCCTGACCGGTAAAGAAGCTGATGCGGCGCTGGGCCGTGCCAACATCACCGTTAACAAAAACAGCGTGCCGAACGATCCGAAAAGCCCGTTTGTGACTTCCGGCATCCGTATTGGCTCGCCAGCGGTGACTCGTCGCGGCTTTAAGGAAGCGGAAGTGCGCCAGCTGGCCGGCTGGATCAGCGACATTCTTGACAATATCAACGATGAAGCGACCATCGAACGCGTGAAAAAGCAGGTGCTGGAACTGTGCGCCCGCTTCCCGGTGTACGCGTAAAAGCCATAAGCCTGCGGGATGCTGTATCCCGCTTCAGAACGCCGGAGAATTTTCCGGCGCGACAACGAAACGGGACGCTACGTCCCGTTTTTTTCGTCTGTACATTGCCGGAGGAAAAATGGCAATCCGTTCTGCGTGGTGGCTGGGGCTGGGCTACTTCACCTACTTCTTTACCTACGGCGTCTGGCTGCCGTTCTGGGCCGTCTGGCTGAAAGGCATCGGGCTTGATGCGGAAAAAATCGGCCTTTTATTAGGCGTCGGCATGGTTTCCCGCTTTACCGGCAGCCTGCTTATCGCTTCCCGCGTGACGACGCCTTCGCGCCTGATTAGCGTGCTGCGTCTGCTGGCGGGGCTGTCGCTGCTGTTTGCCCTGGGCTTTTGGTTTAGCGCGTTCTGGGTCTGGCTACTGCTGGTCATGATTGGCTTCAACCTGTTTTTCTCTCCGCTGGTGCCGCTGAGCGACGCGCTGGCCGCCACCTGGCAACGGCAGATTGCAATGGCTTACGGCCCGGTCAGGCTGTGGGGATCGCTGGCGTTTGTTATCAGCTCGGCGCTGACCGGCGTGCTGGTTAACGCTTTCTCTTACCAGGCGATCCTGTGGCTGCTCTGTGCAGGAACGGCGGCGATGCTCGGCGGGATGTTGCTTCGCCCGGCCACCCCGCCGCAGGGGAGCGACAAGGTTGTCGCACGTGCGGGCTGGCAGGACTGGCAGCGGCTGCTGAAATCATCCTGGCGCTTTCTGCTCTGCGTCACCCTGATGCAGGGCGCGCACGCGGCCTATTATGGCTTTAGCGCTATCTGGTGGCAGGATGCAGGCTATTCGGCGAGCGTGGTGGGCTACCTCTGGTCGCTGGGCGTGGTGGCAGAAATTATCGTGTTTGCCTCCAGCAACCGGCTTTTTGGGCGCTGGACCGCACGGGACCTGCTGCTGCTCTCCGGCGTATGTGCGCTGATCCGCTGGAGCCTGATGGCCTCAACCACGGCGCTGCCGCTGCTGATCATAGCGCAGATCCTGCACTGCGGCAGCTTTACCATTTGTCACCTGGCGGCGATGCGCTTTATCGCCGCCAGGGAAGGCGCCGAGGTTATTCGTCTGCAGTCCGTATATTCGGCGCTGGCGATGGGCGGCGGCATTGCGGTAATGACGATAGTCTGCGGGGCGCTGTTCCAGCATCTGCACGGCGATATATTTTGGGTGATGGCGCTGCTGGTGGTGCCGGCGCTGTTTCTGCGGCCGGAAAAGAGCGCTCGCATTGCCGCGAAAACCTAATCGCACTGCGGCTTTGCTAAAATACTCCCCCTTTGCGCGTAGCGCATTGGGGGAAGTACCTCAGCACTTATGCTTGACGATAATGTAGCCGTTAAACCTTATGGCACAATCCTTATCATTCACAAAAGGCGACACAGTTAACCGCACGGGCGGCGGCCTCTCAACAGGCAAAAAGTAAAAATCAGGCAACAAGGTATTCAAAGCCATTGGGCATTGATTTTATGCAAAACAGGCGCTTTGTCCGCAAGTCTAACCTGCTTTTCGCAGGCGTGGGTCAGGACTCCAGCAGCAGCCTGATACGATCCTGCTGATGCGGCTGTAGCGGCAGTTCCGCATGGATTAACGGCGGAGAGTAGAGCGGCAGCGGCGTGGCATAGGGCGTAATCACCAGCGCAATACCCTTTGGGGCGCTGCTGCGCTGATATTCCGCCACGTCCAGATATTTGATGTTCAGCGGCAGCAGCGTCAGTTCGCGGAGCTGCTGTTCGAGCTCTTTTTCCAGCGCGGCATCTTTTCCGGTTAGCAGCAGTACCTGTTTTTCTTGCAGCACGTTTTCCTGCATCAGCCACGCGCCGAAAATAATAGCAATAAGCCCCATCTCTTCTTCAGAAAAACGCAGCGAGTAGCGCTGTTCAAAGCTGACTATTGCCGCCTGGGTGGTACGCAACAGCCGTGGATAAAGCTGCAGAACCTCTTCCGCCAGGCTGTTATCAATGCCGATACCAAACAGGGATCGCTCCAGCGCCTGCGCCATGTGCGTATAGAGCTGTTCGCACAGGCCCTGCACGTTGCCGATACGGTGACCGGAAAGCATCTGAAATTGCTCAATCAGCCGATAAATATCGGCAAGCAGCTGCTGCTCATAGTCATGACGGATCCCGGCGAGGGTGGGCGTATGAAGCTGGCTGAACAGCAGGGCAAGCAAGCAGGCAATATTCGCCTCCGGCGCGGCCTTACAGCGTTTTTGCCAGTGCTGCACAATCTCCTGCGCTACCTGATATTCCCGACGCTTTGCCAGCCAGGCCTGCTGGGCCTCATTAAATGACAGGGGCGCCTGGCGACCCAGCGAATGCTGCATAAACAGCGCCAGAAACTGACAGTCGCGCGGCGTAAACTCTCGTGACAAACCCTGCGCGCAGTGGTGAACCAGCGCATTCAGGTTATGGTCATCATAAAGGGCTTTTTCTATCCGCAGCGTTTGCAGCTGCTGCTTCAGCGCCGGAGAAAAATGCTGCCGAACAAAATCAGGGCTTAGCCGCAGCGCGCGTTTAAGCCAGTGCAGCAGGCACAGCCGCCGATCCAGTTCCGCACCGTCAATCCGATAGCCGTCAGTAGCGTGCTGTAGCAGCGACAGCCGGTGATAGCGCTGGATTTCTGCCGTGACCTCCGCTATATCTTGCCGGGCCACGGAAGGATCCACGCCGTTGAGCTGGCACAATAGCTCCAGCGTGACGCTGCCTGGCAGATAAAGCAGTAATAGCAGATGGCAGCGTCGCTGCGGACTGGAGAAAGCAGCTGGCCCGATTAGAGGTTGAGTCATGATCTGCTGTCCCGATAAAAGTCACCCCGCTAAGAATAGCGTGACCCGGTCGGACTAAACCGACAGCCAGCAGATTTTTTTGTAGCTTTTAAGGCAGGTCACAGATTTTTTCACCGGTTGGATAAGGAGCAGGTATTGTTACGTTATAACATTTTTATCAGGCTGCTGTGCATAGCGCTGCTGATGGTAATGCCGCAAGCATGGAGCCATCCCCATAGCTTTATCGCTATGCAGGCCACGCTGGTGCAGCAGGACGATCGGCTGACCGGCCTGAAAATGCACTGGGTGATGGATGAGATCACCTCCGCCGATTTATTGTACGACGCGGGCAAAGCCAAACCGGATTCGGTGGTCTGGAAAAAACTGGCGGCGGAAGTGATGGCCAACGTGATGGCGCAGCATTATTTCGCCGAGTTTTGGCATAAAGGCAAGCCGGTGAAATTTGGCAACTTACCGCCGGAATACCGGCTGTCGCGAGAGGGAAACAAAGCCGTGCTGGAGTTTATTCTGCCGCTGGACGAACCGCAGCCGCTGGCCGGACAGCGCTACACCTTTTCCATTTTCGATCCGACTTACTTTGTCGATATGACTTTTGCATCCGAACAATCGCTGCATCTTCCGCCAGAGCTGGCGCAGCGCTGCCGATTGACGCTTAAAACGCCCAATCCCAACGCTTCGCTCCAGACCTATGCGCTGTCGCTGGATAAAGCCGATGCGCCGCCTGCCGATATGGATCTTGGCCGTCAGTTTGCCCAAACGGTGACCTTATTATGTCAGTGATGTCCGTAGCGCAGCGATCCCGCAGCCGCTGGCTTCAGGCGTGGCCGCTTTACCTGCTGCTGCTGATATTTATCGCAGCGGGCGCGGCGGCCTGGCTGTACTGGCCGCAATTATTGCTGCAAAGCGTGGTCTGGCAGCGCAATTTGCATGTGGAGATGACGGCGCTGCTGCAGCAGGTGGCGAGCCGGCCGCATCAGGTCGGCCTGACGCTGATGGGGTTCAGCCTGATTTATGGCATCCTGCACGCGCTTGGGCCGGGCCACGGCAAAGTAGTGATCGCAACGTTTCTGGCTACGCATCCCACGAAGATGAACACCAGCATCCGGCTGACCCTGGCCGCAGCCCTCCTACAGGGCGGCGTGGCGATTGCGCTGGTGACGATAATGCTGGTGGTGCTACAGCTCTCTTCCCGCCAGCTGCATGTGGGCAGCTACTGGCTGGAAAAGGGCAGTTATCTGCTGGTAGTCGGGCTGGGGCTGTGGTTGTGCTGGCGAGCGGGCGGCAGAATTGTGCGCCTGCTGAAAAAGCCCCGCCTTGCCGTTAGCCGCCTGATGCCTGTAGAACAGGGCCATCGGCACGGCGCACACTGCGGCTGCGGGCATCAGCACGTGCCGGATAGCGGAATGCTGGATAAGGCGGTCAGCGGTAAAACCAAAGCGCTGGTGGTGCTGTCAATGGGGCTGCGGCCGTGCTCCGGCGCGATTATGATGCTGCTGTTTTCTAAAGTGATCGGCGTTTACGCATGGGGCGTGCTTTCCGCACTGGCGATGGCGGTGGGAACGGCCGTTACGGTAACGGCTATGGCCGTGCTGGTGCAGGTTTCGCGCGCGCTGGCGCTGAAGCTGAGTCGACGAGAAAACGCGCAGAGCGATCGCGCTTTTATCTGGGCAACGCTGTCGCTGACAGGCGGCCTGCTGCTGCTGGCAACCGGCGTAATGCTGTGGCTGAGCGCGCAGCCTGCGTTATCCGGCGGGATACGACCGCTTTTTTAAATGCGCGGCAATAAAAAAGGGCTGAACAAACGTTCAGCCCTTTCTTGAGAGTGATTTAGCGCTTCAGCGCTTCGCTCAGCTCGTCGCGCATGGTCGCCAGCATCGCTTTTACCACGCGTGGGTTACCGGCGACGATGTTGCCGGAGTGCATATAGCCATGCGCGCCAACGAAGTCGGTCACCAGGCCGCCTGCTTCACGTACCAGCAGCTCGCCCGCGGCGAAATCCCACGGCTTCAGGCCGATTTCAAAGTAGCCGTCCACGCGGCCGGCGGCAACGTAAGCCAGATCCAGCGCGGCAGAACCGGTGCGACGGAAATCCGCGCACTGGGTAAAGAGTTTACCCACGATATTGATATACGGCGTGGCGTGCTGCTTCAGCTTGAACGGGAAACCGGTCGCCAGGATGGTGCCATCCAGATCGCGAGCGGTGGAGCCGCGCAGGCGATAGCCGTTCAGCTGGGTGCCCTGGCCGCGTACGGCGCTGAACAGTTCGTTACGCATTGGATCGTAAACCACGGCCACTTCGGTGCGGCCTTTGATACGTACGGCGATAGAAATACAGAAATGCGGCAGGCGCTTAATGAAGTTAGTAGTGCCATCCAGTGGATCGATAACCCATTGCACATCCTTGTCTTCTCCGGGCAGCTCACCGCTTTCTTCACAAATAATGGTGTGCTTTGGATAAGACTTGCGGATCACCTCAATAATCAGGCGCTCGGCGTCGCGGTCAACATTGGTAACGAAGTCGTTGCTGCCTTTCTGGCTGGCTTCAACGGCGTCTGGCGTTTCATAATTCTTGGCAATTAAATTACCGGCCTTGCGCGCAGCGCGCACGGCGATGTTGAGCATCGGATGCATCGGTCTCTCTCACTGGATGTTAAAGAACGGAAAACGGCGCGGATTATAGCAGGGGGCTCGGTAAAAGTCCTGAAAATATGTTAACATTGGCAAATTATCTCACAGACCTGAACTCCTATGCTGCATAACATCCGAATCGTGCTGGTGGAAACTTCTCACACCGGCAATATGGGATCCGTCGCTCGCGCGATGAAAACCATGGGCCTGACCAACCTTTATCTGGTCAATCCGCTGGTCAAACCTGACTCGCAGGCTATCGCACTGGCCGCTGGCGCCAGCGACGTGATTGGCGAAGCGCACATTGTTGACACGCTTGATGAAGCGCTGGCCGGCTGCAGTCTGGTGGTTGGCACCAGCGCCCGTTCGCGTTCGCTACCGTGGCCAATGCTCGATCCGCGCGAGTGCGGCATCAAGAGCGTGCAGGAAGGGCAGCAGGCGCCGGTTGCGCTGGTGTTTGGCCGCGAGCGCGTGGGCCTGACCAACGAAGAGCTGCAAAAGTGCCACTATCACGTAGCCATTGCCGCTAACCCGGAGTATAGCTCGCTCAACCTGGCGATGGCGGTACAGATCATCGCTTATGAAGTGCGCATGGCGTTTTTGCAATCGCAGGAAACCACGCAGCCCGACTACGAAGAGTCGCCTTATCCGCTGGTCGACGACCTTGAGCGCTTTTACCAGCATATGGAACAGATGATGGTGAGAAGCGGCTTTATACGTGAAGGCAATCCCGGCCAGGTGATGAGCAAGATGCGCCGCCTTTATACGCGGGCGCGTCCGGAGCGCGACGAGCTGAATATTCTGCGCGGCATGCTCTCTTCGCTGGAAAAGCCAAAGAGCGAGAAGTAGTCGAGGCGCGCAAAAAAGCAGCGGTAATAGTTGAGTAAATTACCAGGTTAAATACTTGAGTGAATTACTCGGTTAAATAGTTGACCAAAACACTCAGGAATGGCAGACTTCGTCCATCAAATGTTCACGAACAACCGAGGTCGTTTACGCCATGAGACTGACATCCAAAGGCCGTTATGCCGTTACCGCTATGCTTGATGTTGCGCTGCACTCGCACGAAGGGCCAGTACCTTTAGCTGATATTTCAGAGCGTCAGGGCATTTCGCTGTCCTACCTGGAGCAGCTTTTCTCTCGCCTGCGTAAAAACGGTCTGGTGGCCAGCGTACGTGGGCCAGGCGGCGGCTATCTGCTGGGCAAAGCGTCCGGCGAGATTGCGGTTGGCGCGGTGATCACCGCCGTGGATGAGTCTGTGGATGCGACCAAGTGTCAGGGCAAAGAAGGCTGTCAGGGCGGCGAACGCTGTCTGACCCACGTGCTGTGGCGCGACCTGAGCGAGCGTATCAGCGACTTCCTGAACAACATTACGCTGGCGGAACTGGTGAACAACCAGGAAATCCTGGATGTGGCCGATCGTCAGAACAACACTGAAAAAGCGCGCGTGCCGGCCGGCCGCCTGCATGAAACGATTAACGTCAATCTGCGAGCCTGATTAAAGCGGCGGCGAAAGCCGTCGTCCTCATACCACTCTGTGTCGGGGACGATGGTCACCGACGCGGCAGACCGCATTGAATGACATACTTAACTGTACGGAGTTCAACGCAATGAAAGTCCCGATTTACCTTGATTACGCCGCCACCACGCCCGCCGATCCCCGCGTAGCGCAAAAAATGGTGCAGTTTCTGACCCTTGACGGGACTTTTGGCAATCCGGCTTCCCGCTCCCATCGCTTTGGCTGGCAGGCGGAAGAAGCGGTCGACGTCGCCCGCAACCAGGTTGCCGAACTGATTGGTGCCGATCCCCGCGAAATCGTTTTTACCTCTGGCGCAACCGAATCCGATAATCTGGCCATCAAAGGCGCGGCCGAACTCCAGCAGGAGAAAGGCAAACACATCATCACCAGCCAGACCGAGCACAAAGCCGTGTTGGATACCTGTATCCAGCTGGAGCGCGAAGGGTTCGAGGTAACTTACCTGGCCCCGCACGCCGACGGCATTATCACGCTGCAACAGCTGCAGGACGCGATGCGCGACGACACCATCCTGGTTTCCATTATGCACGTCAATAATGAAACCGGCGTGGTGCAGGATATTGCAGCTATCGGCGAACTGTGCCAGTCGCGCGGCGTTCTCTTCCACGTTGACGCCACGCAGAGCGTCGGCAAGCTGCCGGTGGATCTCAGCGAGCTGAAAGTCGACCTGATGTCTTTTTCCGCGCATAAGCTCTATGGCCCGAAAGGCATCGGCGGACTTTACGTGCGCAGAAAGCCCCGTATCCGTATCGCCGCGCAGATCCACGGCGGTGGTCACGAGCGCGGCATGCGTTCCGGCACGCTGCCCGTGCATCAAATCGTCGGCATGGGCGAGGCCTACCGTATCGCAAAGGAAGAGATGAGCAGCGAAAGCGCCCGGCTTAACCTGCTGCGCAGAACCCTGTGGGCGGGCCTGAGCGAAATCGACGAGGTGTATCTTAACGGTAGCCTGGAGCAGAGCGCACCGAATATCCTTAACGTCAGCTTTGCGCACGTGGATGGCGAATCGCTGATTATGGCGCTGAAAGATCTGGCGCTCTCCTCCGGCTCCGCCTGCACCTCGGCCAGCCTTGAACCTTCCTATGTCCTGCGCGCGCTGGGCCTGAGTGAAGAGCTGGCGCACAGTTCGCTGCGCTTTTCGCTGGGGCGCTTTACCACGGGCGAGGAGATCGAATACGCTATCGAGCTGGTGCGTAAATCCATTACCCGCCTGCGTGACTTATCTCCGCAATGGCGAGCGGCGTCTTCGCGCTAATCTTTTCCGTTCTACGGGCTGTTTAGCCCGTTATGCTTAATCTGTTAATCTTAAAACGAACAGGCAGCGTTATCGCTGCCGTCGGCCGTTGCAAGGTCGATATAACAAATTTTTAACAAGGAGCCAGGTTATGACAACCACGCCAATGATCATTACGCTGTCGACGACAGCGGCGGATGCGCGCTGGGGCGAAAAAGCGACCCTGACCAGCAACGACAGCGGCATGACCATCCACCTTAACGGCGGCGATGTGCTGACCACCATTCAGCGCGCGGCGCGCAAAATCGACGGGCAGGGCATTCGTCACGTCAGCCTGCAGGGCGACTGGGACCTGGAAAAAAGCTGGGCCTTCTGGCAGGGCTATCGCGGGCCGAAAGGCGAAAGAAAAGTTGAATGGGCCGCGTTGAGCGAGGCGGATCGGGCCGAGCTCGATCATCGTCTGAAAATCATCGACTGGGTGCGCGACACCATCAACCTTCCGGCGGAAGAGCTTAGCCCGGAACAGCTGGCGCAGCGCGCGGTCGATCTGCTCTGCGGCGTGGCGGGCGAAAAGGCCAGCTACCGCATTACCAAAGGCGAGGATCTGCGTCTTCAGGGCTACAGCGGTCTGCATACGGTAGGACGCGGCTCAACACGCAGCCCGGCGCTGCTGGCGCTGGACTATAACCCGACGGGCGATGAGAAAGCGCCGGTCTTCGCCTGCCTGGTGGGCAAAGGCATCACCTTTGATACCGGCGGCTACAGCCTGAAACCCAGCGGCTCGATGGATTCAATGAAGTCGGATATGGGCGGTGCCGCCACGCTGACCGGCGCGCTGGCGCTGGCTATCGATCGCGGACTGGATAAGCGCGTGAAGCTGTATCTCTGCTGCGCCGACAACATGGTCAGCGGCAACGCTTTCCGTCTGGGCGATATTATTCGTTACCGCAACGGGAAAAGCGTAGAGGTGATGAACACCGATGCGGAAGGGCGCCTGGTGCTGGCGGACGGCCTGATCGACGCCAGCGAACAGAACCCGCAGCTGATGATCGACGCGGCGACGCTGACCGGCGCGGCCAAAACGGCGCTGGGCAACGATTATCACGCGCTGTTCAGCTTTGATGACGCGCTGGCGCAGTCGCTGCTGGAGAGCGCCGCCAGCGAGAACGAACCTTTCTGGCGACTGCCGCTGGCCGAGTTCCATCGCGGCTATCTGCCTTCTAACTTTGCCGATTTAAACAATATTGCCGCGCCTTCGCATACGGCAGGCGCCAGCACGGCCGCCGCGTTTCTGTCGCACTTTGTGAAGCACTATCAGCAGGGCTGGCTGCATATCGACTGCTCAGCGACCTACCGTAAAGGCGCGGTGGATCAGTGGTCTGCCGGCGCGACCGGACTGGGCGTACGTACCGTGGCGAATCTGCTGCTGAAATAGAACGTGTAGCCGGGCGCTGCGCCCGGCGCTTTGACTGGAAGCAAGCAATGAACGAAATCAACCAGCGCCTGGAAGAGGTGTTGAAACTGGCGGCGACCGAGCCTGCGCACCGCCCGGAGTTCTTTACGTTACTGATGGAAGCCAGCGTCTGGGTGCCTGGCGAAAGCGTGGAGCAGGCCGATGCGGAGCTGCAGCACTGGGAAAAAGAGGACGGCACCAGCATTATTCCCTTTTTCACCTCAGAGCAGGCGCTACAGCAGGCCGTCACCGAAGAACAGCCTTTTCTGGTGATGCCGGTACGCACGCTGTTTGCCATGACTCAGGGCGAAACGCTGTTTCTGAATCCCAAACTGCCCGTCGGCAAGGAGTTTTCGCCGGGGGAAATCAGCAGCCTGTTGGGGAAAGAGGGCAACGCCCTGAGCCAGCAAACGGTGCTGGAAGGCGGCGCTTCGCTGCTGCTGTCGGAAATTGCCGAACCGCCTGCGCAAACCATCGCCTCGCTGACGGAGCTGTTTGCTAAACATAAGCAGGTGCGGCGCGCATGGGTAGCGCATATTAAAGAAGCGGCGGACGCGAAGCCTAATTTGCTAATTGGCATTGAAGCCGACGGTGATATCGAAAATATCATTCAGGCGGCGGGCAGCGTGGCGACCGATACGCTGTTAGAGGATGAGCCGGTAGATATTTGCGAAGTAGTGGATAATGACAATATCAGCCACTTCTTTACCGCGCATATCACGCCCTTTTATGAACGGCGGTGGGGCAGCTTCCTGCGCTCGCTTAAGCAGGACAGGATCCTGTAAAGCGCCGGGCGACTTCTGCTTTGCTGATGGCGTTAAAACAGCGCGGCCAGTGTAAATAGCCGCGCTGAATATCGATCGCCATCGCCCGTCTTAATAAGGCTTTCCTTCCGGCCGCCGGGGCGGCTGTTTATCGGGTAGCGATCGGCAAATCGTCGCGGCTACCCCATTCGCCCCAGGAGCCGTCATAGAGCGTGACGTTTTCCACGCCCAGCGACGTCAGCGCCAGGATCAGCACGACCGCCGTCACGCCGGAGCCGCAGCTGGCCACCACCGGCTCGTCGAGCTTCACGCCCTGACGCTGGAAAATGGCCGTCAGCGCCTCCGGCGACTTCAGCTGACCGTTTTCCACCAGTTCGTTCCACGGCACGTTCAGGCTGCCGGGAATATGACCGCGATGCAGGCCCGGACGCGGCTCGTCCACTTCACCGTAAAACCTGTTGGCGGCTCTGGCGTCGACAATCTGCGCGCCGCCTTCATGGCTGATGACCATCACGTCGGTGATCCGCTTCACCACGGCCGGATCGAAACTGGCCTCGAACTCCGCTTCCGGCAGCGCGACGTCGCCGGTAGCCACCTCGTAACCGGCTTCGCGCCAGCCGCTCAGTCCGCCGGCCAGAATGGAAACCGAGGCTACGCCGAACTGACGCAGCATCCACCAGGCGCGCGGCGCAGAGAAGAGATTACCCTCATCGTAAACCACTAAATGTTTTTCGCTGCTGACGCCCAGCTCGCGCATCGCCACGGCAAAAGCTTCCGCTCGCGGCAGCATATGCGGATAAGGGCTGGCAGGGTCGGAAAGCGCTTCGATATTGAAAAAAGGCGCGTCCGGGAGATGGCCCGCACGGTACTCCGCCTGAATATCGCGAACCTTCTCCTGGCCCGGCGGCAGCATACGCGCGTCCAGTACCTGAATATCATCATCGGCATAGTGTTCCGCCAGCCAGTCGGCGGTCACAAACAAAGAGCAAGTCATAGCGGCCTCGCAACAGGAATAGTTGCCCTGAGTGTCGGTTATCCTGACGGGCATCTCAAGATCTTCTCGGGTTTTCTCCACGCCGGGCGGCGAGCTGAAGCATTTTTGCGCGATTGCGCACTAAGGTTGCCGGTCTGTAGGCGCTTAAGCGACTTTTTTAACGATTTGTTGAATATCCGATAGGAATGCGGGCTTATGCCCCCTATAATCGGCGCCATTTTCCCGGCCGGGGAGCCTTTTCACCGGCCAAACTCGACATCAAACAGGGGTCACTATGACTATCGAACGTACTTTTTCTATCGTAAAACCAAACGCGGTGGCAAAAAACGTAATTGGTGCCATTTTTAACCGTTTTGAAAGCGCTGGCTTCAAAATCGTTGGCACCAAAATGCTGCACCTGACCAAAGAGCAGGCTGAAGGCTTCTACGCAGAACACCAGGGCCGTCCTTTCTTCGACGGCCTGGTTGAATTCATGACCTCTGGCCCGGTAGTGGTTTCCGTGCTGGAAGGCGAAAACGCCGTACAGCGTCACCGCGATCTGATGGGCGCAACTAACCCGGACAACGCGCTGGCTGGTACGCTGCGTGCCGACTACGCGGACAGCTTCACCGAGAACGCGACCCACGGTTCTGACTCTGCCGAGTCTGCCGCTCGCGAAATCGCCTTCTTCTTTGGCGAAGGCGAAGTGTGCCCACGCACTCGTTAATTATTGATTATTGATGGCAGGGGAATGCGGCGCGTTTACAATTTATTTTCATAACGCCCTTTAATCCGCAGACGCTCTGCCTGTACAATAATGCGCCCCTGCTCAGCGGGGGCGTTTCATTTATACTTCTTATTAACCTCCCCAGCGCCATAACGTGTAACAACGAGGCCAGAGAATATTATGTCTGAACAAATTGTCACCCCGTCATCTGCTATCACCACGCCAAAAAAAGAAAAAATCAACCTGCTCGATCTGAACCGTCAGCAAATGCGCGAATTTTTTGTTGGCCTGGGCGAAAAGCCGTTCCGTGCCGATCAGGTAATGAAGTGGATTTATCACTACTGCTGTGATGATTTCGATGAGATGACCGACATCAACAAGGTTTTCCGCGGCAAGCTGAAAGAGCTGGCCGAAATCCGCGCGCCGGAAGTGGCGGAAGAGCAGCGCTCGGCGGACGGCACCATCAAATGGGCGATCACGGTCGGTGGCCAGCAGGTGGAAACCGTTTATATTCCGGAGAAAGATCGCGCCACGCTGTGCGTCTCCTCACAGGTCGGCTGCGCGCTGGAGTGTAAATTCTGCTCGACCGCGCAGCAGGGCTTTAACCGCAACCTGCGCGTATCCGAAATTATCGGCCAGGTCTGGCGCGCGGCTAAAATTATCGGCGCGTCGAAAGTAACCGGCCAGCGTCCTATCACCAACGTGGTGATGATGGGCATGGGCGAGCCGCTGCTCAACCTGAATAACGTTGTCCCGGCGATGGAAATCATGCTGGACGATTTCGGCTTCGGGCTGTCAAAACGCCGCGTGACGCTGTCCACCTCCGGGGTCGTTCCCGCGCTGGACAAGCTGGGCGATATGATCGACGTAGCGCTGGCGATTTCGCTACATGCGCCAAACGACGCTATCCGCGACGAAATCGTGCCGATCAACAAAAAATATAATATCGAAACCTTCCTGGCTTCCGTCGCGCGCTACATCTCCAAGTCCAACGCCAATCAGGGCCGCGTGACCATCGAGTATGTCATGCTGGATCACGTCAACGACAGCACCGATAACGCGCATGAGCTGGCCGCGCTGCTGAAAGAGACGCCGTGCAAGATTAACCTTATTCCGTGGAACCCCTTCCCGGGCGCGCCGTATGGCCGGAGTTCGAACAGTCGCATCGATCGCTTCTCTAAAGTGTTGATGGATTATGGTTTTACCACTATTGTGCGTAAGACCCGCGGCGATGATATTGATGCCGCCTGCGGCCAGCTTGCTGGTGAAGTCATCGACCGCACGCGCCGCACGATGCGTAAAAAAATGGCCGGCGAAGCGATTTCTGTGAAAGCGCTCTGAAAGCCAGGCTCGCGGCTTGTCCGCTGAGTAAAAGGGCGTAACATCGCTTCCGCTAAGGAGGCGATGATGAATAAGGGATTATCATTTTGGCTGGTCGCGCTGCTGCTTGCGGGCTGTAGCCTGACGACACCGCGCAGCGAGCTGGCCGGGACGCGACTACAATTAGGCCTGGCCTGGCTGGCGCAGGATCAGCTGGCCCCGGCGGAACGCAATTTACGACAGGCGCTGCAGCTGGCGCCTGACGACTATCGCTGCAGGCTTGCCATGGCGCGCTATTTTCAGCGCGTGGGCGACAACGCCGCGGCGCAGGAGCATTACCGAAAAGCCGTGGCGCTGGCAGGACAAAACCGTGACGTAATCAATAATTACGGTGCGTTTCTCTGTCTTTTAGGGCAGTATGATGCGGCCCAGCAGCAGTTCAGTAAGGCGATCCGAATACCGGGTCGCGCCGACGCCCTGGAGAATGCCGGCTATTGCTATCTGCGCGCGGGTGAAGCGCAGAAGGCCAAAGCCGCGTTGCTGGAAGCGACGCAAAACGATGCGGAAAAGGGCGCTGCGCTGCTGGCGGAAGCCGAAAGGCGATTTGGAAAGAACGAGCGCGATTCATCGCGGCTCCTGTTAGATGTTTATCAACACAACTTTGCCGCTTCGGCGCAGAGCTTGTGGTTAGAGATTCGCTTCGCCGCGCGGGCAGGGCATCCGGAGAGCATCCGGCTTGCCGGGGAACAGCTGGCGCGAAATTTTCCACAATCGATACAGTACCTGCATTTTTTAGCTAATGAATACTGAAGCCACTCAAGATAAATCAGCAGTAAATTCAACAGGCGAGCGCCTGCGCGTAGCCCGTGAGCAAATGGGCCTGTCTCAGCAGAACGTTGCGGAGCGCCTTTGCCTGAAACTTTCCACCGTCCGCGATATTGAAGAGGACAAGGCGCCTGCGGATCTGGCGTCTACCTTCCTGCGTGGCTATATCCGTTCTTACGCCCGGCTGGTGCACGTGCCGGAAGAAGAGCTGCTGCCGATGATGGCGAAACAGGCACCCGTACGGGCTGCTAAAGTCGAGCCGATGCAGAGTTTTTCCCTGGGCAAACGCCGCAAAAAACGCGACGGCTGGCTGATGATTTTTACCTGGCTGGTGCTGTTTGTGGTGGTAGGCCTGACCGGCGCATGGTGGTGGCAGAACCACAAGGCGGCGCAGGACGATCTGGTTTCAATGGCCGATCAGAATGTCAGCGCAGGCGGCGATAACAGCCAGTCCATTCCGCTGAACAACAGCGGCGCGGACGGCATGTCACCAGCCGAAGAGGCGCCGACGGCGCCTGCCCAGAGCGCGCCTGCGGATACCGCGGCCGCGCCTGACGCTGCTGCCACTTCTTCTGCGGCCAATACTTCAGCCGCCGCGACCGGTTCAGCCGCCTCTGCAGCCAATACTTCAGCCGCTGCTACTGGCTCAGCCGCGCCGGTTGCGGTTTCGCCTTCGCAGGTGCCGGCCGACAACGGCCAGATGCCGACGGCTTCTGCAGGCGTTAGCGCGCCAGCCGCCGAGGCCAACGCGCTGGTTATGAACTTCAGTAAAGAGTGCTGGCTGGAAGTTTCCGATGCGACAGGCAAGAAACTGTTCAGCGGGATCCAGCGTAGTGGTGGTAAACTCAGCCTTTCCGGCACGGCGCCATATCGTCTTAAGATTGGCGCGCCGGGCGCCGTTCAGATCCAGTATCAGGGCCAGCCGGTCGATCTGAGTCGTTTTATCCGTAGCAACCAGGTTGCCCGCCTGACAGTCGGTGCGCAATAACGCATCTTCTGGTCGCGAGTAATTTCGGAGAAAGAATATGCATAACGAAGCACCCATTATCCGTCGCAAATCAAAGCGCATTTACGTCGGCCAGGTGCCAGTGGGCGACGGCGCGCCTATCGCCGTCCAGTCCATGACCAATACGCGAACCACCGATGTGGCCGCAACGGTTAACCAAATCAAAGCGCTTGAGCGCGTCGGCGTTGATATCGTTCGCGTCTCTGTTCCCACCATGGATGCCGCCGAAGCGTTCCGCCTTATCAAGCAGCAGGTTAACGTCCCGCTGGTTGCCGATATCCATTTTGACTACCGTATCGCGCTGAAAGTGGCTGAATACGGCGTTGACTGCCTGCGCATCAACCCCGGCAATATCGGCAACGAAGAGCGTATTCGGCAGGTCGTTGACTGCGCACGTTACAATAATATCCCAATCCGTATCGGCGTTAACGCCGGATCGCTGGAAAAGGATCTGCAGGAAAAGTATGGCGAGCCGACGCCGCAGGCGCTGCTGGAATCCGCTATGCGCCATGTCGATCACCTCGATCGTCTTAACTTCGATCAGTTCAAGGTCAGCGTAAAAGCGTCGGACGTGTTCCTGGCGGTGGAGTCGTATCGCCTGCTGGCTAAGCAGATCGAGCAGCCGCTGCACTTGGGCATTACCGAGGCAGGCGGCGCGCGCGCCGGCGCGGTGAAATCCGCGATTGGCCTGGGCCTGCTGCTGTCGGAAGGCATTGGCGATACGCTGCGTATTTCGCTGGCGGCCGATCCAATCGAAGAGGTGAAAGTCGGTTTTGATATTCTGAAATCGCTGCGCATTCGCTCCAGAGGCATTAACTTTATCGCCTGTCCAACCTGCTCCCGTCAGGAGTTTGATGTGATCGGCACCGTTAACGCACTGGAGCAGCGGCTGGAAGATATCATTACGCCCATGGACGTTTCTATTATCGGCTGCGTGGTCAACGGGCCGGGCGAGGCGCTGGTTTCCACGCTGGGCGTCACCGGCAGCAACAAGAAAAGCGGGTTTTACGAGGACGGCGTGCGCCTGCGCGAGCGTCTGGATAACCACGATATGATTGACCAGCTGGAAGCGCGTATTCGTGCCAAAGCCGCGATGATGGACGAATCCCGTCGTATCGATGTGCAGCAGGTTGAAAAATAAATAATGGCGGGGCGGGCCGCAGCTTGCGCGTCCGCCCCCGAAAGGAAAGAAGAGAAAACAGTGGCGAAGAATATTCAGGCAATCCGCGGCATGAACGACTATCTGCCTGTGGATACCGCGGTGTGGCAGCGTATTGAACAAACCCTTAAGCAGGTGCTGGCCAGCTATGGCTACAGCGAAATCCGCACGCCGATTGTAGAGCAGACCCCGTTATTCAAACGCGCTATCGGTGAAGTCACCGACGTGGTTGAAAAAGAGATGTACACCTTCGACGATCGCAACGGCGAAAGCCTGACGCTGCGTCCTGAAGGCACGGCAAGCTGCGTGCGCGCCGGCATCGAGCACGGTCTGCTCTACAATCAGGAACAGCGCCTGTGGTATATCGGGCCGATGTTCCGCTACGAGCGTCCGCAGAAGGGCCGCTATCGTCAGTTCCATCAAATCGGTGCGGAAGTGTTTGGTCTTCAGGGGCCGGATATCGACGCCGAGCTGATTATGATGACCGCGCGCTGGTGGAAGTCGCTGGGCATTGCCGATCACGTCCGTCTGGAGCTGAACTCTATCGGTTCGCTGGAGGCGCGCGCCAGCTACCGCGATGCGCTGGTGGCTTTCCTGGAACAGCATAAAGAAGTGCTGGACGAGGATTGTAAACGCCGCATGTACAGCAATCCGCTGCGCGTGCTGGACAGCAAAAACCCGGACGTCCAGCAGCTGCTGAACGACGCGCCGGTGCTGGGCGACTATCTGGACGCTGACTCCCGCGAACACTTTGACGGTCTTTGCCAGCTGCTGGATGCCGCCGGTATCGCCTACACGGTGAACCAGCGCCTGGTGCGCGGCCTGGACTACTATAACCGTACCGTCTTTGAATGGGTGACCAGCAGCCTGGGCGCGCAGGGCACGGTGTGCGCTGGCGGCCGCTACGATGGGCTGGTCGAACAGCTGGGCGGTCGCGCTACGCCGGCCGTCGGTTTTGCGATGGGGCTGGAGCGTCTGGTGCTGCTGGTGCAGGCGGTGAATCCGGAATTTGAACCGACGCGCATTGTCGATGTCTATGTTATCGCTTCAGGGGCTGGCGTACAGTCTGCGGCGATGCAGCTGGCGGAAAAACTGCGCGATGCGGATCCGTCTCTGAAGCTGATGACCAATTTTGGCGGCGGCAACTTCAAGAAGCAGTTTGCCCGCGCGGACAAGTGGGGCGCACGCGTCGCGCTGGTGCTGGGCGAGGAAGAAGTGGCCAACAATCAGGTTGTCATCAAAGATTTGCGCAACGGCGAGCAGCAGAAGCTGGAGCAGCATGAGGCGGCAGCGACGCTGGCAGCAATGCTGAAGCAGACGGCCGCGATTTAAGGAGAGTTTGCGTGGAAGTGTATAGCAACGAAAACGAGCAGGTCGACGCGCTAAAAGGCTTTTTCGCGCAGAACGGCAAGGCGCTGGCTATCGGCGTGATTATCGGCATCGGCGCGCTGGCGGGCTGGCGCTACTGGAGCAGCCATCAGGACACCAGCAGCCGCGAAGTCTCGGCGACCTACCAGCAGGTTTCGGGCGCGCTGGACGCCAGCAAGCCGGAAACGCTGACGGCGGCGGCGAAATTCGCCGACAGCAACAGCAACACCTATGGCGCGCTGGCTTCGCTGGATGTGGCAAAACGCTATGTTGACAACAACGAGCTGGATAAAGCCGCCGCGCAGCTGCAAAGCGGCCTGAAGGCGACCAAAGACGCCAATCTGCAGGCGGTGTTGAACCTGCGCCTGGCGCGTATTCAGCTGCAGCAGAAGCAGCCGGATGCGGTACTGAAGACCCTGGATGCGATCAAGGGCGACGGCTGGACGGCTATCATTGCTGACGTACGCGGCGAAGCGCTGCTCAGCAAGGGCGACAGCAAGGGCGCTCGCGAAGCCTGGAGTAAAGGCATTGCTTCCAACGCCTCGCCGGCGCTGAAAGAGATGCTGCAGATGAAAATGAATAATTTGCCAGGTTAATAATTGCCGCAACGGGCTTAAGAGGGATTTCATGGAATTGCGTAAGATACTGCTGCCGGCACTGATTTCAGTCACGCTGCTCAGCGGATGTTCATGGTTCAGCGGTGAAGAAGACGTGGTCAAAATGTCGCCGCTGCCGAAAGTGGAAAATCAGTTTACCCCGGAAGAGGTCTGGAGCACGTCGGTAGGCGATGGCGTGGGCGATTACTACTCCAACCTGCATCCGGCCTGGTCTGAGAACACCGTTTACGCCGCCGATCGTTTCGGCGTGGTAAAAGCGCTGAACGCGGGCGACGGCAAAGAACAGTGGAAGGTCGATCTGTCGACCAAAACGGGCTTCTTCTCTAAGAACCTGCCCGCGCTGCTTTCCGGCGGCCTCTCTTACGACGGCGGTCACGTCTATGTCGGCAGCGAGCGCGGCCAGGTTTATGCGCTGAACAGCAGCGATGGTTCCATCGCCTGGCAGACCAAAGCGGCTGGCGAAGTGCTGTCGCGCCCGGTTGCCAGCGACGGTCTGGTGCTGGTGCATACCAGCAACGGCATGCTGCAGGGCCTGGATCAGAGCAGCGGCGTCGTAAAGTGGACGGTTAACCTTGACGTGCCGGCGCTGTCGCTGCGCGGTGAGTCCGCGCCTGCTACCGCCTTCGGTGCGGCTATCGTCGGCGGCGACAACGGTCGCGTCAGCGCGGTGATGATGAACCAGGGCCAGATTATCTGGCAGCAGCGTATCTCCCAGCCGGGCGGCGCGACGGAAATCGATCGTCTTGCCGATGTGGATACCACGCCGGTCGTCGTTGACGGCGTGGTTTACGCGCTTGCCTATAACGGCAGCCTGGCGGCGCTGGATCTGCGCTCAGGACAGGTGATGTGGAAACGCGAAATCGGCTCCGTAAACGATATGATCGTGGACGCGGGACGCATCTACCTGGTTGACCAGGACGATCGCGTAGTGGCCTTGAGCACCGATGGCGGCGTAACCCTGTGGCGTCAGAGCGATCTGCTGCACCGCAACCTGACCGCGCCGGTGCTTTATAATGGCTATCTGGTCGTAGGCGATAGCGAAGGCTACCTGCACTGGGTGAATACCACCGACGGCCGTTTTGTTGCGCAGCAGAAAGTGGACGGCTCTGGCTTCCAGACCTCGCCGGTGGTCGCCAGCGACAAGCTGCTGATCCAGGCGAAAGGCGGCGAAGTCTACGCTTTCACGCGCTAATACGCTGCCTGCACGTCGAAACGGCTCCTGATTGTTCAGGGGCCGTTTCGTTTTTTTACAGGCGTGGTATCCTCTACGCCTTCAGCCTGCGTGTGCGCCAGTAATCAAGTTGCAAGCGGTCAGGCGTTTAATTTTAGTAATGAGGCTTCAATATGGTACCTGTGGTCGCGCTGGTCGGGCGTCCCAATGTGGGAAAATCTACACTTTTTAACCGTCTTACGCGCACGCGAGATGCGCTGGTAGCGGATTTTCCTGGGCTAACCCGTGACCGTAAGTATGGTCGCGCCGAGGTCGAAGGGCGTGAGTTTATCTGCATTGATACCGGCGGTATCGATGGCAATGAAGAGGGCGTGGAAACCCGTATGGCCGAACAGTCGCTGCTGGCGATCGAAGAGGCCGACGTGGTGCTGTTTATGGTTGATGCGCGTGCGGGCCTGATGCCTGCCGATCAGGCCATTGCCCAACATTTGCGCTCACGCCAGAAACCCACTTTTCTGGTAGCCAACAAAACCGACGGCATGGATCCGGATTCCGCCGTGGTCGATTTCTATTCGCTGGGGCTGGGTGAAATCCATGCTATCGCCGCTTCGCACGGTCGTGGCGTTACCGGCCTGCTGGAAATGGTGCTGCTGCCGTGGATGGATGAGGTTGCGCCGCAGGCGGAGCTGACGGAAGAAGAAGAGAACGAAGCCTACTGGGCGGAGCTGGCGGCGAAAGAGAGCGGCGCAGAGCAGGAAGAAGAGGAAGACGACTTCAACCCGCTGGATCTGCCGATCAAGCTGGCTATCGTCGGTCGGCCTAACGTGGGTAAATCCACGCTGACTAACCGTATCCTCGGTGAGGATCGCGTTGTGGTTTACGATATGCCGGGCACCACGCGCGACAGCATCTATATCCCTATGGAACGCGACGGCCGCGAATATATCCTGATCGACACGGCAGGCGTGCGCAAGCGCGGCAAAATTACCGAAACGGTCGAGAAGTTCTCGGTGATCAAAACGCTACAGGCGATCGAAGACGCTAACGTGGTGATGCTGGTGATCGACGCCCACGAAGGGATTTCCGATCAGGATCTGTCACTGCTCGGCTTTATCCTCAACAGCGGTCGCTCGCTGGTGATTGTGGTGAACAAATGGGACGGCCTGTCGCAGGAAGTGCGCGAAGAAGTTAAAGAAACCCTCGACTTCCGTCTTGGCTTTATCGATTTTGCCCGCGTGCACTTTATCTCCGCGCTGCACGGCAGCGGCGTAGGCAACCTGTTCGAATCGGTTACCGAAGCTTACGACTGCTCAACCCGTCGCGTGAATACCTCAATGCTGACCCGTATCATGAATATGGCAGCCGACGATCATCAGCCGCCGCTGGTGCGCGGTCGCCGCGTGAAGCTGAAGTATGCGCATGCCGGCGGCTACAACCCGCCGATTGTGGTGATCCACGGCAACCAGGTGAAAGATCTGCCGGATTCCTACAAGCGCTATCTGATGAACTACTTCCGCCGCTCGCTGGAAGTGATGGGTACGCCTATTCGCATCCAGTTTAAAGAAGGGGATAACCCTTTTGCCGGTAAACGCAACCTGCTGACGCCTAACCAGCAGCGCAAGCGCAAACGCCTGCTGAGCCATCTGAAAAAGAACAAACGCTGATTTGCGGGGCGATGCCTTATCGCCCTGACAACGGTGTTTTCCGGGCCCGGCATTCTGTCGGGCTCGCTTTTTTGGGGTCGGAATTGATGTCGGCGAGCGGCTTTTCTCTTTGCGGGCCGCCAGCCGGTTACCTCTTTTCTTATTGCCCGACAAAGGCTGCTTCTTAAATGCGGCGGTGCAACTTTGTTTTATACTTATCAAATAAAACAGGAGAAAACGATGAGTGAACATTGCCCGATTTGCCAGCATCCCCTTGTCATCCAGGATGAACGGCTGTACTGCGCCAGCTGCCAGCGTGATTTTGCCGCCAAAGCTATCTGCCCTGATTGCGATCGGCCGCTACAGCTCCTCAAGGCCTGTGGCGCTACCGACTATTTTTGCCCTAACGGCGACGGCTTAATATCCAGAAAGCGGGTTGTCTTCAGGCCGCTGATTGAATCGCTGTAAGCGTATTAAAATAATGCTTCGCTCTGAATGCAGGTTGCTGCTAAGTGGCGAGGCCATTTTCATCAACTCTGCTTTTATTTCCCCGCCCTGAATCCGCTTTAACCCTTTCTTTTTTCGTACCGCCGCGTGCTGCTTATTAAGCTGGCGTGAACTATTATCCCGCGAAATTGTTTAGTAAAAGTTAAAATAACGTACCAATAAATGTGCTTAATACGCACGAGTGTGAAGTTTGTTAATTTTGTGTGTAGTTATTTATGAACCGCGTGGTACAATTTTGCCGTTAGCGGTCGGCAGGCCGCCAACGCAGGACGGGGTCAACCCGTATCGCCTTGTTAAGCGTCTATAGCATAATGTTGAGTTGCTTTACGCCGCGCCCGTTTAAAATGGGTGCAGAAGCAGCCTGAGATTACGCTAAACGCTGTTTTCCAGGAGTGTTTTTCCATGTCTCAAACAAATGCCCGGTCGTCGAAATGGCTGGGCCTGTGGTGCGTTCTGCTGGGCCTGATCTTGCTGGCAACCGGCCTGTTCTTCGTGGTTGGTGGCGGAAAACTGCTGTCGCTGGGCGGCAGCTGGTATTTCATGATCGCCGGTATTTTGACCGTGATTGCCGCTATCCAGTTTTTCCGCCGCAAATCTTCCGCCGTTGCGGTTTACGCGCTGGTCTTTATCGGCACGGTAATCTGGGCGCTGCTGGAGGTCGGTCTGGATTTCTGGCCGCTGGTTTCGCGCCTGATGACCATCGCCGGGCTGATGCTGCTGGCCGTGATTACGCTGCCCGCGCTGCGCAGGCACGAAGGGAAATCTGCTGCGGCTAAGCCTGCTTATATTTCTGCTGCCGTGCTGGTTGTAGGCCTGGTGGCGACCTTTGTACAGATGTTCCAGCCGCACGCGCCGGTTGCCGACGGCAGCGAACTGCCGCTGGTGCCGGTAAATAAAGCGACCGAACAGAAAAACTGGGACAACTACGGCAATACGCCGGGCGGCAGCCGCTTTGTGGCGCTGGACCAGATCACGCGCGACAACGTGAAAGACCTGAAGATAGCCTGGACTTTCCGTACCGGCGATATTCCTGACAGCCCAACCGGCAACGGCGCGGAAGATCAGCAAACGCCTTTGCAGATTGGCGATGTGCTCTACCTTTGCACGCCGCACAACAACGTGATCGCGGTCAACGCCGACACGGGGAAAAAGATGTGGGAACACGTGGTGAATGCGCAGGCAGAGGTCTGGAACCGCTGTCGCGGCCTGGCTTACTTTGACGCCACTCAGCCACTGAAACAGCCTTCAGTGCCTGGCTCTACGCCGGTGCCGCAGGCCGTGCTGCCTGCGGGCGACAGCTGCCAGCGTCGTCTGCTGATGAATACCATCGATGCGCGCCTGATGGCTATCAACGCCGACAACGGCGAACTGTGCCAGAACTTTGGCGACCACGGTGTGGTTGACCTGAAAGCGGGCCTGGGCGAAGCGCAGGATCCAAAATATCAGCTGACCTCTGCGCCAACGCTTGCGGGCACCACCGTTGTGGTCGGCGGCCGCGTTGCGGATAACGTCCAGACCGATATGCCTGGCGGCGTGATCCGTGGCTTTGACGTGATTACCGGCCAGATGCGCTGGGCCTTTGATACGGGCAATGACGATCCGAATGCAAAATTGCAGCCGGGCCAGAGCTATGCCCGCAGCACGCCTAACTCCTGGGCGCCGATGTCCTACGATCCTGCGATGAATACCGTGTTTATGCCAATGGGTAGTTCGTCGGTCGATCTGTATGGCGCAACGCGTACCGCGCTGAACCATAAATATGGCGCTTCCATTCTGGCGGTTGATGCGACTACCGGCAAAGAGAAGTGGGTTTACCAGACCGTGCACAACGATCTGTGGGACTTTGACCTGCCGATGCAGCCAAGCCTGATCGACTTCCCGATGAAGGATGGCACCAGCAAACCGGCCGTAGTGATTGGCACCAAAGCGGGCCAGATCTACGTGCTGGATCGTCTGACCGGCAAGCCGCTGACCGAAGTGAAAGAAGTACCGGTTAAAAAAGGCAATATCCCGAACGAGCAGTATACGCCGACGCAGCCTAAGTCTGTCGGCATGCCGCAGATTGGCGCGGAAACGCTGAAAGAGTCTGATATGTGGGGCGCTACGCCGTTCGATCAGCTTGCCTGCCGCGTGGCCTTTAAATCCATGCGCTACGATGGCCTGTACACCGTGCCGGGCACCGACAAAGCCCTGAGCTTCCCTGGCTCGCTGGGCGGCATGAACTGGGGCAGCCTGTCTACCGATCCGAACAATCACTACATCTTCGTCAACGACATGCGTCTTGGCCTGTGGGTGCAGATGATCCCGGCCAATACCGGCGCTACCGCTCGCGGCAGCAACGGCGGGGAAGCGATCAACACCGGCATGGGTGCGGTGCCGCTGAAAGGCACGCCTTATGCGGTAAACAAAAACCGCTTTATGTCGCCGCTGGGCATTCCTTGCCAGAAACCGCCGTTCGGTACGCTCTCTGCTATCGATCTGAAAACGCAGAAGCTGGTGTGGCAGGTTCCGGTTGGTACGGTGCAGGATACCGGCCCGTTCGGCATCAAAATGCACGCGCAGATGCCGGTAGGGATGCCGACGCTGGGCGGCACGCTGGCTACGCAGGGCGGCCTGGTGTTTATCGCGGGCACGCAGGATTACTATCTGCGCGCGTTTGACACGGCTACCGGTAAAGAGGTGTGGAAAGCACGTCTGCCGGTTGGCAGTCAGGGCGGCCCCATTAGCTACAAGTCGCCGAAAACAGGCAAGCAGTACATCCTGATTTCAGCCGGCGGCGCGCGTCAGTCTCCGGATCGCGGCGACTACGTAATTGCTTACGCGCTGGATAAATAAGCGCGATAATAAAAAGCCCCGCCAGCAATGGCGGGGCTTTTTTCTGGCTACTGGCCATCGTGCCAGAGCTGCACCAGCTCGGGCGGCGCCAGATCCTCAGGAATTAGGATCACCAGATTGCCGACCTGCTGCTGCGTGGCATAGCTGATTTCGATACGGTAATAGCGCTGATCGCCTCTTCCGGCGCGGCTTTGCTCTCCCGGCGGCTCTCCCAGCCGCAGCGCGTGGCGCAATACGCTGCACACATGTTCCCGCTGCGGAGGATCCAGTTGGGCCAGCGCGATGCGTCTTGGGCTGGACAGTTTAGGGATAAAAGCAAAACCGCCTTCGCGCGCCACGTCGATGATCGCGTCGTCGCTCAGTTCCGGAAGTGAATTCATAACACGCCAACCTCCTTCCAGGCATTTTCAATGGCCTGACCTACCGATTTATTAAAACGTTTCTGACCGTGATTAACAGTATACTGCGCGAAAGTTTTAAAGTCGGCATTCTGCGGCAGCGTTTTATCGCATACCGTATCGTACCAGGCGTAGCCGGCCAGCTCCCAGGCGTAGCCGCCGAGCGTCTTCGCGGCCAGATAGAAAGCGCGATTGGGAATGCCGGAGTTCAGATGCACGCCGCCGTTGTCTTCGCGCGTCTGGATATAGCCTTTCATATCCGCAGGCTGAGGATCTTTGCCCAGCAGCGGATCGTCGTAGGCCGTTCCCGGCGCCGACATAGAGCGTAGTCCTTTGCCGTTAATGCCTTCGGCCAGCAGCCCTTCGCCGATTAGCCAGTCCGCCTGATCGGCCGTCTGCTTGCGGCTGAACTGCTTAACCAGCGAGCCAAACACGTCCGACAGCGATTCATTCAGCGCGCCCGCCTGCTCAAAATAGATCAGGCCGGCTTCGGTTTCCGTTACGCCGTGCGCCAGCTCGTGGCCGACCACATCCAGCGCGATGGTAAAACGATTGAAAATTTCGCCGTCGCCGTCGCCGAACACCATCTGCTGACCGTTCCAGAAGGCGTTCTGATAGTCTTTGCCATAGTGCACGGTGCCTTTCAGCGTCAGCCCCTGATTATCCAGGGAATTACGCTTATAGGCCTGCCAGAAAAAGTCGTAGGTGACGCCAAGATAGTCGTAAGCCTCATTGGCGGCAACGTCGTTATTGCCTGACTGGCCTTCGCTGCGCACCAGCGTGCCGGGAAGATTTTGGGTCTGCTCTGAATCATAGATTTCCCGCTGGACCTGACCCGGCGCGGCAGTTTTTGCCCCGTCCGGTTTGACCCAGGTTTCCGCCATCAGCGTCTGCACGTGCGCCAGAGTCTGGCGCGCGCAGCTCTGCTGCAGGCCGGAGCCGTTATCAATGATTTTGCTCAGCATATAGGGAGGGATGACGCCGTAATGCATACCATGCTCCTTGGTCCATCGTAAATGTCCAAAAAGTATAGTGGCTGCTTTGCGTACGCGCATAAACGGGCCTGCGGCATAGTCGCACTATGTCTGCAGGAGCCGCCGCAGCCTGGGTTCTCGTCAAAGTAATGCAGGACGTCAGAGCGATAAGGCAGCCAGAAATCCCAATTTGGACAGGCTATTTTATGCAAAACCAGTCTTTTTTCTTAAAAAATAGAGTTAGTGCCGGAACTGGTTTTCCTGATGTGGCCAGGGCCATTACTATTGGGATCGGATAATTATTGAACAATGACATGTTATGGAAAACGGTTTAACTATTGCGATGACGCCGGTACAGCTTGCGGCTGTAATGGCAGATGAAACCGCTACAGGGGATGCAATCAGCAACCGCATATGGGGCGGAGTAGGATTTCTGGGGAGCGTACTCGAACTTGCCAGCGCGACTGCTCTGTGTCTGGTGCCCGAGCCTACAGGTTTGACCAAGGCGGGTTGTATTATTGTGGGCGCTCACAGCCTGGACGGGATCGGTTCATCGGCTTATCAGGTATACACTGGCAAAAAGACAGCATCAGTGACCGCTCGTGCCACAGCGGGTATTGCCAGAGAACTCGGCGCTTCAAACAAAACGGCTGAGCAGGTTGGGATAGCTGTCGATATGGTCATTCCGTTCGCCGTGGCTGGTGCGGCTCGGGTCGCTTCTGTGACGATGGGTCAGGTTAAGCTGATAAGCCAGGAGGCCGTTAAAGGTATCATGGGCGGCGGACACACCATTAAAAAGCACGTTGGCAAAACTGCGCAGGAATTAATGGAAAAGGTCTTAAGAGGGAAACAGTCTGGCACGTTTAAAGCAGGGCATTCTGCCAGCTCATTTACTTCTCTGGAAATTGCTGAAAAGGCTATAAGTAAGGCCGTTAAGGCCAACCGGGTTAAAATTCGTCAATGGGCAAAGAGCAACGGTGCTGATAGTGAAAATTATCTTGTCTTCAGCTATGACGTTAAATCCAGGATAGGAGTTGTGGTTAAATATGATGCAACCCAGGCGGCAAGTGCGACCAGGATCGAGGTTGTTATGAAGAAAAAGCAATATAACAACAAGCCTTATTACATCGCCACAGCTTATCCGGTACTTTGAAATATGAAAAACTTCACCCCTGTCAGCAATTTCTTCGTCGTCTTTTTCGGCCAGGACAGCGATGAATATGGCGACAGTTATCCAGAGATTGTTGACGCTGCTTTCAAAATTTATCTCGAAGACGGCCCGCATTATCTTGATAATTTAATTCGTAATATCGATGATTTTCGGCGTACTTATCCAGATAATGAAACGGCCGCAGTAGCGCTGAATGAATTAACGCGAGGTTCCGCAGGTGACACAAGGGAATATACTCCGACGCTTATTGGTTTTCTTGATTGGTTATCAGCCTACCTCAAAAAAAAGCGGGATGGCATCTGATTTTTTGAACATCCGATTTTTTTGGATCTTATTTAATCCAGACTGGGGAGACATATACCCTTAAATCGTAGATACGTATCTTGAGTATCAGGATATGATTGAAGAATTTATTAAGCAAGTTGACGCGTTTTTAAAACGATTATCCAGATAATAAATCAGCAATCTCCGCCCTTCAGCTGCGCCGCCATCAGCATCTGCACGTGCGCCAGAGTCTGACGCGCGCAACTCTGCCGCAGGCCGGAGCCGTTATCAATGATTTTGCGCAGAATATAGGGAGAGATGACGCCATAATGCATACCATGCTCCCTGGTCCATCGTAAATATCCTTTGCGTACCCGAATAAACAAGCCTGCGGCGCGTCCCGCATTTTTAAAACAGCGATTTTCTTTTGGTTTCTTCAGAGGGTAGATTTGTTTACGGCAACGCTGAATGGCGAAAAGGACGCTTGAAATGTGGTCTTGTTGTGTCCACAATATCAGGCGGAGCTACCCCGACCATTTAGCCTTGACCGAAGGAGTAAATATGAACGCAGATGCACTGGTAAAGGCTCGTATCCCGCAAGATATCAAGGAACGAGCCGTCGCTGCCCTTAACAAAATGGGCCTCAGCACATCGGATGTAATCCGCATGGTAATGATCCGCGTGGCGGACGAAGGCCGTCTTCCTTTTGAGGTAAAAACCCCAAATGTGGCTACCCAGGCTGCTATGGAAGAGCTGGATAATGGCCACGGAGAACGCTTTGAATCCGCTGACGCTCTGTTTAAGGACACAGGGATCTGATGTTAAAACCGGTACTGGCGAGTGCCTTCAAAGGAGATATAAAAAGACAGCAACGACGCGGCAAAGATATGACCCGACTGAAAATATTAATCACGTTGTTGGCCGAGGGGAGGAAGATCCCCTCTGAATATGAAGATCATCCTTTGCAGGGCACCTGGCGCGGCTACCGCGATGCGCATATCGAAGGCGACTGGATCTTGATTTACAAAGTCGTAGGTAACGATCTCAAACTCGCAAGAACCGGTACGCATCAGGATATCTTCAGCAGCGCCTGAGGTGAGAAACCCGAAGGCGGCGAAGCGATATGTCTGCCAAAAGCCTCACGCCTTTTTAGCGCGGGCTTTTTTAACGGGCGTGACCGCCGTGACTTCGCTCTCTACCCAGCCGTCGCTCAGCCGGGTTTTCAGCCTGTCGCCCGCCTTCAGCTGCGCGGCCTTTTTAATGGCCTGACCGTCGGCTGCCGTAGTGACGCTGAAACCGCGCGCCAGCGTCGCCAACGGGCTGACGCCTTCCAGCTGGGCCGCCAGCGTGGCGAACTGCTGTTTGCCGCCGTTGAGCTGCGCCTGCATCGCCTGCTGTAAACGGTAGCGCCACTGCTGAAGCTGCTGCTGCGCGCGATAAAGCCGGTTCTGCGGCTGCGTGGCGGCAAGCCGCTGCGTAGCCTGTTCCTGCTGACGAGCGGCCTGGCGCAGTCGCAGCTGCATGGCGTCATCCAGCCTGCGGTGGAGCCGCATCAGCGTCGTCTGCTGGCGCGCCAGCCGTAGCTGGGGATGCTGCTGCTGTAAACGGTGGTGCAGGCGGGTAAAGGTGCGGTTCTGCTGCGCAAGATAGTAGTCCATCGCCATTTCCAGCCTTGTCTGCTGCGACTGAAGCTGGCGCAGCAGCTCAAGCTGGTTGCGGCTGACCAGCTCCGCTGCCGCAGAAGGCGTTGGCGCGCGCAGATCCGCCACAAAGTCAGCGATAGTCACGTCGGTTTCGTGCCCTACGGCGCTGACGATAGCAATGCGGCTGGCGAAAATTGCCCGTGCTACGCGCTCGTCGTTGAAGCTCCACAGATCCTCCAGCGAGCCGCCGCCGCGTCCGACGATCAGCACGTCGCACTCTGCGCGCTGGTTGGCCAGCTCAATGGCGCGCACGATGCTGGCTGGCGCATCCGCCCCTTGAACCGGCGTGGGATAAATCACCACCGGCAGGGAAGGGTCGCGGCGGTGTAAAACCCGCAGCACATCGTGCAGCGCCGCGCCGGTGGCAGAGGTGATCACGCCTACCTGGCGTGCAGGATCGGGCAGCGGCTGCTTGTGGCTCTGTTCAAACAGGCCTTCGCTCGCCAGCTTTTGCTTCAGCTGTTCAAACTGCTGCTGAAGCAGGCCGTCGCCGGCAGGCTGCATACTTTCAGCAATCAGCTGATAGTCGCCGCGCGGTTCATAAAGCGTGATGGTGGCCCTGACCAGCACCTGCTGGCCGTTTTGCGGACGAAAGGTTACGCGGCGGTTACTGTTGCGGAACATCGCGCAGCGTACCTGTGCGCCGTCGTCCTTCAGCGTAAAATACCAGTGGCCGGAAGAGGGCTGGGAAAAGTTAGAGATCTCGGCGCTCAGCCAGACCTGGCCCATCTCCATTTCCAGCAGCTTGCGCACCGTGGTATTCAGGCGGCTGACGGTAAAAATATTGGCGGTTGGCGGTAGCGACATGTGATAGAGATCAAACTTTAAATCAGAGGGTTAATTAACCGATACTACATGCCTGACGGGAGGGATCAAGAGTTTTTCGTAAATAATGCTGGAGGCAATCGATTACGCCCTGTATAATGCCGCGGCAATATTTTACAAGTTCTCATTCACCCTGAGGTTGAGATATTGCCATGCTAAGAATCGCTAAAGAAGCCCTGACATTTGACGACGTGCTGCTCGTTCCCGCTCATTCGACTGTGTTGCCTAATACGGCCGACCTCAGTACCCAGCTTACCAAAACCATTCGCCTGAATATTCCTATGCTCTCTGCGGCTATGGACACCGTGACCGAAGCGGGCCTGGCTATTGCGCTGGCGCAGGAAGGCGGGCTGGGCTTTATTCATAAAAATATGTCCATCGAGCGCCAGGCGGAAGAAGTCCGCAAGGTGAAGAAACATGAAAGCGGCGTGGTGACCGATCCGCAAACCGTGCTGCCCACTACGGCGCTGAGCGAAGTGAAGCTGCTGACCGAGCGTAACGGCTTTGCGGGCTATCCGGTGGTTAACGGCGACAACGAGCTGGTAGGTATCATCACCGGCCGCGACGTGCGTTTCGTCACCGATATGAGCCTGCCGGTTTCGGCGGTCATGACGCCAAAAGAGCGTCTGGTCACCGTACGCGAAGGCGAAGCGCGTGAAGTCGTGCTGCAAAAGATGCACGAAAAACGCATCGAAAAAGCGCTGGTGGTGGACGATGCTTTCCATCTGCTGGGCATGATCACCGTTAAAGATTTCCAGAAAGCCGAACGCAAGCCTAACGCCTGTAAAGACCAGGAAGGTCGTCTGCGCGTCGGCGCAGCGGTAGGCGCGGGCGCGGGCAACGAAGAGCGCGTGGACGCGCTGGTCGCGGCTGGCGTTGACGTGCTGCTGATTGACTCTTCTCACGGCCACTCTGAAGGCGTATTGCAGCGTATCCGTGAAACCCGTGCTAAATATCCTGACCTGCAGATCCTCGGCGGCAACGTCGCGACCGGCGCTGGCGCGCTGGCGCTGGTTGAGGCTGGCGTAAGTGCGGTGAAAGTGGGTATCGGCCCTGGCTCCATCTGTACCACCCGTATCGTCACCGGCGTGGGCGTGCCGCAGATCACTGCAGTTTCTGACGCGGTCGCCGCGCTGGAAGGTACCGGTATTCCTGTTATCGCCGACGGCGGCATTCGCTTCTCCGGCGACATCGCCAAGGCGATTGCGGCTGGCGCCAGCGCGGTGATGGTCGGCTCTATGCTGGCGGGCACCGAAGAATCGCCGGGCGAAATCGAACTGTATCAGGGCCGCTCGTTCAAATCCTATCGCGGCATGGGCTCGCTGGGCGCGATGTCCAAAGGCTCTTCCGACCGTTACTTCCAGACCGATAACGCGGCGGACAAGCTGGTGCCGGAAGGTATCGAAGGTCGCGTGGCCTATAAAGGCCGTCTGAAAGAGATCGTACATCAGCAGATGGGCGGCCTGCGCTCCTGTATGGGTCTGACCGGCTGCGGCACCATCGAAGCTCTGCGCACCAAAGCGGAATTCGTTCGCATCAGCGGCGCGGGCATCACCGAAAGCCACGTGCACGACGTCACCATTACCAAAGAGTCGCCAAACTACCGCATGGGTTCCTGATAACCCGGCCCGATGCCCGGCGCTGACCGGGCATTTTACTTAATCCCTGTATTTGTTTATCGCTCTGGAATAGCCCAATGACCACGGAAAATATCCATAAACACCGCATCCTGATCCTTGATTTCGGCTCGCAGTATACGCAGCTGGTGGCACGCCGCGTGCGCGAGCTGGGCGTCTACTGTGAACTTTGGGCGTGGGACGTCACTGAAGAGCAGATCCGCCAGTTTAATCCAAACGGCATCATTCTTTCCGGCGGCCCGGAAAGCACCACCGAACACAACAGCCCGCGCGCGCCGGAATACGTTTTCAACGCGGGCGTGCCGGTATTCGGCGTTTGCTACGGGATGCAGACCATGGCGCTGCAGCTTGGCGGCAAGGTGGAAGGCTCCAGCGAGCGCGAGTTTGGCTATGCGCAGGTAGAAGTTGGCGTGGACAGCGCGCTGACTCGCGGCATTGAAGATTCCCTGAGCGCGGACGGCAAACCGCTGCTGGACGTCTGGATGAGCCACGGCGACAAAGTTACCGCTATCCCGTCCGATTTTGTGACCGTTGCCAGCACCGAAAGCTGCCCCTTCGCCATTATGGCTAACGAAGAGAAGCGCCTGTACGGCGTGCAGTTCCACCCGGAAGTGACGCACACGCGTCAGGGCCAGCGGATGCTGGAGCGTTTTGTGCTGGATATCTGCCAGTGTGAAGCGCTGTGGACGCCGGCAAAAATCATCGAAGACGCGGTTGAGCGTCTGCGCGTGCAGGTGGGCAACGACAGGGTGATCCTGGGCCTGTCCGGCGGCGTGGACTCTTCCGTGACCGCGATGCTGCTGCACCGCGCCATCGGCGATCGTCTGACCTGCGTATTCGTCGACAACGGCCTGCTGCGCCTGAACGAAGCGGAGCAGGTGCTGGAGATGTTCGGCGATCACTTTGGCCTGAACATTGTCCACGTGGAAGGCGAAAAACGTTTCCTGGACGCGCTGGCGGGCGTCGACGAGCCGGAAGCCAAGCGAAAAATCATCGGCCGCGTCTTCGTGGAAGTGTTCGATGAAGAGGCGCTGAAGCTGGAAGACGTGAAGTGGCTGGCGCAGGGCACCATCTATCCGGACGTGATCGAATCCGCCGCTTCTGCTACCGGCAAAGCGCACGTTATCAAGTCGCACCACAACGTGGGCGGCCTGCCGAAAGAGATGAAGATGGGCCTGGTTGAACCGCTGCGTGAGCTGTTCAAAGACGAAGTGCGTAAAATCGGCCTGGAGCTTGGCCTGCCGTACAACATGCTTTACCGTCATCCGTTCCCTGGACCGGGTCTGGGCGTGCGCGTGCTGGGCGAAGTAAAGAAAGAGTATTGCGATCTGCTGCGTCGCGCCGATGCGATCTTTATCGAAGAGCTGCACAAGGCCGATCTGTATAACAAGGTCAGCCAGGCGTTCACCGTGTTCCTGCCTGTACGTTCAGTAGGCGTGATGGGCGACGGGCGTAAGTATGACTGGGTGGTTTCGCTGCGTGCGGTAGAAACCATCGACTTTATGACCGCGCACTGGGCGCACCTGCCTTATGAGTTCCTGGGCCGCGTCTCTAACCGCATCATCAATGAAATCAACGGTATTTCCCGCGTGGTTTACGATATCTCCGGCAAGCCGCCGGCGACGATCGAGTGGGAATAGTACTGTAGTTAACCGCCTGTTTTTATACCTGGAATAAAAACAGGCGGTGGTTTTTCTGCGTCATCAATCGTTTTGGTGCGCAGTGCAGGCCTCATCAGAAAAGCCCCTCGAAACCCTGTTCAGTTAGTTAATGCTGACAGGGTATCAGGCACGCTTGTCCGCTCAACGCAGCAAGCGAAAAGTCTCACGCACATGGTCGGTAAGCACTGCCGGGTTTTCCATCGCGGCAAAGTGGCCGCCGTGCTCAGCTTCCGCAAAGAACCTCAAATCCTCGAAACGCGCCTGCGCCCAGCGCCGTGAGAGACGAAGCAGCTCGCCCGGAAACATGCTCACGCCCGCAGGGGTGGGGATGGCAGAAGCGGGACCTTGCTGTTGCATTTCACGTATTCCTTCCCAGTAGAAGCGGACCGAGCCTGGTCCGGCGTTAGGCAGCCAGTACAGCATGATGTCATCGATCAGGGCGTTGATGTCGATTGCCCGCTCAGGCTCGCCGCCGCTGTCGGAGGCGTCCTGAAATAGCGCGTATATCCATGCGGCCAGGCCCACGGGGGAGTCTGCCAGGGCAAAACCTACCGACTGCGGCCGGGTGCTTTGCACCTTCATATAGCCCGAAAGCTCCTGGTCGTAGCGTTGCGCATCAGCCAGCATGCGCTGCTCTTCAGGGGTGGCCTGCGCGATTTCATCCTGGGTCGGCTGATACATCACCATGTTCAGGTGAATGCCGACCAGGCCTGGCGGGCGCATATGCCCCAGAGCGGTGGTCACGGCCGATCCCCAGTCTCCACCCTGGGCAGCCCAGCGCTGGCCATAGCCCAAACGCGCCATTAGCTGCACCCAGGCGCTGGCGGTTTTACCCACGCCCCATCCCGGGGAAGTTGGCTTATCACTGAAACCAAAACCCGGTAGCGCAGGGATAACCAAATGGAACGCATCGCTGGCTTGCCCCCCATAGGCCGTAGGGTCGGTAAGCGGGCCGATCATTGCCCTGAATTCAAGAACAGAGCCTGGCCACCCGTGGGTCATCAGCAAGGGAAGGGCGTCAGAATGGGGCGAGCGAATATGCAGAAAGTGAATGCCGAGGCCGTCGATCTCAGTGCGGCTGCTGTTCCACTGGTTGAGCTGGGTTTCAGTGGCGCGCCAGTCATAGTCTTTTTGCCAGTGCGCTACCAGAGCGCGAAGACGTTCAAGCTTCGGCCCCTGGCTGTTGTCGCTTACGGTTTCCGGATCTGGCCACCGGGTTTGCGCCAGGCGCTGGGCCAGATCGTCAAGCTGCGTCTGGGGAATGTGAATGGGGAAGGACTCTACAGGACTGGTCATCGTTTGATTCCTTGCATAGAGGTGTGGGCCAGTGTGTCGCGGATGGAAGCCCATTCCCGCAGGCTATGGCGTGAGCCGCTATCTTGCAAACCCTGCCGGGCGGGAAAGGGGGTTTACGCGCAGGCGTTAGCGCGCGCTACGCTGATAAGGGTGGACAGCGTCCCGATATTGCCGGGTGGTGTGATCCATAAAGCACCTGTTGGTTAGTGGATGCGGATGAGTAAAGCAACGGTTATACGTGTTGATTCCTGACGTTACCGTTTAATTAACGAACAAACAAGGCATGGATAAGTTGCAGGCCATATCGTTGACCCAATTTGGACTTTATTATCTTGTCCTGCCGGGCGGGAGTAGCGCCATACTGCTAACGCCATCGGCTACCCGCTGGCGTAGCGGAAAGTCGCCGTTATCGCTGCCATAACCAGAGCTTTGCAGGCGCGCGCAACAGCTTCTCATCAGCGGCATCCTGCTCTCTACAGCAGCGCGTCCGGCCCTCTGAAGGCCCGACGCCATTCGCTGGGGCTGACGGCAAACCGGTGTTTAAAATTCTGTCGGAACGATACCGGCGACTGAAATCCCGACATGGCTGCCACCACCTCAATACTGTGATCCGTCGACTCCAGCAGCACCTGGCTGCGCTGAAGCCGCTCGCCGATCAGCCAGTCGCTCAGCGTCAGGCCGGTAGCGGCAAAAAAGTGGCGGGTCAGGGTGCGGCGGCTCATATTGCAAAAGGCCGCCAGCGAATCGATAGTGTGCGGTCTTTCGAGGTTTCTGCGCAGATAGCCGATCAGTTCGTTAATCGCATTATCGCGAGTGGTTTCCGGGACGGGACGCTCGATATACTGCGCCTGTCCGCCTTCCCGATAGGGCGGCATCACCATGCGCCTGGCGACCTTGTTGGCTAACACGCTGCCATAACGATCGCGCACGATACTCAGGCAGCAGTCGATGCCGGCAGCCGTCCCGGCGGAAGTGGTCAGGCGTTCATCAGTGATATAAAGCGCGTTGGTATCAAGATGCACCTGCGGGAAGCGTTCCGTGAAGTCTTTTTCATATTCCCAGTGCGTAGCCGCGCGTCGGTTTTCCAGCAGTCCTGCATAGGCCAGCACGTAGGTGCCCAGACATAATCCCACCACCTCTGCGCCGCGCCGCCAGGCTGCTTTTAGCGCGCTGAGCAGCGCCGGAGAGGGTTTCTCTTCCGGACGATCCCAGAAAGGCACCACGATAATATCGGCCTTTTCCAGCAGCGCCAGCCCGTGTTTTACGTTAATAAACAGGCCAATATCGGACAGAACGTTGCCGGGCGTTTCCGCACAGATTTGCAGATCGAAGCGATCCGGCTCGGGCAGCGCCTTGCCGAAAACGATACAGGGGACGGAAAAGTGAAAGGTGCTGACTCCGGCAGTGGCAATCACGGCAACAACAGGAACGGTCACGTTTTTTCTCCTGACTGGGCTGGGAACCCGCCGAACTGAGCAGGTTCCCCAAAAGCATCAGAATACCAGCGTTTCGCCATCTTCAGGCGCGCGCACGCTCTGTTGCATACCTTTTTGCTGAGCAAACTCACGGATTTCCGCGCGGGTCAGCACGCAGTGATTAACGGCTTCCAGATGCGAAGCCACGATCGTCGCCTCTGGCAGCATTTGGTGAGTACACAGGATATCTTCGGTGCCCATAATAATGGCGCCATAACCGTCGACCTGAGCAAAACCGGCATTAAGCACCACGACGTCCGGCCGGTGGCTTTGCAGGCTTTCCTCATAGGGTTTCACCCAGATAGTATCGCCGGCGATATACAGCACTTTTTCATCGGCGTGGCGGAACACCAGGCCGCAGGCATCACCCAGCATGGCAGCCATTTCCGGGTTTGCATAGGCTTCATTGCTGCCGTGCTGCCCGCCCGTTTTAATGATAGTAATGCCTTCATAGCTGTTTTCCGTCGTCAACACGCGAACGTTGGTAAAGCCCTGGCTGCGGATCAGCGTGGCATCAGCATCGTGCTGGGTAAAAATAAGCTTGTCGTCAGGAATAAGCTGCTGCGCCGCATCGTCCCAGTGGTCGAGATGGGTATGGGTCACGATCACCGCATCGACGTTCAGCAGGGTATCCACGGCAACCGGCAGCGCCACCAGCGGGTTACGCAGATGCGGACGTGCCGTTCCGGGAAAGCCCGGCCAGGCTTCTTTGTCCGCCAGCATAGGATCGATAAGAAATTTTTTCCCCGCATATTCAAGAATAAGCGTGGCGTTACGGATTTGCGTCAGTTTCATCGTTTCTTCCTTCTGTAGTCTTTTTCCGCGTAGCGAAAGGCTTTTAAGCAGGTACGGAAGCAGTATAGGGAGGATAAACAGCGAGGCGTGAGTAGCCCGATGGTCAATAAGCGATGAGATTGGGCCAACCTGAAAGTGAGGGTGTGCCGGGGCGTTTCGATCAGGATCGCAGCTGAATCAGCCTGCCTTTCCAGCGCACTATGCCTTTACTATCAAGCAAATACCGCGACAACTATGGCCGTTCTGAAGCAACAGCGCACAAATTACCTGGCGATCCTTTTGCAAGCGACAGGAAAATCTGCCAGGATTATCTAGTGCACTAGATAATCAACCAACAGATATTACGAGATGACCATTAACAAACAACGCCGGGAAATAGGCACCGAGCTTTCCTTTGCCCTTTACGGGGCGGCAAACAGGATGAACCGGATGCATAAACCTTTCCTCGATCCGCTGGGGCTGACCTTCCCGCAGTATCTGGTGATGCTGGAATTGTTTAACGGAACGCCCCGATCGGTAGGGGATTTGGGCGGCAGGCTGGGGATGGATACGGGCACCATTACGCCGCTCCTGAAGCGGTTGGAAGCGGCGGGGAAAGTATCCCGCCGACGCGATCCAAAAGACGAACGTCGGGTGCTGGTCACGCTGACAGAGAGCGGAGAGGCGCTGCGTGACACCCTGTGGGCCGTGACCGATCAAATCAGATCGGCCTGCAAACTGACGGAAGCAGGGCTGGTTCAGCTACGCGACACGCTCAATGACTTTGCCCATCCGGCAGCCGAATAACCCCTCAGCAATCAGGAGACATTTATGAATATCGGCATTATTGGCGCGGGAAATATCGGCGCCACACTGGCAGCCAAACTCTCTGCCTGCGGCCATAGCGTCAGGCTGGCAAATTCACGGGGGCCGGAAACCATCGCCGAGGTCGCCCGCAAGGCTGGCGCAACGGCGGTGACGCGGGAAGAGGCCGTCAAAGGCGCCGACGCCGTTATCCTGTCAACGCCCTTTACCGCTCACCAGGGTCTGGCCGAACTGTTGAAAACCGTGCCGGCCAGCGTACCGGTTATCGATACCTCTAACTACTATCCGTTTCGGGATGATGCTATTCCCGCTCTCGCGCAAGGTAAGCCGGAAAGCGTTTGGGCCAGCGAGCAGGCAGGCAGGCCGCTGATTAAAGCCTGGAATGCCGTGCTGGCGGCTACCCTGGCTGACAAGGGGATGCCTGTGGGCGTAACCGAACGGATTGCCATTCCGGTCGCTGGCGATGATGAAACAGCCAAACGCATCGCGATGGCGCTGGTCAGCGATACCGGGTTTGATGCCGTGGATGCCGGTAGCCTCGCGGAGTCCTGGCGTCAGCAGCCCGGTACGCCAGCCTACTGTACAGAACTTAGCGCAGCGGCGCTGAAGAAGGCGCTGCTGGCGGCAGATAAAGAACGTGCCCCCGTAAACCGCGAGGCGCTGCTGAAAGAGTTTATGTCTGCCAGCGAACCGCTGACCCACGAGCATATCGTTGCCCGCAACCGGGCAGTGACGGCATAACGCCGTTTGCACAATGACAATAATCACGGCGTTCGGGCTGTAGATATCGCCAAAGACACGCCGTATTGGAGAACGCTGCCCCGAGCGGCAGCCAATAAGACAGGAGAGAACCATGACCCCTTCATCCCCTTTGAAAATCGGTATTCTCGGTACAGGTCATATAGGCAAAACCCTGGTCCGTAAGCTGGCCGCCGCCGGGCACCAGGTGAAGGTCGCCAACTCGCGCGGGCCGGAAACCATCGAGGCAGAAACGCTTGCCACGGGCGCCCAGGCGGTAAGAACAGAAGAGGCCGTTAACGATATTGACGTCCTGATCCTTTCTATTCCGCTCGTCCGCATTCCGGACGTGGCGCCGCTTATTCGCGCGCTGCCTTCCGGCGTTGTGGTGGCGGATACCTCCAATTATTATCCGCACCGGGATCTGAAAATCGACGCTATCGAAAATGGCCAGCCAGAAAGCCTGTGGGTGTCAGAGCAGATCGGTCGACCCGTGATCAAAGCCTGGAACGCCATCGGCTCGGGATCTTTTGCCGAAAAGGGCATGCCGCAAGGCGCGGCGGATCGCATTGCGATACCGGTTGCCGGCGATGATGAGGCGAGTCGGCAGCTGATTATGCGTCTGGTGAATGATACCGGCTTCGATGCTTTTGACGCCGGCAGCCTGGCGGATTCCTGGCGTCAGCAGCCTGGCTCGCCGGTTTACTGCACGGATTTGCACTATGATGAGATCCCGGCGGCGTTGGCCGAGGCCGATATCTCTCGTCTGCCGAAAAGAAGAGATCTTGCCGTTGCTGTTTTCCAGGAGCGGGCTGGCGACTCGGTTACCAATCCGAACGCGGACTTTGGCGTCCAGGTATCGCGGATAATCTTCAGGTAAGCGAACCACAAATCTTAAAGTCCTGGCAGCGTGGCGTCTTTTCAGAGGATGTCGGGCGAGGATAAAAGAGTGGCCGTGGGGCGCGGGTACAAAGTGAACAGGCTTTGTGCGCGCGCCCCGGATGATACCGTTACTTATGCAGTAAAAAAATCGTCGCCAGGCCCAGGAAAATGAAAAAGCCGCCGGTATCGGTCAGCGCAGTGATCAGAACGCTGGAGCCGACTGCCGGATCGCGTTTTAGTTTGGTCATAATCAGCGGAATAAGGACGCCCATCAGCGCCGCCAGCAGCAGATTCAGCACCATCGCCAGCATCATGACGCCGCCCAGCGCCGGATTGCCGTACATCGCCCAGGTGACGCCGCCCATAATACCGCCCCAGCAAAGACCGTTAATCAATGCCACGCCCAGTTCGCGCGCGATCAAAAACGAAAAGTTACCCGGTTCGACCTGATGTAGCGCCAGCGCGCGCACGATCATGGTAATGGTCTGATTGCCGGTATTGCCGCCGATCCCGGCTACAATCGGCATCAGCGTCGCCAGCGCCACCAGCTGGGAAATCGTATCCTCAAACAGGCCGATCACGCGTGAGGCGACAAAGGCTGTACAGAGGTTAACCGCCAGCCATGTCCAGCGAGTGCGTACCGCTTTCCTGACCGGGGCAAAAACGTCCTCGTCAGGGTTTACGCCGCCCATCTTACGAATATTGCTGTCGTTCGCCTCGTTAACCAGGTCGATAACGTCTTCGATGGTGACGCGCCCCATCAGCTTGCCTTTGGCATCGATAACGGCGGCAGAGATCAGATCGTAACGCTCAAACGCGCCCGCCGCGTCTTCAGCCTTGTCATCCAGCCGAAAGGTCACCGGCCTGTCGTTCATCACCTCGAAAACCCGCTTGCCGGGCTTGTTCAGCAGAATATCCATCAGCGTCAGCTCGCCCAGCAGCATATTGTTTTCGTCGGTAATAAAAAGCTTATCGGTGCCTTCCGGCATCACTTTCTTCCGTCGCAGATAGCGCTGTACGGTTGCAAGCTTGATGTCGGCCGGTACGGTAACCAGCTTAAAATCCATGATGCGCCCGACGCGGTCGCGGTCGAAATCCATCACTTCCAGCACGCGTGAACGCTGCGCCGGATCGAGCGAGGTCAGCAGCCGGCCCGTTAAATCACGCGATAAATACTTGGCGAGATAAACCTGTTCATCAATATCCAGCGGTTCGATCGCCTGGAGCAGATCGCGATCGCTCATCTCCTCGATCAGGCTTTCCCAGACGTTTTCAGACGCTTCGACCAGCACTTCGCCGCGTCGGTTGGTACCGACCAGCTGCCAGAGCGCCTGGCGTTCCTCTTCCGGCAGCGCTTCCAGCAGGTCGGCGATATCCGCCGCGTGCAGCAGCGGCAGATAGTCTCTCAGCTCCTGCACCTGCTCCTGATGCGCTGCAGCTTCGGCTTCGCTTTGTTTCAGCGGTTTGCGGAGCAGCGTATCCACGAGGTCGTTGTCGTTGAGCAGAAGATTAAGTATACGGTTACGGATTTCAGCAAGCTGCTGAGCATGTGACTGAGCTACAGACATAAAAATTCCCTTGTGTCTGGCAAAAGCGGACAAAGAAGTAAGTATTGCTTAATTTGGGCGGATGAACGGAATAAGTTGCACTTTTTCAGGCGGCCAGGCCGCTATTTAGCGCCGGGGGCAGAGACCGTCGTTTCCTGCTGTTTTTGTTTATGGTGTTCGATAGCCCCGGGCAGCACATAAAGCAGGCGTGCTGCCAGGATAATAAAGCTGACCAGCAAAACGATCCGGGTCATACGGCTTGTTTTACGCTGTTTTCTGAATGGCATGGCGCGGTTCACGCAAGTTTCCTGAAGTTAGCCCGTAGGCAATTGCACAATTTAGACACAGCGCGGCCGCCAGGTCAATGCCGATCGCCCGAAGGAGAGGGCTTTGTTCAGACGCGCGGCGCGGCGGGTTTACCTCTCAGCTTCCCTGACGGCAGCGAGATTCTGGCAGAGAAAAGCATTGAAAATGATGAAGATCAATTTTAGCCGGAGGAATATGCATAGTATTGCGGATACGCCAGCGCCGGTCTGCTCCGGCCTATCCTGTTCGGGCGTGATCGCCCTGTTATCCAGCGAGTATCATGATCATCACGGCCCGCCTTAACCGCTTCCGTCAAAGCCCTTGGGGGCTTGCCCTTATTCTGCCGGCTATTCTGATGCCGCTCACCACGCAGCTTTCGGTGCGCCTTTGGATGCTGGATGGCTACGTTTATCTGATCTATCTGCCGCTGGCTATGATTATAGCGATGCTGCTGGTGTATGACTGGAAGGCTTTTCCGGGGATAGCAACAGGGCTGAGCCTCTACTATTTTAACCGCTATGCGCCCGGGCCTGCGGCGGCGATCGCCGCCACCTGGCTGTTGGTGCTGTTAAGCGGCTGGAGCGGCTACCGGCTTCAGGTGAAACGGCGCTGGGGCGTCAGCTATGGCGAGCTGCGCCTGATGCCCAACAGGCTGTTCTGGCTGGCTTTTTTTATCCCCTCGCTGTTTGTTTTTATGATGCAGGGGCTGGCGACGGCAGGCCTTGTGCCGCTAAAAGGCTCGATTTTCCCCTGGGAACCGTTTTCGCTGCATACGTTGCTGAATTTTCAGTCCGTGCTGCTGGCTTGCGTCACTATGGTGCCGGTCTGCTATCTGGTTGTCCGCAGCCTGCGCAGCCCGGGCTATCTGCGGCTGACGATCTTTCGCCTTCGCCAGCAGTTTTCACCCGAGGTCAGCAAAACGGAAGGCGTGGTATGGACGCTGCTGTTGGCGTTTCTGTTGACCATGCTGCTACAGGTCGCGCCTGGCCGGCAGAATCTGTTGGCCACCGAATACGGTTTGCCCCTGATGCTGCCTTTAATGCTCTGGGCAGCGATGCGTTTCGGCTATCTTTTTACCGGCCTGCTCTGGGCGCTGCTGCTGATGGTGCTTTATCAGCTGCGCGATCGTTTTCTTCATCCGGATACCGGGCCTTATCAGCTGGCGGTTATTTCAGCCAACCTGCTGGTGTTCAGCCTTAGCCTGCTGCTGATGGCGGCTATCACCACGCGCCAGCGCCGCACGCTGGCCAGAACCAAAGCGGCGGCGTTAAACGATCCCGTCATGAATCTGCCTAATCTGCGCGCGCTAAGCCTGGCGCTGGCAAACAGCCCCGGCTCCACGCTCTGCTTTCTGACTATCCCCGATCTGGATCGCCTGAGCCGTATCTATGGACTGCGCCTGCGTATTCATTATAAAAGCAGCCTGGCCGCCCATTTGAAGCCTGAACTTCAGCCGGAGGAAGACGTTTATCAGCTCCCCGGCTTCGATTTAGTGATGCGGCTGGAAGGGAGCGGGCAGCTGGCGCGGATTGAAAAGATCACGGCCCGGCTGAAAGATTACTGCCTGAGCTGGGACGGCCTGCCGGTGCATCCCGGTATCGGCGTCAGCTATTGCAGCGTCCTGCCGCCGGTCAATCATCTTTATGAGCTGCTCGGCGAGCTGAGCGGCATGGCGGAGCTCTCGCTGACCAGCGGCATAACGGAGAACCTGCAGCAGAAAATGACGCAGCCGGTGCAGTACCGCATCAGCAAAAAAATCGCGCTGCTGAATACCATCCAGCAGGCGCTAAAATCCAACGGTTTCCAGCTGATTGCGCAGAGAATTTGCGGCGTGCGCGGCGACGACTATCACGCGGTCTGGCTTGCTTTGGAAAACGACCATCGCGAACCGGTACCGGCAACAGAGTTTTATGCGGTCATCAACGAGTTCGGCTTAACCTGGGAGCTGGACTGCTGGCGGTTGCGCCAGATCCTCTCTTTTATCAACCAGCATCGGACAAGGCTGCCCGGGATCCGCATTGCGACGGAGCTTTTCACCCTTAGCCTGTGCAGGCCGGGGCTGGCGAAAGAGATACAGGCGATGTTACAGGATTACTGCGTTGAGCCGTGGCAGCTGATCTTTTACGTGGAAGAGTCGCCGATGCTGACGCCGCACGGCGGTGGCTATCGGGCCATCGACCAGCTGCGCTATCTGGGTTGCCGCGTCGCTATCAGCAACTTTGGCCACGGCTACGGCAGCTACGCGCTGTTAAAGCAGATCGAAGCGGATATGCTGCGGCTTAACGGCGAGTTTGTCCGCAATATGTTTAATAACAGCCTGGATTATCAAATCATTGAATCAACCTGCATTATGGCCCGGCTGAAAAAGATGCAGATTGTGGCGGCGGATGTGGAAACGCAGGAGGCAGACACTCTGCTGCGCAAGCTGGGCGTGGATTACCTTCAGGGCGCGCTGTACGGCGAAGCAAAGCCGCTGTATTCGCTGGTGGAGAAGGACGAGGCGCCTCCGCAGAGGCTGCCCGACTAGCCGCTACTCTTTCACCCGTTCTTTTTGCGCCAGCAGCGTGGCGAAACGCAGCGAAATGCGGTTGCCGTGCTCGTCCGTGCGGTGCAGCTGGCCGACATGCTCGTTATATTTCACGATCCGCCATTTGCGATAGTACTCGCTCAGCTCGCCGGATTTAAACGTGAAGGGGAACAGCGAACACGGATAGTCCTCCGTGTCCATCGCCGAGACAATCAGGTTATAGCCGCCCCGTACCGTGCTGGCCTGCATATCGGCAATCAGCTGCGGGATGGCTTCCGGCTGTAAAAACATCATCACCACGGTAGAGAGCACCAGCTCGTAAGCGCCGTTAAACCTCACGTTATTAAGATCTTTAACCGCCGTGTGAATGCCGCTCAGCTGCTCTTCCGCAATAATTTGCTCAAGACGCGCCGGATTGCGATCCCAGGCGGTTACCTCAAATCCCTTCAGATGGAGATAAAGCGAATTCCGCCCGCTGCCGCAGCCCAGATCGAGCGCCCGACCGCCGGGCGCTATCTGACTAACGGCCGCCACCACTTCAGAGTGCGGGGCGGTAAGCTGATACTTTTCGGTGTAGTAATGGTCGGGCTTCTGGTTCATTCATCGGACTCTTTGATCGTCAGCTGCCAGCCGGTCACCTCTTTCCAGTAGCTCTGTTCGCGTTCCAGATCGAGCTGAACCAGATTGTTCTGGCTAAAGTAATCGCGGGGGAAGGTCAGCGTCCAGTGGCCGTCGTCCGTCTCCAGCAGCAGCGAATCGGGCGTCGAAGTCGCCTGGCGCTGATTGTTCAGCAGCGTGCCCAGCCGCAGCAGAAACACCAGCGGCAGAAACTGCTTTTTCTTGTACAGCGTCAGGCGCGGCAGCTCGTCCACCTTCACCGCTTTGCGATGCCAGCGTACCAGCGTCGCCAGCAGCGTTTGCTGATCCTGATTAAAGCCCGGCATATTGGTGTTTTGCAGGATATAGGACGAATGGCGATGCAGGCCGCTATGGTTGATGGTCAGCCCCACCTCATGCAGCATCGCCGCCCATTTCAGCAGCGCGGCCAGCTGCGGATTCGCCTGCTTAGGATTTTGATCCCGCCACTGGACGTAGAGCTGTTCGGTGGTGTCCAGCACGCGCCGCGCCTGGTCGCTGTCGATAGCGTAATGGTTCGCCATGCTCTGCGCGGTACGGCTGCGAATATCCTGATGGCGGAAGCGGCCCTCCATCTCATAAAGCACGCCTTCGCGCAGCGCGCCGTCGGAAAGCCGAAGCTCGCGGATAGCCAGCGCGTCAAAGACGCCGCAGAGAATCGCCAGGCCCGGCACAAACACCACCTTACGCTCGTCGGAAAGGCCCGGCAGGCTCAGGCTGTCGAAAGACTTATGCTTAATCACCTCGTCATAAAGACTCTCCAGCCGCTCTGGCGTAATCAGCTTGTCTTTCTCGCCCATCGCCTGGAGCACTTCCACCGTGGCTTTGATGGTGCCGGACGCGCCCAGCGCGTACTGCCAGCCGTGCAGGCGATACTGCCAGGAGAGCGTTTCCAGCTTTTGCGTGGCGGCCAGCCGCGCGCGGCGGAAATTCTCTTTGCTGATGGCGCCGCCGGGGAAATAGAGATTGGCGAAGCTGACGCAGCCCATGCGGCGGCTTTCCACCAGTTTGGGTTCGAAATCTTCACCGATCACCAGTTCGGTCGAGCCGCCGCCGATATCGATCACCAGCTTGCGGCCTTTTTCAGGCTGGGTGTGCTCCACGCCCATAAAAATCAGGCGCGCCTCTTCCTGCCCGGAAATAACTTCAATCGGGTAGGGGATGACGTCCGCCGCGCGCCGTAAAAAGTCTTCCGCATTCACCGCCTGGCGCAGCGTGTGGGTGCCGACGATGGTAACGTTGGCCGCGCTGAAGCCCTGCAAACGCTCGGCGAACAGCGCCAGACAGCTCAGGCCGCGTTCAATCGCCTCTTCGGCCAGCACGTTGTTGTGATCCAGACCGTCGGCCAGATGCACCCGCTGTTTCAACCTGCCGAGCACCTGCATGGCGCCGTCCACCACGCGGGCAATCACCATATGAAAACTGTTTGAGCCCAAGTCGATGGCGGCGAATTCCTGGGGTTTGGGCGTACTTTTCTGGGATATTGGCATAGTGGTTAGTCAGGTTGTTCCAGAGATTTAATGTAATCGTAAATAGCCAGCTGCGCGCGCACCTTACGGCGGTTGCCGCGCGGAACGTAACGGTTGCTAAGCTCTTTGTCTACGAAGCGCGCCTTAAGCGTATCACTGAAGAGGATGCCAATAATATCCAGCACCCGCTGTTTCAGAATAGGGTCAAGGATGCAGCAGGCCACTTCAATACGGTAATCGATATTGCGTGTCATCCAGTCGGCGGAGGAGAGGAACACTTTTTTGTCGCCGCCGTTATCGAAAATATAGACGCGATCGTGCTCCAGATAGCGATCGACAATGCTGATCACGCGGATATTATCGCTGATGCCTTCCAGATTGGGGATCAGCGAGCACATGCCGCGCACCAGCAGGTTAACCTTCACGCCGACGCTGGAGGCGGTGTAAAGCCGATCCACCAGGCCTTTATCGACCAGATTGTTGATCTTCAGCGTGATGCCGGCCTGAATGCCTTTCTGCGCGTTGGCTATTTCGTTATCAATCAGCTGATAGAGCATCTGACGCGAGTTCTGTGGCGACACCATCAGGTGCTCGAAACTCACCGGACGGTAAGGATTTTCGATAAAGTTAAAGACGCGTCTTACCTCGTTGGTGATGCGGGCATCTGCGGTCAGTAAGGAGTAGTCGGTGTAAATCCGCGCCGTTTTTTCGTTGAAATTGCCGGTGCCGATATGGGCGTAGCGGACGATCTCGCCGTTTTCACGACGGGAAATTAAAAACAGCTTGGCGTGAATTTTCAGGCCCGGCGCGGAGAAAATCACGTGCACGCCCGCTTCCGTCAGGCGTTTCGCCCAGTGAATATTCGCCTCTTCGTCGAAACGCGCCTGTAGCTCCACCACCACGGTGACTTTTTTACCGTTATAGGCCGCGTGGATCATCGCATCGATAATGCGTGAATTCTTCGCCACGCGGTAAATGTTGATCTTTATCGCCAGCACGGCAGGGTCGAAAGAAGCCTGGCGCAGCAGCTCCAGCACGTGCTCAAAGGTGTGATAAGGATAGTAAAGCAGCACGTCGCGATTGCGGATGGCGTCAAAGCCGTTGCGGAAGCGGTCAAACCAGATGTGGCGCAGCTGCGGCAGCGGTTTGTTGACCAGATTGGCCTTGCCGACGTTCGGGAAGCCGATAAAGTCTTTAAAGTTATGGTAGCGGCCGCCGGGCACGATGGAGTCATAGTTGCTGATGTTCAGCTTCTTGCTGAGCATCTCCACCATCGCGTCGGGCATATCGCGCTGATAGACAAAGCGCACCGGCTCGGCGGTCAGGCGCTGCTTCAGGCTGGAAGACATCAGCTCCAGCAGGCTGGACTCCATTTCGGTGACCAGGTCATATTCCGCATCGCGGGTCATCTTCATCGAATAGGCGTTCAGCGCATCGTAATCAAAAAAGCCGCGGAAGATATCGCCCAGACAGTAGCGCAGAATGTTATCCAGCAGGATCATCGGCTTGCGGCGGCGCGGCGTTTCCGGCGGCAGGTTGACAAAGCGCGGCACCTTATCAGACGGGATCTCCAGCAGCGCATAGTCAATCTTTTCGCCGCGAATAATCTCTACCGCCAGATAGGTGTAGTCGTCTTTCAGAAACTCAATCAGATCGGTGTCGGGATAAACCAGGATCGGCGTAATGTGCTGCCGCAGCTCGTGTTTAAAATAGTGCCGCAGCCAGCTTTGCTGATTGGGAGAGAGCTGACGTTCGTTGATCAGAAAAATTTGGTTGCGCGCCATTTCCAGCAGCAGATCGTTATACAACCCGTCAAATTCCTGATCGGCTTTCAGCACGCGCGCCTGGATTTTTTTCAGCAGATGGCGCGGCGTGTCGGGCGAACCCTGTTCTTCCCCAATCAAAATGCGGCGTTTCAGATCGGCGAAGCGGACTTTATAAAACTCTTCCAGATTATTGGAGTAGATGCCCAAAAACCGCATCCGTTCAATCAGGGGATTGGATTTGTCCGCCGCTTCCTGTAAAACGCGCTCATTAAAGGATAACCAGCTTAGTTCTTTCTCTATATAAAGCTTTTCCTGACCCATTTTTACTCCGTTCCACAGATCCTGTAAAAAACCAGGCATTGTCTCGGGGCATTATGACGAGAGTATGACAGCCCTGTCTATGGCGAATCCCGATTGTCTTATTAGCCACATACGGGCAACATAAGGCGCTTAAGCGCATTTTATAGCGAAGACTGGCATGAACCCAATTCCCATTCCTGCACATTATAACGATCGGCGGCGGCAGTTTATCGATCGGCTGACCCGACGCGTGGTGATGGCCTGCGGACTGGCGATTCTGCTGGTGATGCTGCTGCTGTTCGTCTGGCTGATCTGGGTGGTGGTGCCGCTTTTTTCGTCGCCGACGCTCAGCAGCGTTAGCCGCATTGCGCTGGATCAGGACCAGCCGGCCGTAGCAATGGGCATGGACGCGCAGCAGCAGTGGGGATGGCGTATTGACGCGCAGGGCAGGGCGGAATTCCTTTCGCTAATGAATCAGTCGAAAGTGCCTGCGCTATGGCTGGCGCAGGGCCGCGTCGCCGTTGCGACGGATAACGACAGCGTCCTGCTGAAAAGCGCCGCCGGCCTGACGCTGGTGCAGCCCGACTTCAGCGAAGCGGAGCCGCGCTGGAAGTTTCCGCTGGGCGACCAGCCGCTGGGCGGCAATCCCGACGCGAAGGTTATTGCGCTGGCGCAGACGGCGGAAAACCGCTGGCTGGTGGCCGAGGCCAGCGCCACGCAGATCACGCTTTACCGCTTTCAGCCGCTACAGGCGACGGCAAGCTTCAGCGTCAGCGTGCCGGACGTCAGCCAGCTGATGATTTCGCCCGATGGACGGCTGCTGTACGGCCTTGCCAAAAACAGCCTGCGCGTCTGGCGCATCACCGACGGCGGTCTGACGCTGCGCGAATCCCACACCTTACTGCAACAGCCGGAACGGCTGGCCCAGCTCAGCGGGGGCAGCACGCTGCTGATGGCTGACCACGACAGCATCACACAGTGGTTTGATATCGCCAGCGCGACCGGCCCGCATCTGAACGCTATCCGTGCTTTCCATCACGCCAGCAACCAGCCTTTGCTGTTAAGCGAGGCGCATCGCCGCGTGTTCGCTACCTTAAACCCGGCGGGCGAATTTAAGCTGTTCGCCAGCAAGCAAGAAGGCGTGGTGCTGCGCAGCCAGCTCGATCCCGGCGTGCTGAACGCGGCCTTTGCGCCGCGCGGCGACGGGCTGCTGGTGGAGCGACAGGGCAGCTGGCAGCATTATCACCTCAGCAACCCCTGGCCGGATATCAGCTGGCGCAATCTGTGGCAAAAAGTCTGGTATGAGCACTATCCGCAGGCGGACTACGTCTGGCAGTCCACGTCGGCCAACGACGATTACCAGGGCAAGTTCAGCCTGGTGCCAATGGTGGTCGGCACGCTGAAGGCGGCGGGACTGGCGATGCTGTTCGCCACGCCGCTGGCGCTGGCCGCCGCTATGTATACGGCCTGGTTTATGGCGCCCGCGCTGCGTCGCTGGGTAAAACCGGCGATAGAGATGATGGGCGCGCTGCCCAGCGTGGTGATCGGGCTGATTGCCGGGCTGTGGCTGGCGCCGCAGCTGGCGGATCGCCTGGCGGGCGTGCTGCTGTGGCCGCTGGCGCTGGCCGCCGCGCTGCTGCTGTGCAGCCACGTTTCACAACGGCTGCCGGAAAAATGGCGCAGGCGGCTGTGCGGCGAAGGGCGTGAAATCTGGATTTTACTGCCGGTACTGCTGCTGGTGACGCTGGGCTGCCTCTGGCTGCTGCCGATGCTGGAACACCGCGTGCTGGGCGTCAGCCTGGCCGACAGCCTGTGCGGCGGCTATCAGCAGCGTAACCTGCTGATCGCCAGCGTGGCGATGGGCTTTGCGCTGGTGCCGCTGATCTTCACCCTGGCCGAGGACGCCATTTTCAGCGTGCCGCCGTCGCTGGGGCAGGGATCGCTGGCGCTGGGCGCGACGCAGTGGCAAACCTTAACGCGCGTCGTGCTGCCGGGCGCGTCCGCCGGTATTTTTGCGGCGCTGATGATCGGCTTTGGCCGGGCGATAGGAGAAACCATGATCGTGCTGATGGCAACGGGCAACACGCCGGTGACGGAAGGCGGATTGTTACAGGGCGTACGCACGCTCTCCGCTAACGTGGCGATAGAAATGCCGGAAGCCGCTGCAGGCAGCGGCCATTATCGGGTGCTGTTTCTGAGCGCGCTGGTGCTGCTGGTCTTTACGCTGGTGGTCAACACCCTGGCGGAGCTGGTGCGTCAGCGGTTGCGTCAGCGCTTCAGCCAGCAGGAAATGCAGGGATGAGCGCCGTTAGCCGCAATCATCGCTGGCGATGGCTGACCGGCGGCGCGGTGGCGCTGAGCCTGTTGGCGTTTCTGTTGCTGATCGCGCTGCTCGGCTGGTCGGCCATGCGCTACTTCTGGCCGCAGCCAGTGACGCTGTTTACGGTGGATCATGCGCCGCAGACGCTGGGTGAAATCGCCAGCTCTCAGGGCGTCCCGCGCGAGCGTCTCGAGGCCAGCGGCGCGCCGCTGCCGGATAATCTGCCGGAACACGTGACGCGTTACCTGATTAAAACCGGCAACCGCGACTTCAGCGACAGTGATTTTCACAGCCTGCTCAGCAGCGATATTATCGCGACGGAGCGGCCAGGCAACGTTATCGCCCTGCAACGTCGCGTCGGCGGTATGGCCTACGGCTGGTTTGACGGCCTGCGCGAAAACGGAAGGCCGCTGGTGGCTGCCGATATGATGCGCGTGCTACAGCAGCGGATTAAAGAGACGCGGCAGCGCCAGCGGCAGGCAGAAAAAATTCGCCATGTGGCGCTGGCGCGGCTGAACAGCGAAATGGAGCAGCTGGATCGTAAACGGCAGCGCCTGGAGCAGGAGCAGCGCTATACGCCGCAGGCGCAGAGCATCTGGCAGGCGGACAGCGCCGAGCTTCAGCGGCAGTTTCGCCAGCAGGCGCAGGCGCTGACCGGACTGAGCCAGGAGAACGAAGGCACCGTGCTGGTGCTGCGCGACGTCACGGGATCGCAGCATCTTATTCCGCTGACGCAGATCCTGGCGGCCTGGTATCCCAACGCCATGAGCTACGGCGAAAAGTGGCGCCATTTTGGCTCGCAGCTGTGGCATTTTGTCAGCGGCGCTTCCGGCGGCAGCCTGGGCGAAGATGGCGTATTTCCGGCTATTTTCGGCACGATTTTAATGGTGCTGCTGATGTCCGTGGTGGTGATGCCGCTTGGCGTGGTGGCGGCGATCTGGCTGCATGAGTATGCCGGCAACGGTTTTCTTACGCGTCTTGTGCGCATCGCGGTAGTCAATCTTGCCGGCGTGCCCTCCATCGTTTACGGCGTGTTCGGGCTGGGCTTTTTTGTCTGGCTGGTCGGCGGCAGCCTGGATCGGCTGTTCTTCGCGCACGCGTTGCCCGATCCCACTTTCGGCACGCCGGGCCTGCTCTGGGCGTCGCTGACGCTGGCGCTGCTGACGCTGCCGGTGGTGATTGTCGCCACGGAAGAGGGGCTGTCGCGCATTCCGCAGACGCTGCGGCAGGGATCGCTGGCGCTGGGCGCAACCCAGGCGGAAACGCTGTGGCATGTGGTTTTGCCGCTGTCGATCCCGGCGATGCTGACCGGGCTGATCCTGGCGGTGGCGCGAGCGGCAGGCGAAACCGCGCCGCTGATGCTGGTTGGCGTGGTGAAAATGGTGCCGGAGCTGCCGGTGGATGCGGTTTTTCCCTATCTGCATCTTGACCGCAAATTTATGCATCTTGGCTTCCAAATCTACGATCTGGCGTTTCAGAATCCCCACGCGCAGGCGGACAGGCCGCTGGTTTTCGCCACGGCGCTGCTGCTGGTGCTGATTATTCTGGCGCTGAACCTGCTGGCGATGGCGCTGCGCCACCGGCTGCGCGAACGCTACCGCGCGCTGATTAATTAATGGAGAAGAGCGTAATGCCAAACGAGCAGGACACCGCGCTGAAGGTGGAGAACCTTTCGCTGTGGTATGGCGAGAAACAGGCGCTGAAGGCAATCGATCTGCGCGTGCCCAAAAACCGCATTACCGCGCTGATTGGCCCGTCGGGCTGCGGTAAATCGACGCTGCTGCGCTGCTTTAACCGCATGAACGATCTGATTGACGGCTGTCGCGTTACGGGCGATATCCGCCTGCAGCAGCAGTCGATTCTGGGCGGCAATGAGGATCTCGCGGCGCTGCGCAGAAGAGTCGGCATGGTTTTTCAGCGGCCAAACCCGTTCCCCAAAACCATCTATGAAAACGTGGTGTACGGGCTGCGTCTTCAGGGCGTACGCGACAGGCGCGTGCTGGACGAGGCGGTGGAAAGCGCGCTGCGCGCGGCGGCGCTCTGGTCAGAGGTAAAAAACAACCTCTGGCAGAATGCCTTAACGCTCTCCAGCGGCCAGCAGCAGCGGCTGGTGATCGCCAGAGCCATCGCCATCGAACCGGAAATTTTGCTGCTGGACGAGCCGACCTCGGCGCTCGATCCGATCTCCACGCTGGTGATTGAAGAACTGATGAGCACGCTGAAACAGCATTTCACGCTGGTGCTGGTCACGCATAATATGCAGCAGGCCGCGCGCGTATCCGACTATACCGCGTTTATGCATCACGGCAGCGTGGTGGAGTTTGACGAAACGGACAGGATTTTTACCGCGCCGCGCCAGCGACGCACAGAGGATTATATTACGGGACGCTATGGCTGAATAAAAAAGGGAAACGCCGGTTTCCCTTTTAGCCCCAGGCGTAGCCTTCCGGCGGCAGTTGCTCGCCGTCCAGCCAGGCCGCGCCGTCCTGCATTTTCAGGCGGCCATCCGCAAACCAGCCGACCACCAGCGGATAAATAGCGTGCTCCTGATGCTGCACGCGCGCCGCGACCTCATCGATCGTATCTCCGGAAAAAACCGGTACTTTGGCCTGAAGGATCACCGGGCCACCGTCCAGCTCTTCGGTAACGAAATGCACCGAGGTGCCGTGCTCTTCGTCGCCGTTTTCAATCGCCTGGCGATGCGTGTGCAGGCCAGGATATTTCGGCAGCAGGGAAGGGTGGATATTCAGCATCCTGCCCGCGTAGCGCGCCACGAAATCCGCACTCAGAATACGCATATAGCCTGCCAGGATCACCAGGTCGGGCGCGTAGGCGTCAATTTCCAGCATCAGCTGGCGATCGAAGGCGTCGCGATCGGCAAACTGCGCGGCCGCCAGCGCATGAGCGGGCACGCCCGCCTCGCGCGCGCGCGTCAGGCCGTAAGCGTCGGCTTTGTTGCTGAACACGGCAGCAACGCTGCCGTGGATCCGTCCCTGCCGGCAGGCGTCCAGAATGGCCTGGAGATTGCTCCCCTGGCCGGAAACCAGCACGACGAGCCGCTTCATGCGTTAATCACCACGCGCTCTTCGGCATCGGAGGCTTTAATCACGCCAATCTTCCAGGCTTTTTCGCCGGCGGCGGTCATCAGCTCTACCGCTTTATCCGCTTCGCTGGCGTCCAGCGCAATCACCATGCCGACGCCGCAGTTAAAGGTGCGATACATTTCAAAGCGGCTGACGTTGCCCGCTTCCTGCATCCAGCCGAACACGGCAGGCCACTGCCAGCTTGACTCCGACAGCACCGCCTGGGTGTTGTCCGGCAGCACGCGCGGGATGTTTTCCCAGAAGCCGCCGCCGGTCAGGTGGGCGATAGCGTGGACGTCAACCTGCTCAATCAGGCTGAGAATATTTTTAACGTAAATGCGGGTTGGCTCCAGCAGATGATCCGCCAGCGGCTTGCCTTCAAGCAGGGTGGTTTCCGGGTCGGTATTGCTGAACGCCAGAATTTTGCGCACCAGCGAATAGCCGTTGGAGTGCGGGCCGCTTGAACCCAGCGCAATCAGCACGTCGCCGTCTTTGACTTTGCTGCCGTCGATAATTTCCGACTTTTCCACCACGCCAACGCAGAAGCCCGCCACGTCGTAATCTTCGCCGTGATACATGCCGGGCATTTCAGCCGTTTCGCCGCCGACCAGCGCGCAGCCGGACTGTAAGCAGCCTTCTGCAATACCGGTAATCACGCTGGCGGCCGTCTCCACATCCAGCTTACCGGTGGCGTAGTAATCAAGGAAGAACAGCGGCTCGGCGCCCTGGACCACCAAATCGTTCACGCACATCGCAACCAGGTCGATACCGATGGCATCGTGGCGCTTCAGGTCCATGGCCAGACGCAGCTTGGTGCCGACGCCGTCAGTGCCGGAAACCAGAACCGGTTCACGGTATTTTTGCGGCAGCGCACAAAGCGCACCGAAACCGCCCAGTCCGCCCATCACTTCCGGGCGACGAGTCTTTTTCACTACGCCTTTGATACGGTCGACTAAAGCATTGCCAGCATCGATATCTACACCGGCGTCTTTATAGCTGAGAGAGGTTTTGTCGGTCACTGCGAAATCCCCACGCGGTTTGCGGTTGGTGGTTGGTAATAAAGCGCGGCAATTCTAACAGCGCAGGCAAACGTTTGCGAGCCTCATCTTCGCCACCATTGCGCCGCGCTCACTTTGCGCTAATCCTTAAGGGGATGGCAGGGATCCGGCAGAAGTCGGATTAAGTAATAGGTACTGGCTGCTAAATGGCGCTATAATCTCGCGATTTTTTTTTGCAGCCATACACTCCGGGAGTAAAACAATGAAGATCGTGGAAGTCAAACACCCGCTGGTCAAACATAAACTGGGTCTGATGCGTGAACAGGACGTCAGCACCAAACGTTTTCGTGAACTCGCCTCGGAGGTGGGAAGTCTGCTGACTTATGAAGCCACATCGGATTTAGAAACGGAAAAGGTCACTATCGAAGGCTGGAACGGCCCGGTGGAAATCGACCAGATCAAAGGCAAAAAAATTACCGTTGTGCCTATCCTGCGTGCCGGCCTGGGCATGATGGAAGGCGTGCTGGAGCACGTGCCCAGCGCGCGCATCAGCGTCGTGGGCGTGTATCGCGACGAAGAGACGCTGGAGCCGGTGCCTTATTTTCAAAAGCTGGTTTCCAATATCGAAGAGCGCATGGCGCTGGTGGTTGACCCTATGCTGGCGACCGGCGGCTCGATGATCGCCACTATCGACCTGCTGAAGAAAGCGGGCTGCAGCAGTATTAAAGTGCTGGTGCTGGTTGCCGCGCCGGAAGGCATCGCGGCGCTGGAAAAAGCGCATCCGGACGTGGAGCTGTATACCGCCTCCGTCGATCAGGGACTGAACGAAAAAGGCTATATCATTCCGGGCCTTGGCGACGCGGGCGACAAGATCTTCGGTACGAAATGATAAAGCCGCAGGCCTTTTATCCGCCCGTCCGGGGCCGGACAGCGTCCGGCATCGCCGCGCGTTGCCCAACGGCCGCGCCGGGCATCGGCCTGCAACCCGCGTTTTATCATGACTGCCAGCGATCAAGCCGACCAGAGAGTCGGTTTTTTATTGTGAAAAATAAGGGGTAACTCACCATGACGCGTCGCGCTATCGGCGTAAGCGAGCGGCCACCGCTGCTGCAAACCATCCCACTCAGCTTCCAGCATCTGTTCGCCATGTTTGGCGCGACGGTGCTGGTGCCTATCCTGTTTCATATCAATCCGGCCACCGTGCTGCTGTTTAACGGCATCGGCACGCTGCTGTACCTTTTTATCTGTAAAGGGAAAATCCCGGCCTATCTGGGCTCCAGCTTTGCCTTTATTTCGCCGGTGCTGCTGCTGCTGCCGCTGGGCTACGAGGTGGCGCTGGGCGGCTTTATCCTTTGCGGCGTGCTGTTCTGCCTGGTGGCGCTAATTGTAAAAAAAGCCGGAACGGGCTGGCTGGACGTGATGTTTCCACCGGCTGCGATGGGCGCTATCGTGGCGGTCATCGGGCTGGAGCTGGCCAGCGTGGCGGCGAATATGGCCGGTTTGCTGCCGGCTAACGGCGCGGCGGTCGACGGCAAAACCATTCTGATTTCCATGGTGACGCTGGCGGTGACCGTTTTCGGCTCGGTGCTGTTCCGCGGCTTTCTGGCGATTATCCCTATCCTGATCGGCGTGCTGGTCGGCTATGCGCTTTCCTGGTTTATGGGCATCGTAAACTGGTCATCGGTTGAAGCGGCACCGTGGTTTGCGCTGCCGACCTTCTACACGCCGCGCTTCGAGTGGGCGGCAATGCTGACCATTCTGCCTGCGGCGCTGGTGGTGATCGCCGAGCATGTCGGGCATCTGGTGGTTACGGCGAACATCGTTAAAAAAGACCTGCTGAAAGATCCCGGCCTGCATCGCTCGATGTTTGCCAACGGCGTCTCGACGATTTTTTCCGGCCTGTTCGGCTCTACGCCTAACACCACCTATGGCGAAAATATTGGCGTGATGGCAATTACCCGCGTTTACAGCACCTGGGTGATTGGCGGCGCGGCTATTCTTGCCATTCTGCTTTCCTGCGTTGGCAAGCTGGCCGCCGCGATCCAGGCGGTGCCGGTGCCGGTGATGGGCGGCGTGTCGCTGCTGCTGTACGGCGTGATTGGCGCTTCCGGTATCCGCGTGCTGATTGAATCCAAAGTGGATTACAACAAGGCGCAGAACCTGATCCTGACCTCGGTGATCCTGATCATCGGCGTCAGCGGCGCCACGGTGCATATTGGCGCGGCAGAGCTGAAAGGCATGGCGCTGGCGACTATCGTCGGCATCGGGCTGAGCCTGATCTTCCGGCTGATTACGCTGATCCGCCCGGAAGAGGTCATTCTGGATCCGCAGGATCGCGAGTAAAGATCTGACGGGCAGCGGCGCTGCCCGTTTCATAATCCTTAAAGAACTGTGATAAACTGCCGCCGGATTTCGACCCATTACTGAGGTGCTTCTGAACACTCCGGCACAGCTCTCACTGCCGCTCTATTTGCCCGATGATGAAACCTTCGCCAGCTTCTGGCCGGGGGATAACCCGTCGCTGATCGCCGCGCTGCAAGGGGCGTTACAGCAGGAGCACGGCAGCTATCTCTATTTCTGGTCGCGTGAAGGCGGCGGGCGCAGCCATCTGCTCCACGCGGCCTGTGCGGAACTCTCCGCGCGTGGCGAAGCCGTGGGCTACGTGCCGCTCGACAAGCGTACCTGGTTCGTGCCTGAAGTACTAGACGGTATGGAACAGCTGGCGCTGATCTGCATCGACAACATCGAGTGCATCGCCGGCGACGAACCCTGGGAAATGGCGATTTTCGATCTCTATAACCGTATTCTGGAAACGGGCCGCACCCGTCTGCTGATCACCGGCGATCGCCCGCCGCGCCAGCTGAACCTGAAGCTGCCCGATCTCGCTTCCCGTCTGGACTGGGGACAAATCTATCGTTTGCAGCCGCTGTCGGATGACGACAAGCTTCAGGCGCTCCAGCTGCGGGCGCGGCTGCGCGGTTTTGAACTGCCAGAAGATGTCGGCCGCTTTCTGCTAAAAAGGCTGGATCGGGAAATGCGCACGCTGTTTATGACGCTGGACAAGCTGGATCGCGCCTCGATCAGCGCCCAGCGCAAGCTGACCATTCCCTTCGTGAAAGAGGCGCTGGATCTTTAAAGGATAGCCAGCACCTGCTCCGGCGGCCTGCCCAGCCGCGCCTTGCCGTTAGCCACCACGATCGGGCGCTCAATCAGCTCCGGATAAGCGACCATTGCCGCCAGCAAATCCGCTTCGCTAAGCGTGGGATCGTCCAGGTTCAGCGCCTGATAGCGCGCCTCTTTGCTGCGCATCAGCTTGCGCGCAGAGCTGAAGCCCGCCTGAAGGAGCAGTCTTTCCAGCGTGGCGACAGTCGGCGGATTTTTCAGATAGAGCACGACTTCCGGTTCAATCCCTTTACTTTGCAACAGCGCCAGCGTTTCGCGGCTTTTGGAGCAGCGTGGGTTATGGTAAATCTCAACGTTCGACATCATTCGCTTACCTTTTCTGATACTGACGGAAACGCTGCTGTAAATAGCGCAGCTGATCGATACGGGCATCGTAGCGGGCCTGCTTGAGGCTGCCCAGCGGCACGGCGGCGCTGGCGTCGCTCAGGCTGCGGATCGCCTGATCCAGCTGGCCGTTCAGCGCCAGGCTTTCCGCCCGCGCCGCCTCTTCTTCATCCGTCAGCCCCTGAGCGGACGACGCCTGCGCCAGCAGATCCCAGCCGTTGGGATCGTCTTTATGCGTCCAGGTATAGCGATAAAGGATTTTGCTGGCGCTGGCGGGCTGCTTCGCCTCGACGTAAGCGTTAGCCAGGTTGAGCTGTACCACCGGGCTGGATGCTTTGGCTTTTTCCAGCAGGGCGATAGCGCGCTGCGGCTGCTTCAGGCCGATATCAATATCGGTCATCAGATCCAGATACCAGACGTTATTCGGCTGAGCGGCCAGCAGCGGCGCGATAATGCGTCGGGCGTTGTCATAGCTTTTCGCCTGCAGGAACTGAACGGCCTTGCCGTACTGCGCGGCGGTCTGCTCGCGCGTGTTGCCTTTACTCAATGTTTCCAGCAGATCGTCACCAAGCTGGTTTTTTCCCGTCGCGTACATGCCCAGCACGCGCACTTTCGCCATATAGAAATCCTGTGACGACTGCACCACGACGGGCTTCATCTGGTTGGCGCGGTTGCGGGCATCGGCCAGGCGGCTGTCGGGCAGGGGATGGGTCAGCAAAATTTCCGGCGGCTTAGAGGCGAAGCGGGACTGGTCGGACAGCTTTTGCAGAAAGTTGGGCATCGCCTGGGGATCGAACCCCGCGCGCTGCAAGACCTGAATGCCGATACGGTCAGCCTCCTGCTCGTTCTGCTGGGTAAAGCTGATCACGCCCTGCTGCGCGCCCGCCAGCGTGCCGCTTAACGCCGCCATCCCGGCCTGCGGGTTTGCCATCGCCAGCAGAATGGAGCCAAGCGCGCCCACCCAGGTCAGCGGCGCGTTACGCTGCTGCTCTTCCATCGCGCGCGCCAGGTGACGCTGGGTAACGTGAGAAATTTCGTGTGCCAGCACCGAGGCCAGCTGGCTTTCGTTTTCGGTATAGCGGAACAGGGCGGAATGCAGCACCACGTTGCCGCCGAAAAAGGCAAAGGCGTTCAGCTCGTCATTGCTGACCAGGAAAAAGTGGAACGGCGTCTTGACCGACCAGGCGTGCGCCACCAGCCGCTGGCCCAGCTGGTTGATATAGTCATTGAGCAGGGGATCGTTGATCAGCGGCGCGCTGGCCCGCAGCTGGCGAACATAGAAATCCCCCATCGCCAGTTCCTGATGAACGGAAAGCGTATTGCCTGCGGTGGTGCCGATATCCGGCAAAGTATCGCTGATGTCGGCCCTGGCAGGCTGCGCGGCTATCGTGGGCAGCAGGATCAGCGACGCCAGCGCGCACCTTTTCAGTCGGTTAATCATGCAAAATCCTATTCTGATAACGTCCTCAATTGCCCGGCAGAAGGATTAACGGTTCTGCAGGACGGCGCTCTTCAGCGGCTATCTTAACCAGAGGTGATAAGGAAGGAAACGCCGCTAAGCATGAATAAATACCGGGCCGGACGAGCATACCTTAAAGTCAGCGAAAAAAACTGAACGTAGGCCCTGCTGGCACACAGGGGCAGGAAAGCGGATTATTAAGTAAATTCAGGTAAATTTATTCAGTAAAATTGAATATGGCACGAAAATTGTTTAGGTTTACTCCTAAAAATGGCTGTAAACCGATCCTTCTCGCCGTCTCTTGCACAGGCCTTCCTTGCGTTTATCTTTATAATCCCGCTCCAGGCTTTATCAGAATTTTTTGCTTAGCCAAAGAACCATGGCTGACTCAGCAGGAATAATAAAAAGCGTTGAGGAGGAAATGCTTTTATACGCTGGCACTTTTTTCTGATTAAAAATATATCTCGCTTTTAAATAAAACAGATAAATAAAACCGACGAGCAGTGCCGCACTTATAAAAGCAGAGTAGCGCTTATTTACAGCAAGAAATAATTTACTCAATCTTTGCGTCAGATTTACACGATAACTTCACTTCCCTCTGTTCCGTTTCCGATTCGTTACGCTTTCTGGAGAGCATACTATGCGTCCTGTTGTGTCTTACGTTTTAATCGCTGCCGTGGCCGGTTTTATTGGCGCCAGCTTCTCTTCCGCCCCGGCTATTGCAGAGAAAATCAGCCAGCACTTCGGCGTTCAGGATAACGATCCTGACGGCTTCTGGAGCACGCCGGCTATCGATGGCTACGGCAAAATTCATTATGAGGCGGATGCGGCTTATAAGCCGGCCGTGGGCGACAGCAATAAAGTCGTGTTCCAGATAACCAAAGCGGAAAATGGCCCTAAAGTCCCTAACCTTGGCCTGGAGCGCGTTGCCCGCGTGGTGAATTTATATATTGCTTCCGGGGTGCCGCAGGAGCAGCTTAAATTTGTGGTCTCGGTGACCGGCGACGGTACGCCAGCAATGTTAAATAACGCGGAATATAAAAAAGTCTTCGGCGTGGATAACCCTAATCTGAAGCTGATTAGCGAACTGCGCGCTAAAGGCGTGGACGTCTCCGTCTGCGATCAGTCAGTGGCTTTCCATCACTTTAAGCATGAGTGGATTGATACCTCCGTTACCCATGCACTTTCCAGCCCGACCACGGTCGCCACGCTGGAAAACCAGGGTTACGCTTTCCTCGCTATGTAGCCATCTTTGTCCCGCCCGTTATCGGTGCGGGACGCTACCCCCGCTGTCGCCTGAATTCGCCTTCTTATCAGTTACCTCTGCCCATCTGCAAAAAATTGAGTTAAAATCTCTAAGATTATTCCTAATGCTGACGATACTCCTTGTATGACTCCATGCTTCACCAGGGCATGACGCGTTACCAAACCAAATTAAAAAAAAGAAGCGACATCTATGAAATGTTTCCTCGGGGCTAATCTATGAGGCTTCCTCGTCTGAAGCTGGATTTGCGCACGCTGATTATGCTGCTGGCCTTCGCCAGCATTGCCATCACGTTGGCCAACTCTCTGTACGCCACCCGGCAAGTGCAGCGGGAAGTGCTGATCGAAAATACGCTGGAATCCAACCGGGTTTATGCGACCAAGCTCGCCTCTACCACGGAAATGTTTTTTCAGCTGGCGGAATCGCAGCTGGCTTTCAGTGCCAAAACGCTGGGACAGGGCGGCAATGATGACGCGCTGATGCAGCGTGAAGTCATGCGCCTGCGCGAGCAGACCAACAGTTTTAACTCGGCGGTGATTGTCGATGCCAACGGCTGGGTAAAAGCCATCTCTCCCGACTCGCTGATGCTCAAAGGCGTGCATCTGACCACGCCGGTTACCCGACAGGCGCTGAAAGAGCGTAAACCGCTGGTCAGCCAGCCTTCGCTGTCGGTCGCCAATAATTTAATGGTGTTCGTCTCCTATCCTATCTGGTCGCCCAACGGCGTCTATCTGGGTTTTGTTGGCGGCACCATCTACCTGAAGAAAAAGAGTATTCTCAACGAGCTACTGGGCGAGCAGTTCTACCGTGACGGCTCTTCTCTTTACGTGGTCGACAGCGGCAACCGCGTGCTGTATCACCAAAACGGCACGTTAATCGGGCAGAAAATCGCGCCGCTGATTAGCGACGAGATGAAACAGGATAACGGCTCTCAGCAGGTGTCGAAGCAAAACGGCGAGCCGATGCTGGCGGGCTACGCAATGGTTGCCACGCCCGGCTGGATGATTGTGGCGATGAAGCCGACGCCCACCACGCTGACGCCGCTTACCAGCATGATGCTGCAGGTGGTGCAGCGCGCCGTTCCGCTGGCGCTGTTGACGCTGGCGTTAGCCTGGCTGTTTGCCTGGCTGATCGCGCGGCCGCTGGGGCAGCTGGCGGACAACGCCAGCCAGATGGATGCGCCCGGCGCGTCTACGGAGATTGGCGCCATCCGCTCCTGGTATTACGAAGCGGCGCAGATCAAGCGGGCAATGCTCACCGGCCTCGGCCTGCTGCAGGATAAAATTGGTCGCCTGAAGTTTGAGGTGCAGACCGATCCTATGACCTCCTTGCTGAACCGTCGCGGCCTGCACGCCGTGCTGGAGTATTTTTACGCCACGCGCCAGCCTTTTGCCGTGCTGGCGCTGGATATCGATCACTTTAAACGCGTCAACGACGGCTGGGGCCACGACGTGGGCGACAGCGTGATTAAAAGCGTGGCGCAGGAGCTGAGCAAAAGCTCGCGCCAGACCGATGTGGTATGCCGCAACGGCGGCGAAGAGTTTTTGATGATCCTGCCGGGCGCGGACCGGGAAATGGCGGCGGTAATTGCCGAGCGCGTGCGTAAAAAAATTGAACAGCTGGCGCTGGCCCCGGTGGGATGCGTGACGCTGTCGATTGGCGTAGCGCTGTGGAATGCGGACGAGATGCCGCTGGAGCAGGTATTTAAACAGGCGGACGACGCCCTCTACAGCGCCAAACATGCCGGACGCAACCGCGTGGTGGTGAGCGGGCAATGGCAGGAAACGGCGCAGGAGATTTACCGTCAGTATGGCTGAGGCCTGCGCTGGAAGCCGCGCGGCCAGCCATTTTTTCAGGTAGACTCTGCGGCTTCCTTCAGTAAGCCAGGACTTTTCCATGCTGGATCTTCTACTACAGTGGTATCGCCGGCGCTTTAGCGATCCCCAGGCTATCGCGCTGCTGGCGATACTGCTTGCCGCTTTCGGCATCCTTTTCTTCTTTAACGGCCTGCTGGCGCCGCTGCTGGTGGCGCTGGTTGTTGCTTATCTGCTGGAGTGGCCGACGGTACGTCTGGAACGGCTTGGCTGCTCGCGCGCCTGGGCCACTACTATCGTACTGATTTTCTTCGCCACTATTGTGCTGGTGCTGATCCTGGTCGTGGCGCCCGTCGCCTGGCAACAGGGCATCAATTTAGCGCACGAGCTGCCTACGATGCTAACCAGCCTGTATCACTTTGCCACGCGTCTGCCGGAGCGTTTCCCGGCGCTGATAGATGTCGGGCTGGTCGATATCGTGGTGGAAAACCTGCGCGCCAGGCTGAGCGGTATCGGCGATCAGCTGCTGCGCTATTCTCTGGCTTCGCTGGTGGGCCTGATGACGCTGGCGATTTACCTGGTGCTGGTGCCTCTGATGGTGTTCTTCCTGCTTAAGGATAAAGAGCAGATGCTGGCGGCGATCGGCCGCATTTTACCGCGTAATCGCGGCCTGGCCGGACAGGTCTGGCTGGAGATGAATCAGCAGGTTTCCAACTATATTCGCGGCAAAGTGCTGGAAATGGTGGTGGTCGGCGTGGCGAGCTGGATCGGTTTTCTGGCTATCGGCATGAACTACGCGCTGCTGCTGGCGGTGCTGGTTGGCGTGTCGGTACTGATCCCTTACATAGGCGCGCTGGCCGTGACCGTGCCGGTTATTGGCGTAGGCCTGGCGCAGTGGGGGTTGGGCGGCGATTTCTGGACGATGATTATCGTTTATCTGATTATTCAGGGGCTGGACGGCAATATTCTGGTGCCGGTGCTGTTTTCCGAAGCGGTGAATCTGCATCCGCTGGTAATTATTCTGTCGGTGGTTATCTTTGGCGGCCTGTGGGGCTTCTGGGGCGTATTTTTCGCTATTCCGCTGGCCTCGCTGGTGAAAGCGGTGCTTCATGCCTGGCCTGATGAATATGGCGACGCTTATAATAAAAAAGATTGATTTAAATATCAGCAGTTGTGTAATTTACAACGTACGTGCTGGATTAGTGAGCAACTTTTACTACACGCTTTTCTTTTGAGGTCGGAGCAAACCAGATGGAGCTAAATGCTGAAGAAGTAGCCATAGCAAACCGAGCAAAAGCGGAGGCAAAAACGCTAAAAAAAGCTGTTTATTTGGACTTCTCAAAAGATATTGTAGCGAATGAAAAGCCTGTCTTGATTATGATGTCGGGAGCGCCTGGGGCGGGGAAAACAGAAGTAGTACAAGAGCTTATGTAAGAATTAAGAAACATAAACAGCATAGACCCGGATAGTTATCGCCCTTTATTTAAAGAATACAACGGTGATAATTCACATCTTTTTCAGGGGGCTTGTACTGCTCTGTTGAGTCATGTTTATGAAAATGCGGTAAAAAATAAGCTCAACATCATATTAGACACAAATCTTATTAATTTTGACGTGGCCATGAGGAATCTTCTTAAGGCATCGGGCTTTGGCTATAAAATAATGGTTTATCATGTGTCTTTAGACCCATACATAGCATGGCGATTTGTAAAAACCCGCACGCGAAAAATTTTACCTGAGACTTTTAAGCGTAATGTATTCCTTGTTCGGGAAGTATTAGTCAAGTTATTGCAACATGAATCCGCGAAAAATGTTCGACTTACGATATTGCATAAATGGGTAGATCTGGAAGAGCGTGATAAACCGATCAGGGACCTGATTTTATATAAAAAAGTTACTCAAAACGCTAACGTGACCATGCTGGACATGATAGCGCCAATGATGTACAGCAGGGAAGATTTAGAGGATTTTGTGGTATGATTAATCAGCAGCAGCAAATGAACGAAGGGGGCTAACATGGCGCAGACGATGGTTAAAGATAAAATCGATCCCTTGGATCTGTTTGCCGATCGCGTATCACCCGAGGTCGAACAGATGATGACGAAGGTGGCCGAGCGTTCCACTCGGCTTCAGCTAGATGCTATTGATCAGTATGAAAGCGCAAAAGAACTAACCTCGGAAAAGTTTTTGCAGGCAAGCATTAAAGAACTTACCGATCGCGAAAAGCACCTGGCAGAAGCCTATTCCAGTGCGTTTTACAGAAGAGCCTCTTTCGGAGCCAGGCAGCGCGCCAAAAAGTTAAATCCGAAGTTTATGAAACAGGCTGCGCTACCGGTTGAGGGGAAAATTTACACGCTGGCTTATAAAGGTGCCTCTGTACAAATTCTTGAAGATGCAGATAAGAATATTACGGTGTTCAGGGTGTCTTCCGCTCGCCTGCCAGGTTTAAAAAGAGCCGCGCGTAATCCGACTGCAGGCTTAAAAAAGTTGAGTAAATAAGCAAAGATGTAAACGACAGTTTTATTACGATAAAACCCCGCATAAGCGGGGTTTTTTGTCAGTCAGGCCTGAGCCGATTGCAAATAGTCCATCACGATATCGTGGTGGTTGCTGGTTTTGAAATCATCAAACACTTTTTCGATTTTGCCGTCGGTACCAATCAGGAAGCTGATGCGGTGGATGCCGTCATAGGTTTTGCCCATAAAGGTTTTCTCGCCCCAGATGCCGAACTGCTCGCAAACCCGATGATTTTCATCCGACAGCAGCGTGAAGTTCAGCAGCTCCTTCTCGACAAAACGCGAGAGTTTTTCCGGTTTATCGGTGCTGATGCCCAGCACTTCCACGCCCGCTTTTTTCAGCTCGTCCATGCTGTCGCGCAGACCGCACGCCTGTACGGTGCAGCCCGGCGTCATGGCTTTTGGGTAAAAATAGACCAGAACGCGCTGTCCCTGGAAGTCGGTCAGGTTTACCTGCTCGCCATCCTGGTCGGGCAAGCTAAAGACGGGTGCGGGATCGCCGGCTTTCAGTGGATTCATCACTATTCTCCGTTTTTTCATCATGCTGTGGATACTGGACGACGCTAATAGTGCCTTGTGCACTTAACTCTGTACAGAGGCTGTTAAACGCCTGCTCAATAATGGCAGCATCCTGGCTGGCAGGACTGTGCGCGGTAATTTGAATATAGAGCAAGGGCGGCTGATTTTCTGCCGCAGGTTGCGTGCGTGAGACCAGTTCAGCAATATGCATCTGATGGGAATCAAAGAGATCGGTAAAGCGTTCGATAATATGCGCGGAGTCGGTGACTTCAATCTGCACCCAGACGGTAGCGGGCATAGGCGGCCTTTCGCGAAAGGTGGTGCGCTTCATCACGATCAGCAGCTCCAGCTCGGCGCCTTTCAGCGGCAGCGTCGATTCAATCAGCGCGATAGCGTTCCAGCTTCCTGAAAGCAGCATAATAAAAGTGAATTCATCACCCAATATGGCCAGGCGGCTGTCTTCGATATTGCAATCGCAGCTGCTGACGTGGCGGGTAATGGTATTAACAATCCCCGGTCGGTCGACGCCCACGGCGGTAATAACCAGGTGATGTTGCTCTGACTGCGGCAAAATAATGCTTCCTGTACGTCTCAGTGATTAGCAATTGTGATAACTCTTAGGTAAACATAAAAAATACCCTGTGCCAAGGGGCCTGGCAGGCTTGCCCGCTTGCTTTTCGTGGGCCGTCAAACGTACCATGAAGCACTTGTTTGTGGAGGGGATGGCTAATGTTTACGGGAAGTATTGTTGCGCTCGTTACGCCGATGGACGACAAAGGGTCCGTCTGTCGCGCAAGTCTGAAAAAACTGATTGATTATCATGTTGCCAGCGGAACAGCGGCAATTGTCTCCGTAGGAACAACGGGCGAATCGGCAACATTAAGCCACGACGAGCATGGCGACGTGGTCATGCTGACGCTGGAGCTGGCCGACGGGCGCATTCCCATCATTGCCGGTACCGGCGCCAACGCCACGGCAGAAGGCATCGCGCTGACGCATCGTTTTGAAAACAGCGGCGTGGTAGGCTGCCTTACCGTCACCCCATACTACAATCGTCCAACCCAGGAAGGGTTGTACCAGCACTTTAAAGCCATCGCCGAAAGCACCGATCTTCCTCAAATGCTCTACAATGTGCCGTCGCGTACCGGTTGCGATATGCTGCCGGAAACCGTAGGCCGTCTGGCGAAGATCAAAAATATTATCGGAATCAAAGAGGCGACCGGGAACTTATCGCGGGTTAGCCAGATCCAAGAGCTGGTCGATGACGATTTCGTGCTGGTCAGCGGCGACGACCTTTCTGCCCTCGACTTTATGCAGCTGGGCGGCAGGGGCGTTATCTCCGTAACGGCCAACATCGCCGCGCGCGAAATGGCGGAGCTCTGCGCGCTTGCGCAGCAGGGCAACTTCCGGGAAGCGCGCCGCCTTAACCAGCGTCTGATGCCTCTGCATCAGAAGCTATTTATTGAGCCTAATCCTGTCCCGGTAAAATGGGCTGCTAAAAAATTAGGATTAATTGCAACCGATACGCTGCGTCTACCAATGACGCCGATGACTGATGCCGGTCGTCCGGTTGTTGAGCAGGCACTGAAAGACGCAGGCCTGCTGTAAATTTAGGGAGAAGTAATGGCTTACTCAGTACAAAAGTCGGCAATCGCAAAAGTGGTTGGCCTGTCGCTGGTGATGTTGCTGGCGGCATGTTCGAGCGATCAGCGCTACAAGCGCCAGGTCAGCGGCGACGAATCTTACCTCAAAGCTGCGGATATCAACGAGCTGCACGCGCCAGCAGGAATGATCCTGCCGCTGCAAAACGGTGATTTTGATATCCCTTCCGCCAGCGCGAAAGGCGCCGTCGGCAAGCAGCTGGATATCCGTCCACCGGCCCAGCCGCTGGCGCTGATCAACGGCGCCCGCACTCAGTTTGCCGGCAACTCCGGCGTGCTGCTGGTCGATAACGCCAGCGGCGCGCTGTGGCCGCAGGTTGTGACGGTAGTGCAGACGCGCAACTATCCGATTGCCAGCCGCACCGACGGCAGCCAGACGCTGACCACCGACTGGGTGCAGTGGAACCGCGCTGATGAAGATCATCAGTATCGCGGCCGCTACCAGATAGCCGTGCAGCAGCAGGGCTATCAGCAGGCGCTGAGCGTGAAGCTGCTGGAGCTGGAGCAGGAAGGTAAAGCCGTTACTTCACCCGTCCAGCTGCAGCGCTACACCGCGCAGATGCTGAACGAGCTGAGCGCTGGCCTGGATAAAATCGCCACGACTCGCGACGACGCGGCGGTTAAAGGCAGCACTGCGCAAATCAACGTGCAGAGCGGCGCGGACGATACCGGCCTGCCTACGCTGGTGGTGCGCGCGCCGTTTAACCTGGTCTGGGAGCGTCTGCCGACCGCGCTGGAGCGCGTGGGCATGAAGATCACCGACCGCAACCGTCCGCAGGGCAGCCTGAACGTGACCTACAGCGCCCCGTCCAGCGAGACCTGGGACAGCATTGGCGCGAAAGATCCTGAGCTGACCGACGGCAACTATAAGCTACAGGTCGGCGATCTGGATAACCGCAGCAGCCTGCAGTTCCTGGATCCAAAAGGCCATGCGCTGACCCAGTCGCAAAACGATGCGCTGGTCGCCGTGTTCCAAGCGGCATTTAACAAATAATCGAAAGGCCGACGCGCGTCGGCCTTTTTTATTTGCTGCCGCGTAATCGATTGCTTCGGTTTTTTCGCGTCCGATCATACAATGGACGCAACAGTTCATACCCGACCGGTTTCGGCCTGTTCGCAGGCGCAAAGCACCGGGCATTTCACGTTTGGAGTAAAGAGATGAAAAAGCAAGCTGAGTTGTATCGCGGCAAAGCGAAAACCGTTTACAGCACCGAAAATCCGGATCTGCTGATACTCGAATTCCGCAACGATACATCAGCCCTGGACGGTGAGCGCATCGAACAGTTTGACCGCAAAGGAATGATTAACAATAAATTTAATCACTTTATCATGAGCAAGCTGGCGGAAGCGGGCATCCCTACCCAGATGGAAGCGCTGCTGTCGGACAACGAAGCGCTGGTCAAAAAGCTGGAAATGGTGCCGGTGGAGTGTGTAGTGCGCAACCGCGCGGCAGGGTCGCTGGTGAAGCGCCTGGGCGTGGAAGAGGGCACCATCCTGAACCCGCCGCTGTTCGATCTGTTTTTAAAAGACGATGCGCGTCACGATCCCATGATCAACGAATCCTACTGTGAAACCTTTGGCTGGGTGAGCAAAGAGAACCTGGCGCGTATGCGCGAGCTGACCTACAAAGCCAACGACGTGCTGAGCCAGCTTTTCTCCGATGCCGGTCTGATCCTGGTGGACTTCAAGCTCGAGTTCGGCCTGTTCCACGGCGAAGTCACGCTGGGCGATGAGTTTTCCCCGGACGGCGCGCGCCTCTGGGACAAAGAGACGCTGAATAAAATGGATAAAGATCGCTATCGCCAGAGCCTGGGCGGTCTGATTGAAGCCTATGAAGAAGTGGCGAATCGTCTGGGCGTGAAGCTGGACTGATTTCCCCCGGCCGTGGGTGTCGCCACGGCCGCTTTTCTCTTACCTGCTCCGCTAATCTACCTCTATTCTGAAATACCTTTCCGTTCCGGCCCGGCAGCCGCCGCAAGGCTGGTGTTAGCGGCTATGCGCGACTAAAATCACTCCAACAGTTCATAATCCGAGGTAGTGTATGCGTTGGCAAGGGCGCCGTGAGAGCGATAACGTGGAAGATCGCCGTAATGAATCCGGTGGTAACTCAATGGGCGCGGGACGGATGCGTATTCCGCGCGGCAAAGGCGGCATTATTCTGCTGATCGTCGTGATGATTGCGGGCTACTACGGCTACGATTTAACGCCTTTATTGACCGGCGAGTCGACCTCGCTCTCTTCACAACAGCAGCAGCAGCGAAGCACGCCGCAGCAGGATGAGGCGGCGAAATTCACCTCGGTGATGCTGGCCACCACGGAAGACACCTGGCAAAAAATCTTCGAGAAAATGGGCAAAACCTATACGCCACCCAAGCTGGTGATGTATCGCGGTGCAACCCGTACCGGCTGCGGCACGGGACAGTCCGTGATGGGGCCGTTCTACTGCCCGACCGACAGCACCGTCTACATCGATCTGTCGTTCTATGATGAAATGAAAAACAAGCTTGGCGCCGATGGCGACTTTGCGCAGGGCTACGTGGTCGCGCACGAGGTCGGACACCACGTGCAGCATCTTCTTGGTATTGAACCTAAGGTGCGTCAGCTGCAGCAGCAGGGCGGCCAAAAGCAGGCGAACCAGCTTTCCGTGAAGCTGGAGCTACAGGCCGACTGCTTTGCCGGCGTTTGGGGCCACTACATGCAGCAGGAAAACGTGCTGGAGCCGGGCGATTTGCAGGAGGCGCTGAACGCCGCCGAAGCGATCGGGGACGATCGTCTGCAACAGAAAAGCCAGGGACGCGTAGTGCCGGACAGTTTCACCCACGGCACCTCGGAGCAGCGCTACAGCTGGTTTAAAAAAGGGTTCGACAGCGGCAATCCTGGCCAGTGTGACACTTTCAGTGGCTGATCTGCGCGACGTCATTACGCAAACGGAACAGCTACAGCGGCAGGGAATGCGCAGGCTGATGGTTATCAGCGGCGAGGCGGAGTGGTGCCAGCAGCAGGCGCAGCAGTGGCTATCGCTGCTGCCCGGCGACTGGCTGTGGCTTGGCGATGCGCCGCAAAGCCCGCTGCATTGCGCGCCCGAAGCGGTGCGGACGCTGCTGGGGCAGGAGTTTCTGCACGCCGTGTTTGACGCGCGTCACGGCTTCAACGCCGAGGCGCTGGCGGTGCTGGCGGGCACGCTGAAAGCGGGAAGCTGGCTGCTGATGCTGGTGCCGGAATGGGCCGGCTGGCCAACGCAACCCGATAAAGATTCGCTGCGCTGGGGAGATACCGCTACGCCGCTCGCCACGCCTAATTTTGTCTCCCGTCTGCAAAAGCTGCTGCTGGCCGATCCACAGGCCGCGCGGTTTTGCCAGCATCAGGCGCCCGTTTTGCCTGCGCCGCCGTTCGCGCCAGACTGGCAGCCCGATGACGACGGTCAGCAGCAGGCTCTGTTGGAGCAATTGCTGATGGCGAAACCGGGTATCTACGTGGTCACCGCGCCGCGAGGACGAGGCAAATCCGCGCTTGCCGGGTTGCTTGCCGCCCGCTGGCCCGGCCGTGCGCTTATCTCCGCCCCCGCGAAAGCCGCCACCGACGTGCTGGCAACCTACGCGGGCGACGCTTTTGATTTTATCGCGCCGGACAGGCTGCTGGCGCTCGGCCCGGAGGCGCGTCCCCAGGATGTTGACTGGCTGCTGATTGACGAAGCGGCTGCGATCCCCGCGCCGATGCTGGCGCAGCTGGTCAGGCTTTTTCCGCGCACGCTGTTAACCACCACCTTGCAGGGTTATGAAGGGACGGGGCGCGGCTTTATGCTGAAATTCTGCGACAGCCTGCCCAACGCTACGCTGTGCCGACTTGACCAGCCTTTGCGCTGGTCGGCGCACGATCCGCTTGAGCAGTTTATCGATCGCGCCCTGCTGTTCAGCGAAGCGGAGCCTGAAATTGTCAGCGCGCCGGTGCGCTTTTGTTTTCCGCAGCAGGCGGAATGGCAGGAAAACCCGGCGGTGCTGGAGGCGATTTATCAGCTGCTCGCCAGCGCGCACTACCGCACTTCGCCGATCGATCTTCGGCGCATGATGGACGCGCCGGGCATGCGCTTCAGCGCCGCGCTGCAGGCGGACAAAGTTCAGGGCGCGCTCTGGCTGGTGGAGGAAGGCGGATTAACGGCGGAGCTGGCGCAGGCCGTGTGGGCGGGACTGCGTCGTCCGCCAGGCAACCTGGTGGCGCAGTCGCTGGCGGCCCACGGCGGCTGGCCGGAAGCGGCGCAGATGCGCTCACGCCGTATCAGCCGCATCGCCATCATGCCCGCGCTGCGGCGGCAGGGTGTCGGCAGGGAGATGGTGCGGCACAGCGTCAGTCAGGCGGAAGGGCTGGACTTTTTCTCGGTGAGTTTTGGCTATACGCCTTCGCTATGGCGTTTCTGGCAGGCCTGCGGGTTCCGGCTGGCGCGGGTGGGCACGCGAACGGAAGCGAGCAGCGGCTGCCACACCGCGATGGCGATTCTGCCGCTGAGCGAACGGGGAAGGGCGCTGGCCGACAGGGCGGAGCGTCGGCTGGCGCGCGACTGGCGCTGGCTGCGTCCTTTTCTTCATGACGTCGATCTGACTTTCCCGAACGTTGAGGTCACTGGCCTGGATGAGGACGACTGGCGCGAGCTGGCGGGCTTTGCCTGGGCGCAGCGCTCGTTCGAGGCCGCTATCGGCACGCTGGGCAGACTGCTGGAAAACATCCCGCAGCCGCTGCCGTTATTACAGGGCGCGCTGACGGAAGGGCTGACTCAGGCGGAACTGGTCAAGCTGTCGGGGCTGTCGGGGCGTAAGGCGTTGCTGAACGGCTGGCGGCAGGAGGCGGAACGGGCGCTGACAGCGCTGGATAATGAGCGGGCAGAAACATGGCGGCTAAAGATAATGAAGACAGGGCAGTCGGACATAAATTAAAACAGGGGCCGTCGCCCCTGTCGTTTACTTCTTCTTCGGCCAGTCGTCTTCATCGTCCCATTTATCGTTAAAATCGCGATGCGGCGGCAAATCCGGGCGGTTATCCATATATTTTTTATGGTCGATACGCTTCAGGTCTTTATACACATTCATCAGAATGCCCACCATCAGCACAATCCCCAGCAACCACCAGTACTCTTTCAGCCATTCCATATTTGATCCTTACGCTATCAATTGTTCCATAATGCGCTGATACATCCGACTCAGCAGCTGGAGGTCGGCAGCCTTAACGCACTCATTTATTTTGTGAATGGTGGCGTTGACCGGCCCTAACTCCACAACCTGCGCGCCCATACGGGCAATAAAGCGGCCGTCGGACGTGCCGCCGGTCGTCAGCAGCTGCGGCTTGATCTCATTATAGTGCTCAACGGCGTTTACCACCGCCTCGACCAGCTTGCCGGTAGAGGTTAAAAAAGGCTGGCCGGAAACCACCCAGTCAAGCGTATAGCGCAGCTGATGCCGATCCAGCAGCGCCTGTACGCGCTCTTTGATCAGCGCGTCGGTCAGCTCGGTGCTGAAACGGAAATTAAACTGCACGAAAAACTCGCCGGGGATCACGTTGTTGCTGCCGGTTCCGGCCTGGACATTGGCAATCTGCATGCTGGTCGGCGGGAAAAACTCGTTGCCCCGATCCCATTCTGTCGCCGTCAGCTCGTTCAGCGCAGGCAGCGCGCGATGTACCGGATTATCAGCGAGGTGCGGATAAGCGACGTGGCCCTGTACGCCATGAATGGTCAGGTTGGCGGTCATCGAACCGCGACGGCCGTTTTTCACCACGTCGCCCACGATTTCCGTGCTGGAAGGCTCGCCGACCAGGCAGTAGTCCAGGCGCTCGTTGCGCGCCATCAGCGTCTCGACAACTTTGACCGTGCCGTTTACGGCGCTGGCTTCTTCATCGGAGGTAATCAGAAAGGCCAGGCGGCCCTTGTGGTGCGGATGGGCGGCGACAAAACGCTCGGCGGCGACAACCATGGCGGCCAGCGAGCCTTTCATATCCGCCGCGCCGCGTCCAAACAGCATGCCGTCGCGGATGGCGGGTTCAAACGGCGGGTTGATCCAGCGGTTGGCATCACCTGCGGGCACCACGTCGGTATGCCCGGCAAAGGCCAGCGTTTCGCCTTCGCCGCGCCATGCCCAGAAATTTTGCGTATCGCCAATATTCATTAATTCAACGGTAAAGCCCAGCGCCTTAAGGCGCTCGATCATCACAGCCTGGCAACCGGCATCATCCGGGCTGAGGGAAGGGCGACGAATAAGCTGCTGCGTCAGCTCAATGACCGGACAATACATAATCAGGACTTCTCCACGATAAAAGATGCGTAAGCGGTTTCGTTAAAACCCAGCAGCATAGAGCCGTCGGCCCGGCAGAGCAATGGGCGTTTAATCATCGCCGGCTGTGCCAGCATAAGCTGCTGCGCGGCCGCCGCGTTGTCTACCGCGCTGCGCGTCGCTTCATCCAGTTTGCGCCAGGTGGTTCCACGCGTGTTCAGCAGCGCCTCCCAGCCCAGCGTATCGCTGAAGCGCTGGAGCAAATCCGCCTCCAGCCCGTCGGCGCGATAGTCGTGAAACTGGTAAGCTACACCGTTAGCATCCAGGTACTTTCGTGCCTTTTTGATGGTGTCGCAGTTTTTAATGCCGTACATCGTCAGCATGGCGGGTTCCCTTCTATTTTCTGTGGGCTTCATCTATATTCGATACTGCTCAGGCGCTGAGTTTACAATGGATACGCCTGCGAGGCACGGAAGACGGCATAAACCCAGGAACAGAGGAGAGGGAGGGATAGTATGAACTATATGGAAGCGTCTTCCGCCCATACGGTTGAAGAGACGAAATCGACAATTGTGATCGCCAGAAAAAAAGAGACCCGCTGCGATGAGTTTAATCACATCGTTGAAGCGGTACTGGCCGAGCATCCCGATGCCAAAACCCATATAGACAGCGAGAGCGGCGGCTACGACAAAATTATTGTGCTGAAGTAGTAAATGCGCGAGGGGGCTTCAGGCCCCCTCAAAAATTTCCCGTGCTTCAAACCTTGTACTTCGTGCCTGATGTCTCATCCCGCGTACTTTGTGCCTGATGTCTCTTACTACGTACTTCAAACCTTGTACTTCGTGCCTGATGTCTCTTACCGCGCGCTTCGTATCTGAAGCCCTGTTGTGTCTTGCCAAATGTCTTTTGCTGACACACCAGCTTAATCAAGCGGTTAGCCGATCGTCCGATCCCTGATGATAAGCAGGCTATTAATTACCTTAAAAATCAACCGATAAGAAATGTGCGCGGCCGCACGTTTTAAGATAATTCTTAATTTTATACCCCTGTTCATGGCCGAAAGTTGTTCACTTCGCCTTAGGAATAATCCTATAATGACCGCAACACAACGAGAGAGGTGATGTATGATTGATTTAGAACTGGGGAACTGGAAAGACTTTATCGAAACGATGTTGACTCGTAAGTAACACATTCATAAAGAAAAATCCGGCAGCACGCCGGCAAGCTTTACCTTCAGTAACCGAATTTAAAAAAGGCAGCCTTCAGGCTGCCTTTGCTCTTTTATGCGATCGGCCTCTCTTTTAACGGAAAGCGTCGGCGCACCAGCACAAAGAAAATCGGCACAAAGAACAGCGCCAGTACGGTGGCGGCGATCATCCCGCCCATCACGCCCGTGCCTACCGCGTGCTGGCTGCTGGAGCCTGCGCCGTTGCCGACAGTCATCGGCAGCACGCCAAAAATAAAGGCCAGCGACGTCATCAGAATAGGGCGCAGGCGTTGACGCGAGGCTTCCAGCGTCGCCTCCAGCAAATCGCGTCCTTTACTGTTCATCTCGTTAGCAAACTCTACGATAAGAATGGCGTTTTTCGCCGACAGCCCGATCACCGTCAGCAGCCCTACCTGGAAATAGACGTCGTTTTCCAGCCCGCGCAGCCAGGTCGCCGCCAGCGCGCCCACCACGCCCAGCGGGACGACCAGCATCACGGAGAAAGGCACCGACCAGCTTTCATAAAGCGCCGCCAGGCAGAGAAAAACCACCAGCAGAGAAATGGCATAGAGCGCGGGCGCCTGCGAGCCGCTCATCCGCTCCTGAAACGACGCGCCGGTCCACTGCACGCCAAAACCGGTCGGCAGCTTGCTGACCAGCTGCTCTATGCTGTCCATCGCGGTGCCGGTGCTGACGCCCTGAGCGGATTCGCCAACGATCTCTACCGATGAATAGCCGTTATAGCGCTCCAGACGCGGCGAGCCGGTTTCCCAGCGGGTGCTGGCGAAAGCGGAAAAGGGCACCATGCCGCCGCTGCTGTTGCGCACGTACCATTTATTGATATCGTCCGGCAGCATGCGGAAAGGCGCGGCCGCCTGCACGTAGACTTTTTTTACGCGTCCGCGATCGAGAAAGTCATTTACATAGGTCGAGCCCCAGCCGGTGGTGAGCGTGTCGTTGATATCGTCCACCGACACGCCCAGCGCCTGCGCCTTGTGCTGATCGATATCGATCCGCAGCTGCGGCGTATCGTCCAGGCCGTTATGACGCACGCGAGCCAGTGACGGATCGCTCTCCGCCATCGCCAGCAGCCGATCGCGCGCCTGCATCAGCGCGTCGTGGCCCAGACCGGCATGATCCTGCAATTCCATATCGAAGCCGGCCGAGTTGCCCATGCCGGTGATTGCGGGCGGGCTGCTGGCGATCACGCGGCCCTCGCGGATTGATTTAAAGGCCACGGTTGCGCGTTCAATAATGGCAAACGAGCTGTTGTCCTTGCCCGGCCGATCCCGCCAGTCTTTCAGCCGGACAAACATGCGCGCCACGTTCTGTCCGTTGCCGCCTGGCCCGGCGCCGATAGTTGAAAACACCGACAGCACGTTATCCTTTTCCCGGGTCAGGTAATATTGTTCAACTTTATTCACCACTTTATTCGTCTGTTGCAGCGTGGAGCCTGGCGGTAGCTGCACCTGAGTGGTAAAGACGCCGCGATCTTCCAGCGGCAGAAAAGAGGTCGGCAGATGCAGGAACAGCAGCGCCATGCCGGCGATAAGCAGCACATAAAGCAGCAGCCAGCGTCCCGCTTTCGCTACGATGCGCCCTACGCCGCGCTTATAGCGGTCTGCGTTACGGTTAAATGTGCGGTTAAACCAGCCGAAGAATCCTCGCCGTTCATGATGCGCGCCCGGCGGCAGCGGTTTTAACAGCGTGGCGCAAAGGGCGGGCGTCAGCACCATCGCCACCAGCACGGAAAGCACCATAGCGGAAACGATAGTGATGGAAAACTGCCGGTAAATGGCGCCGGTGGTGCCGCCAAAAAAGGCCATCGGCACGAAAACGGCGGAGAGCACCAGCGCTATCCCCACCAGCGCGCCCTGAATTTGCCCCATCGACTTTCGCGTGGCCTCGCGCGGCGAGAGGCCTTCCTCACTCATTATGCGTTCAACGTTTTCCACCACCACAATCGCGTCGTCCACCAGCAGGCCGATCGCCAACACCATCGCAAACATCGTCAGCGTGTTGATACTGAATCCGCAGGCGGAAAGAATGGCAAAAGTCCCAAGCAGTACCACCGGCACGGCGATGGTGGGAATAAGCGTGGCGCGAAAATTCTGCAAAAACAGGTACATCACCACGAACACCAGTACGATGGCCTCCAGCAGCGTTTTCACTACGTCCTCGATAGAGGCGACCACGAAAGGCGTGGTTTCATAAGCGATTTCCGCCTTAAGGCCGGGCGGGAAATAGTGGGAAAGTTCTTCAATGCGCGCTCTGACCAGCTTGTCCGTTTGCAGCTCGTTCGCGCCCGAAGCCAGCTTTACGCCCAGACCCGAAGCGGCCTGGCCGTTGTACTGGCTCAGATAGTCATATTTTTCCGCGCCCAATGCCACCTGCGCCACGTCGCCCAGCCGCACCTCCGAACCATCCTGATTAACGCGCAGCGTAATCTGACGAAATTGCTCGGGCGTGGTCAGTAACGACTGAGAGTTAATAGTAGCGTTGAGCGCCTGGCGTTCTACGGAAGGCAGGCCGCCCAGCTGGCCCACGGCAACCTGGCTGTTTTGCGATTCGATGGCGCTGACGATATCGGAGGTGGTCAGCGCATAGTTGATCAATTTGTCAGGATCGAGCCAGATGCGCATGGCGTATTGCGAGCCGTAGGCGTCTACCTGGCCCACGCCGTCGATGCGGCTCAGCGGATCCTGCACGTTGCTGGCGACGTAATCCGCAATGTCTTGTTTGTCCATGCTGCCGTCGGTAGAGACGAAGGCCACCATCAGAATATTGGTGTCACCGGTTTTGGTTACCGTCACCCCCTGAGACTGCACGGCCTGAGGCAGCTTGCGCAGCGCGGTTTGCAGCTGGTTTTGCACCTGCTGGCGCGCCTCGTCGGGATTGGTGCCCGCAACAAAAGTCAGCGTAATCGTCGCCTGGCCGGTATTGCTGCTTTGCGAAGACATGTACATCAGGTTATCGATGCCGGTCATATTCTGCTCGATCACCTGAGTAACCGTATTTTCCAGCGTCTGCGCGGAAGCGCCGGGATAGTTAGCGGTAATACGGACGTTAGGCGGCGCCAGCGCCGGATATTGCTCTACGGGCAGCGAAAAAATAGCCAGAGTACCGGTCAGACACAGCAAAATTGCTATCACCCACGCAAATATGGGGCGATCGATAAAAAAATTCGCCATCAGCGGCTCCAGGCTAGCGTCGGGAAAGGTTACGACCGGGCGACGCCGTGCAGAATGCATCGCTGCCCGTAACAAAGCGTTTAAGCAGAGCGTTTCACTTTACCCGGCGTCCCTGGCGGAATCGTGGAGAAAATGAGGATAAAATGTAAATTATCATGCAAAATTTCAGCGCCGTGCGCCTTAGCTTTTGTCCGGTATAAAACGGAGGAGCACCCGCGTGCCGCCTTGCGCTTGCGGGGTAATTTCCAGCTGCGCGTTCAGACTTTTTGCGCGCTCCTGCATTATAGCCAAACCGTAGTGGCCGGGTTTGGCATCGGCCAGACAAAATCCCTGGCCGTTATCGCTGACCTCAATATGCAGCAAATCGGCGGCCGACTGCGTAACGCGTACCGCAATGTCGCTGGCGCGCGCGTGGCGGAGAGCGTTGAGCAGCGCTTCCCGGACGATTTGTAAAACGTGTACCTGCTGTTGCGCATTCAAACGCTGCTGCCGCGCCTCGCTGATAAGCTTAATATCCGCTTCCGTTTGCCGGTTAAGCTGCGCGACGACCTGTTCCAGCGCGGTCGTGAGGTCGGCCGGCTCCACCGACAGGCGAAAAGTGGTCAGCAGTTCGCGCAGCTGGCGATTGGCTTCGGCCAGCGCCACGTCGATTTCGCCGACGATAGCTGCCGGCGGCGTCTCTTTGTCGACCACGCGCTTCAGCCGCGCCAGCTGAATGCGCAGGTAAACCAGCGACTGCGCCAGGGAATCGTGTAGCTCTCTGGCGATAGTGGCGCGCTCTTCCATCAGCAGCAAATGGCGGCCTTTTTCTTCAGCGTCGTCCAGCTGTAACGAGCGGCCCAGCATCGTCGCCAGCCCCTGCATCAGCGAGGGTTCGCTGTCACTTGCCTGCCAGCGCAGCACCCCGCCTTGCGTCTGCTCCAGCGGCAGGCTGTGCCAGGCGAGACGTTTATCCTCTTCGCCAGCGGTCAGCTGCCAGCGAGGCGCCACGTCCAGAGCGATAATCGGCAGATTTTCATGCTCTTTCGCCAGCTCAAGCACCTGCGCATAGGCCTTATCGTGTCCGCGCAGCATCTCGGAGCAGCGATAAAGCAGTTTCAGGCGGCGATTCGCCTGGCGCAGATCGCCGGTTCGCTCTTTGACCGCCTGTTCAAGCCACAGATACTGTTTTTCTAAATCGCCCGACATGCGGGCAAAGGCTTTCGCCAGCAGGGCAATGGCAATAAAGCCCAGCAGGCAGGCGCCTGCCACCAGTTTCATTTTCAGCTCCGCCCAGCGCTGCAGGGCAAGCACAAATCGATCTATCTGCGCGACATAGTGCGAGACATGCTGCCGGAAGCGCTGACCATCGTCCCTGGTCAGCTCGGGCTGTAGCTTTTGCCAGGCCGTCAGCATTTCGTGATAGCGCGCTTTAACATTGTTTGGCACCCAGGCATGCTGTAGCGAAAGCAGCACCGGCGCCTGAAGCGACTGCTGATAGCTGAGGATATCGCTGTCCAGCGAGGGCGAGCGGGTTGCGGCATCCAGCGCCAGGCGGTAGCTCTGCATGCGCAGCGAACCGGCCATATTGAGCGCCTCGGCATCGCGCAGGCTGGCTGAAAGCGTCAGCAGCGCCAGAAAAGAACAGCACACGGCCAGCAGCACGATAGCGAACAGCGCGCGAGCCAGGCTGCGGGTAACGGAACGTTTTAACATGCAATGCTCCCGTAAAGGGCGTTAACGCTGCGGATAGCGTCATCGGCCAGCGTCAGCCAGATAAGGCCTGCCGCAGTATAAGCTTTTCCTCGCGCGGTGCAGCGCACGAACGCCGGCGCTTTGCGAAAGATCAAAAGTGTGCGGTCGCGCACTTGAAGCCAGACGCGGCGGCGGGTAGAGTTAAAAAGTCGTCATAAAATTACGCTGCGCATTAATATAAAGTTACATCATGCAGAAAAAGTAACTTTTATTGACGCTTCTTGGGATAAATGTTTGTCACGCCCACATTCCTTTAACGCTTTTACCGCGCGCTTACCCTGCTTTGCACCTCATCCGTCATAGTTAACGCCGTATCCCGAATCATGCTATCCGCTAATCCGGATAAGGAGCTAACTATGAATAAACTGCCTGCAACGATTGCCGCTGCCATTCTGGCCGCCACTTCATTTTCAACGCTGGCCGCCACCCAGGTCAGCACTGAACAGAGTCAAAACCTGCAACAAATGGGCACGGTTTCCGTGACCGGCGTGACCGGCTCGCTGGATGACGCCACCGCGCAGCTGGCGCAAAAAGCCGAAGAGATGGGCGCCAGCCACTATCGCGTGATCCGTGCCGACACCCCCGGCGACTCCAGCCTGTGGAGCGGCAACGCCGAGATTTACCGCTAGAACCTGTCCTGTCCCATGTAGCCTTTCCCTGTTGGAGAACCGACCGTCTTAAGCGGTCGGTTTTTTTTTGCCTCCTCTGATGGAAGTCACAAAACCTCACGATTTCGCCTACAGATTTTTTGCGTCGGCTTTACAGAACGGTTAGGATGCATCGCCGTGATTTTCCCGCTTCCGTCAACACAATAACTACAGGAAGAGGGGAAAACGCCCGAACGCCTGCGGGCAACGCAATCGTTTGGTTAGCGCAACAGAAATCAGGTCGCCCGGGAATGGTAGCCGTATCACTGTGGACAGGATAATTAGGAAAGAAAATGAAAGCTGATAAAAAAGCGGTAGCAGACAAGCGCGCCGCAAGAAGACGTTGGTTAAATTCTCATGATTCCGGCTATCACAAAGCGATGGACAATCGCCATGTGCAGATGATTGCTATCGGCGGGGCTATTGGTACCGGCCTGTTCCTGGGTGCGGGCGCGCGATTGCAAATTGCCGGTCCGGCGCTGGCTATCGTCTACCTGGTATGCGGCATCTTCTCTTTCTTTATACTCCGCGCGTTGGGCGAGCTGGTTTTACATCGTCCTTCCAGCGGCAGCTTCGTTTCTTACGCACGTGAATTCCTGGGCGAAAAAGCCTCGTACGTTGCAGGCTGGATGTACTTTGTTAACTGGGCGATGACCGGGATCGTGGATATCACCGCCGTAGCGCTTTATATGCACTACTGGGGCGCGTTTGGTGATGTGCCGCAGTGGGTATTCGCGCTGGGCGCGCTGGCTATCGTCGGTACCATGAACATGATCGGCGTAAAATGGTTTGCCGAAATGGAGTTCTGGTTTGCGCTGGTGAAGGTGCTGGCTATCGCGCTTTTCCTGATTGTGGGCGTGGTGTTTCTTGGCAGCGGCAAGCCGCTGGACGGCAACGCCACCGGCTTCCACTTGATTACCGATAACGGCGGCTTCTTCCCGCACGGTTTGCTGCCTGCGCTGGTGCTGGTGCAGGGCGTCGTTTTCGCCTTCGCCTCTATCGAGCTGGTTGGCACGGCGGCGGGAGAGTGTAAAGATCCGAAGACCATGCTGCCGAAAGCGATCAACAGCGTGATCTGGCGTATCGGCCTGTTCTATGTCGGCTCCGTGGTGTTGCTGGTGCTGCTGCTGCCGTGGAACGCCTATCAGGCGGGTCAAAGCCCGTTTGTTACCTTCTTCTCGAAGCTGGGCGTGCCCTATATCGGCAGCATCATGAATATCGTGGTGCTCAGCGCAGCGCTCTCCAGCCTGAACTCTGGCCTCTATTCTACCGGCCGTATTCTGCGCTCGATGTCTATGGGCGGATCGGCACCAAAGTTCCTCTCTAAAATGAGCGGTCAACAGGTGCCTTATATGGGCATCCTGGTCACCATAGCCGTCTATATCGTGGGCGTCTGGCTGAACTATATCGTGCCTTCGCGCGTGTTCGAAATCGTACTGAATATCGCTTCCTTAGGGATTATCTCTTCCTGGGCCTTTATCGTGGTTTGCCAGATGCGTCTGCGTAAGGCGATTAAAGAAGGCCGCGCGGAAGACGTCAGCTTTAAGCTGCCGTGGGCGCCGTTTACGTCCTGGCTGACGCTGCTGTTCCTGGCCAGCGTGCTGGTGCTGATGGCGTTTGACTACCCGAACGGCACCTACACTATCGCCGCCGTGCCGCTGATCGCCGTCGTGCTGGTGCTGGGCTGGTTCGGCGTGCGTAAACGCGCTAACCAAATCGCGCAGACCGAGCACGATCACGTGGTGGAAGAGACGTCGCGCTGAAGCTGAAGCAGCAGTAAAAGGCGGCCCCGGTGGCCGCCTTTTTTATGTCCGCTGATAGTTTTCCCCCAGGGCAGGCCTTATGATGGCTCACTTCCGCTAAAGGCAACGGAGCCTGTATGTCAGTCAAAGTCGAAGTGATCAAAGATAAAATCCTGTCGGAAAATTGGTTCCTGCTGCGCAACTTCACCTATGACCTTACGACGAAAAATGGGGAAACCCTGCGTCATAAGCGCGAAGTTTACGATCGCGGCGACGGCGCCACCATCCTGCTTTACAACCGTGAAAAAAACAGCGTGGTCCTGACCCGTCAGTTTCGTATCGCCACCTGGCTGAACGGCAACGACAGCGGCCTGCTGATCGAAACCTGCGCCGGCTTGCTGGACGATGATTCGCCGGAAGTCTGTATCCGTAAGGAAGCGGTTGAAGAAACCGGCTATGAAGTGGGAGAAGTGGTCAAGCTTTACGATCTTTATATGTCGCCAGGAGGCGTAACCGAACGGCTGCATTTTTTTGCCGCAGAGTATAACGACTCGCTGCGGGCCACAGCAGGCGGCGGCGTTGACGATGAAGATATTGACGTGATGGAGCTGAGCTTTGCCGATGCCTGGAGCAGGGTGAAAACAGGGCAGATTAAAGATGCTAAAACGGTGATGCTGCTCCAGTATGCGCTGATTGAAGGTTGGTTAACGCTGGGTTAAAAATGACGGACTGATGATTAACAGCTGGTCTTAATAAGATAAGAGCGTCCGGGTCAATAAATAAAATAATCCGCAAATATTAACCTTAGTTTTTGCGGGTTAACTTCAGTTAATTATTTATTTAATATCTTCGCAGACGATGGCATAAATATAAGCTAAACAGGGAGGAGAATAAACTTTTTGCATGTGCCTCTGAGCAGGCTATTCAGGCTGGCATCAGAACTATCTGCTTATATGATGAAATTTCAGGCTTAACAATCTTATTCGGACAGCTTGCAGCCGCCGCACAGGCTTTGCCGCGCTGGGCGCAAAAGGTGACAAAGCTCACACTATTACTGCAGTTTTAATCCTTTCTAAACAAAAAAACTTTATTTTCATCTGATAATAAGCGATTTTTTGACGGTCCTGCGGCGCTTTTTTCCTTGTCCGATTTATCTGATTGAGCCGCCTGCACATAAAGTTCAATATAATTAAAGCGGGTAATTATTCTTTTAATGCGCTGCGGCTGATTTAATTGTGCCGAGCGGTAACCGCTACGCTATGCTTACTGCTTAACTGTCATTCGGGGATACGGGTATCGATGCATTATTGGATAAAGTTACCTTTGGCGCTGCTGTTTTTTGCCGCCGGACTGCATGCCGAACCCCTGCAAAAAACCTTTTCTGACTGGCAGATAACCTGTAATAACCAGAACTACTGCGTGGCCCGGAGCGTGCCGGGCGTCAACGGGCTGGTGATGACCATCAGTCGTCATGCCGGCGTTAACGATCGGCCCTTTCTGCGTATTGATTACGGCAGTCGCTATACCGGCAAGCTGAGCGGCGCGCCTTTGCAGGACAATCTGCTGCTGGACGGCCAGCGGCTGAAGCCCGATTTAAAACATTGGGAGGTTCAGCCGCATCACCTTTCTACCGGCCATGCTATCTCCATCAATGAGTTTCTGTCGCTGGTGATGGACGCTGATAATCTACAGCTGCTTTATCGGCCGCGCGCCACTATCTCGCTGCACGGCCTGAAAGCGGCGCTGCTACTGATGGATGATATCCAGGGGCGGGTCAACGGCATGAGCGCCTGGATTAAAAAGGGTGAACGTCCGGCAATGGACGTGCCGCCACCGCCCGATTTCCCCGTAGCTCCCCGTCTGCAACCGGTGCCGCCCGCCCTGACGCGTGAAGAAACTACCGGCCTGCTGGATTACGGCACCTGGCGCGTCAATACCGATCGCTGCTCGTTGGATCCTCAGCGTCGCCAGGTCAGCGTCGCGCCGCTGAACGATAAAAAAGCCCTGTTGCTGGTCAGCTGTGAAATGGGTGCCTATAACGTTATCGATCTTGCTTTCGAGGTCACCCGCAGCCAGCCCTATATGGCCAGAGGATTGACCCTGACGCTGCCTTTTACGCCGCCGCGTCATGGAGAAAAAAAGCTGGAGCTGATCAATGCCGATTATGATGCCAGCCGCGGCGAGCTGCTGACGTTTGGCAAAGGAAGAGGCCTTGGCGACTGCGGTACGGCTACCCGCTGGCAGTATGACGGGCGCGAGTTTGTGCTGACGGAATATGCGGAAGAGGGAACCTGCGATGCCTGGCACGGCAGCGACGACTGGCCGACGCTCTGGACCAGCAAAAGGGATATGCCGCCTGCGCCAGAGCAGGCGTCTACGGAGTGAAAAGGCTTCATTGAGTATGCTTTCCTGAACGGCGTAGAAAAGCGCAAAGCTTTTACCTGATTCACGGCGCCCCAGCCCGGTGAGGCGCCCGTTTACGCGATCAGCTGCCGCGATAGGTTGAGTAGCCGTACTGGCTAAGCAGCAGCGGCACATGATAATGCTCGGCCGTGTTGCTGATATGAAACTCTACCGGGATCTCCGGGAAGAAGCTCTCCTGCTTTTGCTCGCTAAAATAGCGTCCGGTTTTAAATACGACGCGGTAATCGCCGGTGGCTGCAGGCTGCGCAGGCCAGAACTGTTTAATACGTCCATCCTTATCGGTGCTGGCCTTGTTAAGGAATTTCCAGCCCGCGTCCTGTTTCTGCTCCAGCGTAACTTCCACATTCGATGCCGGTTTGCCAGTTTGCTGGTTCAGCACGTGTACGCTTAAAAGATTCTGCTCTGCGGCCATCGCGGAGGCAGAAGCGGTAAGGGCGAGCGCCAGCGCTGCCGCGTTGAAATACTGTTTCATCATCACTTCTCCTGTTTGAATATGCCTCTTTATAACGTAGAACAAAGGGAAACAACCTGACGCGAGCATGACAAAAATGTCAGATTGGCTGAAGTTCGGGGACAAAATTTCCGCCTCGTGGCAGACTTGTGCTTATGAAACTATTGCTGATTGAAGATAACCAGAAAGCCAGCGACTGGCTTTGTCAGGGCCTGCGCGAAGCCGGATTTGTGGTGGACAGCGTCACCGACGGCCGCGACGGACTGCACCTGGCCCTGAGCCAGAACTATGCGCTTATCGTGCTGGATATCATGCTGCCCGGCATGGACGGATGGCAGGTATTACGCTCGCTGCGTACCGCCCGCGCCACGCCGGTAATTTGCCTGACGGCAAGAGATTCGGTAAACGATCGTGTTAAAGGGCTGGAGCTGGGCGCCAATGATTACCTGGTCAAACCTTTCTCTTTTGCCGAGCTGCTGGCCCGCATCAGAGCGCAGCTGCGCCAGAATCACCCTACGCAAGCGGTGCTGACGGTTGGCGATCTGGTCATGGATTCGGTGCGGCAGACGGCCAGCCGGCAGGGCGAATCGGTCGCGCTGACCCGTAGAGAATTCGCGCTGCTGTGGCTGCTTGCCAGCCGACGCGGAGAAATAGTGCCGAGAACGCTAATCGCCAGCGAGGTCTGGGGCATTAATTTTGACAGCGAAACGAACACGGTTGACGTAGCCATCCGCCGTTTGCGCCGCAAGATAGACGACCCCTATGAGCCGAAACTGATCGACACCGTGCGCGGGATGGGATACCGGCTGGCAGAGCCGGGAGAACCGCATGCGTAAGATCTCGCTGACGGCCCGACTCACGATCATTTTTGTGCTGATTATGGCGGCGGCCTGCGGCGGCATCACGCTGACGCTTTACGGCGCGTTACGCCACGAGCTGATCTGGCGTGACGATCGCACGCTGATTAATCGGGCGCTTCAGCTGCGCCAGCTGTTGCAGGATGGCGCGAAGCCGGAAATGCTGCCGCTTTATTTCAGCCGCATGGTGGACACGCAGCAGGATATCCTGCTGATCCGTCAGGCTGCGGGGCCGGACGTGACGATTAACCAGACGGGCATTGGGCTGGCGGCGCTGACCGCAGAAAACCAGCCGGGCGTGCTTCGCCGACAGCGCACCAAAGAAGGTGAAGAGCTAACCATTCTCAGTCTGCAAGGCGAATCGAACGGCGGCGCGGTGACGCTGACGGTAGCGCGGCTGGCGCGCGAAAGAGCCAAAATGCTGGAGCAGTATCGCCAGGAAAGCCTGCTGGTGTGCCTGGCTGCGCTGATGCTTGGGGCTATCCTGAGTCCTCTGCTGATCCGGCGGGGACTAAGAGCCATAGGCGCGCTCAGCAAAATCACCGCGGCCACCCACGCCGACAGGCTTTCTGACAGCGTTCCACTGAATACTCTGCCCCGCGAGCTGCTGCCGCTGGGCGAGGCGCTTAACGTGATGCGCAGCCGCCTGGCGCACGATTTTACCCGGCTGACCCGATTTGCCGACGATCTGGCACATGAGCTCCGCACGCCGGTCAACGTGATGCTCAGCCAGAATCAGGTCGCACTGGGGCAGGAGCGCACGCCGGAAGCGTACCAGCAGCTGCTGGAAGGAAATATCGAAGAGCTGGAGAATCTCTCTCGCCTGACCGACAACATTCTGTTCCTGGCCAGAGCCGATCACCACAACGTGGCGCTCAGAAAAGAGGTTTTTTCGCTGCCCGACACGCTGGAAAATATCACCGATTTTCTGGAGCCGCTGGCGGAAGAAAAAGGGCTACGTTTTGCGCTGGAGGCGGAAGGCGATATTCAGGCCGATAAAATGCTGTTTCAGCGGGCGCTGGTCAATCTGATTACCAATGCCGTTCGCCACGCGCCGGAAAACACGCTGGTTCGCATAAAAACCGAGGCGACAGGAGAAGCTGTCGATATAGCCGTGGGTAATAAGGGTGAGCCTTTGGCGGAGACGGAAAAATTATTTGAGCGCTTCTGGCGCGGAGACGAGGCGCGCAACAGCGTGGGATCGGGACTGGGTCTGGCGCTGGTTAAAGCTATTGCGGAACTGCACGGCGGCTACGCCTGGTATCAGCATCGCGAAGGGGAAAATCTGTTTGGTATCAGGCTGGGCGGTGAGACTCCTGCCCGCCAGGGGCGGGCAGGAGAACAGGCTTAGTGAGGCTTCAGCAGTTTTTCTGCATGGCTGACGATGTTTTCCACCGTAAAGCCAAACTCGTTAAACAGCTTCTCTGCCGGTGCGGACTCACCAAAGGTGGTCATCCCGACAATCGCGCCGTTCAGGCCGACATACTTATACCAGTAGTCTGCGATGCCCGCTTCTACCGCCACGCGAGCGGTAACGCCGGAAGGCAGCACCGATTCGCGATAGGCCAGATCCTGCTTATCAAACAGGTCGGTTGAAGGCATAGACACCACGCGAACTTTATGGCCGTTGGCGGTCAGTTTTGCTGCCGCGCCCAGCGTGATTTCCACTTCAGAACCGGTTGCGATCAGGATCACTTCCGGCGTGCCTTCGCTATCTTTCAGCACGTAGGCACCGCGAGAGATGTTTTCCAGCTGCTCTTTGGTACGCTCCGGCTGCGCCAGGTTCTGACGGGAAAGGATCAGCGCGGTCGGGCCGTGGTGGCGCTCAATCGCGTGTTTCCAGGCCACGGCGGTTTCTACCTGATCGCAAGGACGCCAGACGCTCATGTTTGGCGTAACGCGCAGGCTGGCGATCTGCTCAACCGGCTGGTGCGTCGGGCCATCTTCGCCCAGACCGATGGAGTCGTGTGTGTAGACCAGGATCTGACGCGCCTTCATCAGCGCCGCCATACGCACGGCGTTACGCGCATACTCGACGAACATCAGGAAGGTAGCGGTGTAAGGCACAAAGCCGCCGTGATGCGCGATGCCGTTAGCGATAGCGGTCATACCGAATTCGCGCACGCCGTAGTGGATATAGTTACCCGCCAGGTCGTCTTTAATCGATTTGGAACCGGACCAGATAGTCAGGTTGCTTGGCGCCAGGTCAGCGGAACCGCCCAGGAATTCCGGCAGCAGCTTGCCATAGGCTTCCAGCGAGTTCTGGGAAGCTTTACGGCTGGCGATTTTCGCCGGATTAGCCTGCAGCTCTTCGATAAACTTCTGCGTTTCCTGCTGCCAGTTTTCCGGCATGCCGCCATCCATACGACGAGCGTACTCTTTCGCCAGTTCCGGATAAGCCGCTTTATAAGCTGCGAACTTGTCGTTCCACGCTTTCTCGTACTGCTGGCCCGCTTCTTTGGCATCCCACTGTGCGTAGATTTCCTGCGGGATTTCGAACGGCGGATAGTTCCAGCCCAGCTGTTTGCGGGTCAGTGCGATCTCTTCATCGCCCAGCGCCGCGCCGTGCGCTTCTTCTTTACCGGCTTTGTTTGGCGAACCGTAGCCGATAATGGTACGGCAGATGATCAGAGAAGGCTTATCGGTCACGCTCTGCGCTTCTTTGATCGCTTTCGCTACCGCTTCGGCGTCGTGACCGTCTACTTCGCTGATCACATGCCAGTTGTAGGCTTCAAAACGCTTGGCGGTATCATCGCTGAACCAGCCTTCCACTTCGCCGTCGATCGAAATGCCGTTGTGATCGTAGAAACCGATCAGCTTGCCAAGGCCCAGCGTGCCGGCCAGCGAGCAAACTTCATGCGAGATACCTTCCATCAGGCAGCCGTCACCCATAAACACATAGGTATGGTGATCGACGATCTCATGATCGGGACGGTTAAACTGCGCGGCCAGCGTGCGTTCGGCAATCGCCAGACCCACGGCGTTGGCCAGACCCTGACCCAGCGGGCCGGTAGTGGTTTCCACGCCTGGCGTGTAGCCGATTTCCGGGTGGCCCGGCGTTTTGGAATGCAGCTGGCGGAAGTTTTTCAGTTCTTCAATCGGCAGGTCATAGCCGCTCAGGTGCAGCAGGCTGTACAGCAGCATGGAGCCGTGACCGTTGGAAAGGATAAAACGGTCGCGATCGGCCCAGGCAGGGTTAGTCGGGTTGTGATGCAAAAAGTCGCGCCACAGCACTTCTGCAATATCTGCCATGCCCATTGGGGCGCCTGGGTGACCCGATTTGGCTTTTTGCACCGCATCCATACTCAGCGCACGGATTGCATTAGCCAACTCTCTACGTGAAGACATATTTTTCTCCCTGATATTTTTGGGGGGACGAACTGGGCAAATAAACGTCGGGCGACTTTCCCCGACGCGCGTCGGGGAGGCCCGTGAACGAAATTACAGCTTAGCGGCCAGCACGTCTTCCAGGTGCTGTTGGTCAACGGCAAACTGGCGGATACCTTCGGCCAGTTTTTCTACCGCCATAGGATCCTGATTGTGCTCCCAGCGGAACTCCGATTCAGAAAGCGGAGCAGGCTGGTGGAAAGCTTCAGTTGACGGCGTCAGCTTGCGCTCAACCGGCGCGTCGCTGGCCTGCAGCTCTTCCAGCAGGTTTGGTGAAATAGTCAGGCGATCGCAGCCCGCCAGCGCGATGATTTGTTCCGTTTTACGGAAGCTGGCGCCCATGATGATGGTGTTATAGCGGTGCTGCTTGTAGTACTCGTAGATTTTACGAACGGAAACCACGCCTGGATCTTCATCCACCACATAAGGGTCAAGCGGCTTGCGGGTGTTGTACCAGTCGTAGATACGGCCGACAAACGGCGAAATCAGGAACACGCCCGCTTCCGCACAGGCGCGCGCCTGGGCAAAGGAGAACAGCAGCGTCAGGTTACAGTTGATGCCGTTTTTCTCCAGCTCTTCCGCCGCGCGGATGCCTTCCCAGGTGGAAGCGAGCTTGATCAGAATACGTGAACGGTCGATACCGTTGTCTTCGTACATTCTCACCAGCTTCTCGGCTTTGGTCACGCACATGCCGCGGTCAAACGACAGGCGAGCGTCCACCTCGGTAGAAACGCGGCCAGGCACGCTTTTCAGGATTTCCATACCGAGGTTGACGTTGACTTTGTCGCTGGCGTTGATGATTTGCGTCTCTTTGCTGCCGCCCTGTTTTTTGGCGTAGTCGATAGCGTCGGTGATCAGGTGCTTGTAAGAGTCGAGGCTGGAGGCTTTCAGGATCAGAGATGGGTTGGTGGTGGCATCTTCAGGGTGATAATTACGAATAGATTCGATATCGCCACTGTCCGCCACCACGGTGGTGTATTGTTTCAGTGCGTCTAGCTGGTTCATCTCATGGCTCCTTGATGGGCAATCTGCAAAACTAATGATGACCGTGCCGGAACATCGGCTGTCGCCGGGCTACAAAGCCCAATAGCGAACGAACCGGGCCGCAATCCTGTGCATTTACGCAGGGCCGGCTTCCGACGCGGTGGATTATTCTCAGGCCAAACATTGCATCAGACGTCCTGTAATGGGAATGCGTTTTCTCTGATTGTTGCAATGGGTTAGCCCAATGGCTGGTAAAACGCGGTACCTGAAAGTGTAGCACTTCTTCAGGATTACGGCAGGCGGCAGCACTGGCTGCTACATTTTTGGGGAAGGCGAGGGGAAAAATAGCGAGCGGCGGCTTCCGGCTCGCTATATCAATGTTAAATCCAGGCTTTAACCGGCAGGAAATCGGTGTACAGCGCGGCTTCCGGCGTGCCCGGCTGCGGCTGGTAGTCGTATTCCCAGCGTACCAGCGGCGGCATCGACATCAGAATGGATTCGGTACGGCCGCCGGTCTGCAGACCAAACAGCGTGCCGCGATCCCACACCAGGTTGAACTCCACATAGCGGCCACGGCGGTAAAGCTGGAACTGGCGCTCGCGCTCGCCCCACGGCAGCGTTTTGCGCCGCGCCACTATCGGCAAATAAGCGTTGAGGAAGCCTTCGCCGACCGCCTGCATAAAGCGAAAACAGTGGTCAAAATCCGGCGTGTTCAAATCGTCAAAAAACAGGCCGCCGATGCCGCGCTGCTCGTTACGGTGTTTAATAAAGAAATAGTCGTCACACCACTTTTTGTAGCGTGGATAGACCTCTTCGCCAAAGGGCTGACAGAGATCGGCCGCGGTTTGATGCCAGTGCACCGCGTCTTCCGTAAAGCCATAGTAAGGCGTCATATCGAAACCGCCGCCGAACCACCATACCGGGTCGGCGCCCGGCTTTTCGGCAATAAAAAAGCGCACGTTGGCGTGGCTGGTGGGCACGTAAGGATTGGACGGATGGATCACCAGCGATACGCCCATCGCTTCAAAACTGCGGCCGGCCAGCTCCGGCCGGTGCGCGGTGGCGGAGGCGGGCATCTGGTCGCCGTGCACATGAGAAAAGTTAACGCCAGCCTGTTCAAACACCGCGCCGTTGCGCAGCACGCGGCTTCTGCCGCCGCCGCCGCCTTCGCGCGTCCAGCTGTCTTCCGCAAACTGCGCCTTGCCGTCAGCCTGCGCCAGCTGCTGACAGATTGTGTCCTGTAACCTGAGCAGAAACTGCTTTACCAGGGCGATATCGGGTGTATTCATGGTTTTGCCTGACTGTAAAATGACGCGCGAAGTATACGTCAAAATGCCCTAGCCGGGGCGGCGGTTGTTGGCATCGAACTCATTAAAATAGCTGATAACGCCATCCACTATAGCGCCGGCGATTTTCCGACGGAAAGCGGTGGTGCCCAGCAAGCGCTCTTCGGCGGGGTTGGTAATAAAAGAGGTTTCCACCAGCACCGAAGGGATAGAAGGCGATTTCAGCACGGCAAAAGCGGCCTGCTCGGGATGCTGACTGTGCAAATGGTGAATCGGCCGGATCTGGCTCAGCACGTGCTTGCCCAGCGTCAGGCTATTTTTAATCGTATCGGTCTGCACCAAATCAAACAGCACCTGCTGTAGATAGTGATCCTTTTGCGCTACCTTGACGCCGCCCACGGCATCGGCAGCGTTTTCGCGCTCGGACAGATAGCGGGCCATTCGGCTGCTGGCACCACGGTTAGAAAGGGCGAAAACCGAAGCGCCGTTGGCATCGGGGCTGGTAAAACCGTCGGCGTGTATCGACATAAAAAGATCGGCGCCGTGCTGGTGTGCAATTTCCACGCGCTCGCCCAGCGGGATAAAGCGATCGTTATCCCGCGTCAGTCGCGCCTCGATATGAGGATGATCGCTCAGCATCTGACGGATATGTCCGGCTATCTCCAGCACCACGTGTTTTTCTTCCGAACCTTCTTCACCTACCGCGCCAGAATCGATGCCGCCGTGGCCGGGATCGATCATCACAATCCTTTTACCCTTTGCTTTAGGCGGCGTGGCCCCGTGCGCGGATGCTGTTTTAAGCGGTGCTTCTTTTGCCCTGGCGGCACTGCCGCCCAGCAGCGCCAGCGCCAGGCCGGAAAGCAGCAGCTGACGGCGGGAAGTAAGCGGGGTCATCGGGCCAAACTTTTTCATTACAACATCCTCAGGGCGCAAAGTGCTTACTGTTATATCGTAACAATAAGACGACAGCGAGGCGGGAACTATTTCAACGTTTTACTTTTTATTTCAGGCCGCTAACGGCAGCGTAAATTCACTGCTCGTGCAGCCAGCTGGAAAAGCGATCGCGCGCTATCTGGGGATTATGTAGCCGCTTTCTGCCACTTTCTGGCAATTATCTCTTCGGAGGGTTGCGCCCGCGAAAGAAACCGCGATAATCAGCGAATTGTGGTTAACATCTGGGACAACGCTATGGAAATTCGCGTATTTAGCCAGGACGATTTTGAAGAAGTGATCACCCTGTGGGAACGCTGCGATCTGCTGCGCCCGTGGAACGATCCGGAAATGGATATTGAGCGCAAACTTAATCACGATCCCGACCTGTTTCTGGTGGCGGTGGTCGGTGGCGCCGTGGTCGGTACGCTGATGGGCGGTTATGATGGCCATCGCGGTTCAGCCTACTATCTGGGCGTGCATCCCGACTATCAGGGCCGTGGCTTCGCCAATGCGCTGATCAACCGGCTTGAAAAAAAGCTGATTGCGCGCGGCTGTCCGAAAATCAACGTGATGGTGCGGGAAGAGAACGACGCGGTGTTGGGTTTCTATGAAAAGCTGGACTACGAGACGCAGGACAGCATGTTACTTGGTAAGCGCCTGATTGAAGACCGCGAATATTAAGCCAGCCGACCGTTCCGCCATGTGCCTCTACACGCCCGACGACTACGATGCCAAAGGCCAGCTGAAGCTGCCGCTGGCCTTCTGGGGCGTGCTGCTGCTGCAGGCGCGCACCTGGCTACTGTTTATTATGGCCGGTGCCTCTCGCGATCAGGGCACGGCGCTGTTGGCGCTGTTCTATCCGGATACGCGCGCGTTCTGGACGGGCATTGCGCTGGGCGTGCCTGCGGCGGTAGGGCTGCTGCTGACCGGCTATCGCCAGCGTCTGCCGCGGCTCTGGCAGGCGTGGCGCTGGGTACTCTGCCTGTCGCTGGCCGTGATGCTCTGCGTGCAGTTCGCCAGCCTCTGGCTGGGCGAGGACACGCTGTCGCCGTGGATGATCCTGTTTACCGGTTTCGATCTGCTGGCGCTGGGCTGGTTTGCCTTCAGCGCGCGGCTGCGCGACTGTTTTGCGCCAGAGCAGCACCTCGAATAAACTTTTCTGCCGATCCGTACTCCAACCTTTCTTTGGGGCTGCCGTAAAAGGCGTTGTGCTATGGCAGCCGCCTCTCTTTTTGTCAGGAGTTTTCATGAAAACCGTTCGTCCTTTAGCCCTGGCCGCGGCCGTTATGCTGGCTGGCTGCGCCAGTTCCGGCGACGCCGCACCGGCCACTCACGGGGCCACCTGGTGGAACCCGCTGACCTATTCCTGGTCCAGCCTCTCGCCCTGGCACTGGTTCGGTTCTGCTACTGAGGTCAGCGAGCAGGGCGTTGGCGGCCTGAACGGCGCGACCGCGATGAACGAGCAGGCGGTTGGCGAAGCGCTGAACGACGACTATCAGATACGTAAAGGGATGCGCGGCGAAAACGGCAAGGTTATCACCTTCTTCCAGGCGCTCGACGGCAAAGAGGTGAAGCTGGAAATCACGGGCGAAACCAGCGTCAGCGAGGTGCGGGTGATGGATGACAGCATCCAGACTACCTCTGGTGTGAAGATCGGCACGCCTTTTAGCGACCTCTATAGCCGCGCTTTCGGTGCCTGTCAGAAGGCGGCTGGCGGCAAGGGAGTAGAGTGCCGCGCGCCGGACAGCCAGCATATCAGCTACGTCTTTACCGGCGAATGGCACGGGCCGGAAGGGCTGTTGCCGTCTGATGATACGCTGAAGAAATGGCAGGTAAGCCAGATCGTCTGGCGCCGCTGATTGGCCTGCGGCTGTGTGTCACAGGACAGATAGCCGCCGCTACCGTTATCAGAAACAGATCGGGATAGTCATTGCGCTTGCTGTCCCTTTCCCGATTGTTCCACGCGCGCAGCCAGCACACGCCGCCCGGCGTATCCGCGACCGTTCCCTGGACATGGTGTTCCCCTTGCGCGATCGTTGCTTCAAACAGGCTTTCTATTTCTGCCCGCTGCATAACCTGTCCCGCCCGCTTATAGCTTTTTAAACTTCCAAATCACCAAACGGTATATAAAACAGTTACTCCTTTTCGTGTGGTTATAAATAAACTGAACCCTCTCAGGCCGTGAGACGGGCCATCTTTCCGGGATGAACAGCATGACCACACTGAAAAAAATCTGTAGCGGCGCCTTTCTGCTGCTGCTGGCCGGGTCAGCCCAGGCGACAGAGCTGCTGAACAGCTCTTATGATGTCTCACGCGAACTGTTTGCGGCCCTGAACACGCCTTTTGAACAGCGTTGGGCGCAGCAAAACGGCGGCGACAAGCTGACGATTAGGCAGTCACACGCCGGGTCGTCCAAACAGGCGCTGGCCATTTTGCAGGGCCTGAAAGCCGATGTCGTAACCTATAACCAGTTGACCGACGTGCAGATCCTGCACGATCGCGGCAACCTCATTCCGGCGGACTGGCAGCAGCGTTTGCCCAACAACAGCTCGCCTTTCTATTCCACCATGGCTTTTCTGGTGCGCAAGGGCAATCCAAAGCAGATCCATGACTGGCGCGACCTGGTCAAAAGCGACGTAAAGCTGATATTTCCTAATCCAAAAACCTCCGGCAACGGTCGTTATACCTGGCTGGCCGCGTGGGGCGCGGCGGATAAAGCGGACGGGCACGACAAAGCAAAAACCGAACGGTTTATGGCGCAGTTCCTTAAAAACGTCGAGGTTTTTGATACCGGCGGGCGCGGCGCGACCACCACTTTCGTCGAGCGCGGGCTTGGCGACGTGCTGATCACTTTTGAGTCGGAAGTGAACACTATCCGTAATCAGTACCCGCAGCAGGATTTTGAGGTAATTATCCCGCACAGCAACGTGCTGGCGGAATTCCCGGTCACATGGATCGATAAAAACGTGGCGGCCAACCATACGGAAAAAGCGGCCAAAGCGTACCTGAACTATCTCTACACGCCTGCGGCGCAGAAAATCATCACTCAATATTATTACCGCGTAAATAATCCTGAGCTGATGGCGCAGCAGCGGCAGCGCTTTCCGGCCGTCGATTTGTTCCGCGTGGAACAGGTATTCGGCAGCTGGGAGCAGGTCATGAAAACGCAGTTCGCCAGCGGTGGCGAACTGGATAAGTTGTTAGCAGCGGGACGTGAGTAATGTTTGCCACTAAAAGTAAGCGCGTGCTGCCCGGCTTTGGACTGAGCCTGGGCAGTAGTCTGTTTTTTACCTGTCTGATCCTGCTGTTGCCGATCAGCGCGCTGCTGATGCAGCTGTCTGAGATGACGCTGGCACAGTACTGGGATGTGGTAACCAATCCCCAGATGATTGCCGCCTATAAGGTGACGCTGCTATCGGCGGGCGTCGCCTCGGTGTTTAACGCCTTTTTCGGCATGCTGATGGCCTGGATCCTGACGCGCTACCGTTTTCCGGGGCGCGCGCTGCTGGATGGCTTAATGGATCTGCCTTTTGCGCTGCCGACGGCGGTAGCAGGCCTGACGCTGGCCGGGCTTTTTTCCGTGAACGGCTGGTACGGGCAGTGGCTGGCGCAGTTCGATATTAAAGTTTCCTACACCTGGCTGGGGATCGCCGTGGCGATGGCCTTTACCAGCATTCCTTTCGTGGTGCGCACGGTGCAACCGGTGCTGGAAGAGCTTGGCCCGGAATATGAAGAGGCGGCGGAAACCCTCGGCGCCACGCCGTTTCAGAGCTTCCGCCGCGTGGTGCTGCCGGAAGTTGGCCCGGCGCTGCTGGCCGGCACGGCGCTCTCTTTTACCCGCAGCCTGGGCGAGTTCGGCGCGGTGATCTTTATTGCCGGTAATATCGCCTGGAAAACCGAGGTGACCTCGCTGATGATTTTCGTGCGTCTGCAGGAGTTCGACTATCCGGCAGCCAGCGCCATCGCTTCAGTGATCCTGGCCGCCTCGCTGCTGCTGCTGTTTGCGATTAACACTCTACAAAGCCGCTTTGGCCGTCGTCTTGGAGGTCAATAATGGCTGACGTTACCGAACTGAATCACGTTGGACGCGAGCGTCCGCGCTGGGGCAAATGGCTGCTGATCGCCACGGGCATGATCGTCTCGCTCGGCCTGCTGGTGGTGCCGCTTATCGCTATTTTCGCCAGCGCCTTTTCCGATGGCGTGACGGCCATGTTCAGCAACCTGAAAGATGGCGACATGCTGCACGCCATCTGGCTGACCGTGCTGATGGCGCTGATCACCGTGCCGGTTAACCTGGTGTTCGGCACGCTGCTGGCCTGGCTGGTGACGCGCTTCACCTTTCCCGGCCGCCAGCTGCTGCTGACGCTGTTTGATATTCCTTTTGCCGTGTCGCCGGTGGTGGCGGGGCTGATGTATCTGCTGTTCTGGGGCGTAAACGGCCCGGCGGGCGGCTGGCTGGACGAGCACAGCATTCAGCTGATGTTCTCCTGGCCGGGTATGGCGATGGTCACTATCTTCGTGACCTGTCCGTTTGTGGTGCGCGAACTGGTGCCGGTGATGCTGAGCCAGGGCAGCAGCGAAGATGAAGCCGCGGTGCTGCTTGGCGCCTCCGGCTGGAAGATGTTCTGGCGCGTTACGCTGCCAAATATCCGCTGGGCGCTGCTGTACGGCCTGGTATTAACTAACGCGCGCGCGATTGGCGAGTTTGGCGCGGTTTCGGTGGTTTCGGGATCGATTCGCGGCGAAACCTACACGCTGCCGCTACAGGTAGAATTACTGCATCAGGACTACAACAGCGTGGGCGCTTTTACCGCCGCCGCGCTGCTGACCCTGATGGCGATAGTCACGCTGTTTCTGAAAAGCGCGCTGCAATGGCGTTTAGAACGCCGCGCGCAACGGGAGGGGGAACAATGAGCATTGAAATCAGTAACATCAACAAATCCTTTGGCCGGACTAAAGTGCTGAACGATATTTCGCTGGATATCCCTTCTGGTCAGATGGTGGCGCTGCTGGGCCCGTCCGGCTCCGGGAAAACCACGCTGCTGCGTATTATCGCCGGTCTGGAGAGCCAGAACAGCGGCCGTCTGAGCTTTCACGGCAACGATGTGACGCGGCTGCACGCCCGCGACCGTCGCGTCGGCTTTGTATTCCAGCACTATGCGCTGTTTCGCCATATGACGGTATTCGACAATATCGCTTTTGGACTGACCGTGCTGCCGCGCCGCGAGCGTCCTTCTGCGGCGGCCATTAAAGAAAAAGTCACGCGCCTGCTGGAGATGGTGCAGCTGGGACATCTGGCCGGGCGTTTCCCGGCACAGCTTTCCGGCGGTCAGAAACAGCGGGTGGCGCTGGCGCGTGCGCTGGCGGTCGATCCGCAAATTCTGCTGCTTGATGAACCCTTTGGCGCGCTGGATGCGCAGGTGCGTAAAGAGCTGCGCCGCTGGCTGCGACAGCTGCACGAAGAGCTAAAGTTCACCAGCGTCTTTGTTACCCACGATCAGGAAGAGGCGATGGAAGTCGCCGATCGCGTGGTGGTGATGAGCCAGGGCAATATCGAGCAGGCTGGCGCGCCGGATGAAGTATGGCGCGATCCGGCCACCCGTTTCGTGCTGGAATTCCTGGGCGAAGTGAACCGCTTTGATGCTGAAGTGCACGGTTCGCAGTTCCATGTCGGCGCGCATCGCTGGCCACTGGGCTATGCGCCAGCGCACCAGGGTGCGGTCGAACTGTTCCTGCGCCCGTGGGAAATCGACGTCAGCCGCCAGAGCAGCCTGGAAACGCCGCTGCCGGTGCAGGTGCTGGAAGTCAGCCCGCGCGGCCACTACTGGCAGCTGGTGGCACAGCCCACGGGCTGGGGTGAGCAGCATGAACCGATCACCGTAGTGATGGAAGGCGAGCAAACCGCGCCGATCCGCGGCGAGCGTCTTTTTGTCGGCCTGCAACAGGCGCGCCTTTATAAAGGCGATACGCCGCTGCGGCAGGTTGCCTTTGCGCAGAGCGCCTGATATTTTCTACCGCCATCCGGGTCAGGTTATGCCTGACCTTTTTTGCCGGTAAGGCCTTCTTCAGGAACCATCACTTGACCACGCTCGAACACACCATCGGCAACACGCCATTGATCAAGCTTCAGCGGCTGACGCCAGACAACGGCAGCGAAATCTGGCTGAAGCTTGAGGGCAATAACCCCGGCGGCTCGGTCAAAGATCGCGCCGCGCTGTCGATGATCCAGCAGGCGGAGCGGCGTGGCGAAATCCGGCCCGGCGATATGCTGATCGAAGCGACCAGCGGCAATACGGGCATCGCGCTGGCGATGATCGCCGCGATGAAAGGCTACCGTATCAAGCTGCTGATGCCCGATAACATGAGCATGGAACGTCAGGCGGCGATGCGGGCCTACGGCGCGGAGCTGCTGCTGGTAAGCCGCGAGCTGGGCATGGAGGGCGCGCGCGATTTGGCCCGCGATATGGAAGCGCGCGGAGAGGGCAAAGTGCTCGATCAGTTTAACAATCCTGATAACCCGCTGGGCCACTACGTTACCACCGGCCCGGAAATCTGGCAGCAAAGCGCAGGAAGGCTGACGCACTTTGTTTCCAGCATGGGCACTACCGGCACCATCACCGGCGTGGGACACTATCTGAAAGAGCAGAGCGGAACGGTAGCTATCGTGGGGTTACAGCCCGCCGAAGGCAACAGCATTCCCGGCATTCGCCGCTGGCCGCAGGCCTATCTTCCCGCCATCTATCGACCGGAGCTGATCGACCGTATCCTGGATATGACCCAGCAGGAGGCGGAGGAAACCATGCGCCTGCTGGCGCGCCGTGAAGGCATTTTCTGCGGCGTCAGTTCCGGCGGGGCGGTGGCCGGCGCGCTGCGTATTGCGCAAGAGCAGCCCGGCAGCGTTATTGTCGCTATCGTCTGCGATCGTGGCGACAGGTACCTCTCTACCGGCGTGCATTCGTCACCAGACTGATCCCTCTATCGGCGTGCATACGCCAGCCCGCTCTCCCTCCTGGCAGGCCCACGCTTTCGGGCCGCTCAATTTGTGCTCATGCCGTTACACTGTAAGGATTGGGTAAAACCTGCTGCTATTGTTTGAGCAACAGGTGAAAATAGCGCCTGGCCTGGAGAGAGATAACGCATGAAAATTTTACTGGTTGATGACGATCTGGAGCTGGGCACCATGCTCAGCCAGTATCTGATTGCCGAAGGATTTGACGCCACGCTGGTACTGAGCGGCAAAGCGGGGATTGAAGGGGCGATGTCGGGCGGCTATAGCGCAATGATCCTGGACATCATGCTGCCGGATATGAGCGGCATTGATGTGCTGCGTCAGGTGCGGCAGAGTAGCCGCCTGCCGGTCATCATGCTGACGGCGAAGGGTGACAATATCGATCGCGTCATCGGCCTGGAAATGGGTGCCGATGACTATATGCCTAAACCTTGCTATCCGCGCGAGCTGGTCGCCAGGCTGCGCGCCGTGCTGCGCCGCGTTGAAGAACAGCCGGTGGTGGTGGAAAGCCGTGAAGTGGTCAGCTGGGGCGAGCTGACGCTAAACCCGGCCACGCGCATCAGCGAATGGCAGAAGCAGCCGTTCGATCTCACCGCTTCGGAATTTAATCTGCTGGATCTGCTGCTGCGCTCGCCCGATCGCGTGGTTTCTAAAGATGAGCTGTCGGAAAAGGGGCTGGGTCGTCCTCGCGAAGCCTACGATCGCAGCGTGGACGTGCATATCAGCAATATCCGCCAGAAGCTTTCCGCTTTAACCTGTGACGCCATCACCATCGAAACCGTTCGCAGCATCGGCTATCGCATCCGATGACGGCGGGCTTTCGTGGGCTGCTCTTCTGGAAGATCCTGCTGGGTTTCTGGCTGACGTTTCTGATTATGAGCCAGCTGCTGTGGCTGAGCTTTTCCCTGTATGGCCGGCACCACGAACCGCCGGAAAACCTGGCGGCCCGGCGCATCGTTAATTTGCAGATGACCTCGGCCGTCTCGGTATTGCAGCGCGGCGGCATGGATGCGCTCAACGATATGATGGCGGACTGGTCCGCCAACGATCGCCGCTTCTTCTCGGTACAGGTGATGAAAAAGCCGCCGCAGGAGCTACCGCACGGCGACCTTAACCGCGATTTGCGGCCCGGCGAGTTCCCGAAAGAAGTGATCGAATGGGTGACCGGTGCCGATGGTCAGCAGTATCAGCTGCGCTACGACGTGCAGGGGCTGCGCGAAGACAGCCATATGGCCGGTGGCCACCGCAGCTTTCTGAATATTCCTGAACCCATGCTGTTTATGGCGGGCGGCGGCGGGCTGCTGTTCAGCCTGTTTCTGGCGTGGAACCTGACCCGACCTATGCGTCAGCTGCGAGAAGGTTTCGATCGCGTCTCCAAAGGCGATCTCTCCGTGCGGCTGTTTCCCAAAATGCGTCGGCGGCATGACGAGCTGTCGGTGGTGGCGCAGGATTTTGACGCCATGGTTGAACGCCTTTCCGTGCTGGTTAAGGCGCGCGAGGAGCTGCTGCACGATGTTTCTCACGAGCTGCGCTCGCCGCTGGCGCGTCTTCAGCTGGCGACCGGGCTGGCGCGGCAAACGCCGGAGTCGGTAGGGCAATCGCTCGACAGGATCGACGAAGAGGCGCGGCGGCTGGATAAGATGATCGGCGAGCTGCTGACGCTGTCGCGCGCCGAGCATCAAAGCCTGCCGGACGAGCAGTATTTCGATCTGCTTGGGCTGCTGGAGGCGGTCGCCAACGATGCGCGCTACGAGGCTCAGGGTTCCGGCGTGGAAATCATGCTGAATGCGGACCAGAACGGCGACTACACGGTTAAAGGCGACGCCAAGCTGATCCGTTCCGCAGTGGAAAACGTGGTGCGTAACGCGCTGCGTTTTTCCGGGCAGGGGCAGCAGGTCAGGATCTCGCTACAGCAGGACAGCGGCTGGCTCACCATCGGCGTCAGCGACCAGGGCCCCGGCGTGGATGCGGACAAGCTTTCCAGCATTTTCGATCCCTTTGTGCGCGTGAATTCGCCGCTATCCGGCAAAGGCTACGGCCTGGGGCTATCAATTGTGCGTAAGGTGATCCTGGCGCATCAGGGCGAGGTCAGCGCGGTGAACGGTAAAAACGGCGGGCTGGAACTGACGCTGAAGCTACCGCACTGGGTGGCTTAGCTTAACGAGGGTGCTATCATTGTCCGACACCTTTTATTCGCATTTATGAGGTAAAGGATGAATAAAGCGTCGTCCAGTAAGCAACAGGAAGTGCAGCGGATTGTGGATGCCATCTCCAACGCCATTGCGCAGCATCGGCTTAAGCCGGGCACACGGTTAATCGAAGCCCAGATTGTCGAGGTGCTGGTGGCCAACCGCAATCACGTGCAGAGCGCGCTACAGCGTCTGGCGATGCAGCATATCGTCACCATTGAACCGCATCGCGGCGCGATGGTCGCCAAACCGGAAGCGCGCGAAGCCCGGGAAGTCTTTACCGCCCGGCGAGCGGTAGAGAACGCCATTATAGCCGGTATCACCACGCAGCAGATGCAGCGCTATCAGACTGAGCTGATCGCGCAGCGACAGGCGGAGAAAGAGGCAATTGCCAGCAATAACCGCCTGGAAATTGTACGGCAGCTGTCGCAGTTCCATCTTTTGCTGGCGGAAATCAGCGATAACCGCGTGCTCAGCGAAATTCTTACCAATCTTACCGTACGCAGCTCGCTGATTGTCGCGCTCTACCAGCGCAATGAGGATCCGGCCAGCCACTGCGAACAGCACAGCTTGATAGTCGCTGCGCTGCAGGCGGGTGACAACCACCGCGCACAGCAGTTGATGCATCATCATATGCATGAACTTGAGCTACAGCTGTCGCTGGATGAGATAGAAGAAGTGCCCAGCCTGCGCGATGCGTTAGCCTGAAAAAAAAGGCCGCCTGATTGCTCAGGCGACCTTTCAGACAGGCACGGCTTACTTTTTGATGCGGATCACCGGTGTTTCGCCCACGGTAACGCTACCCGTCAGCTTAAGCAGCTCTTTGATCTCGTCCATATTAGAGATCACCACCGGCGTCAGCGTAGATTTCGCTTTTTCTTCCAGCAAAGGCAGATCGAATTCGATGATCACGTCACCTTTCTTCACTTTCTGGCCTTCTTCAGCGATACGCTTAAACCCTTCACCCTTCAGTTCAACGGTATCAATCCCGAAGTGAACGAACAGCTCAATGCCGCTGTCCGATTCAATGGAAAATGCATGATTGGTTTCGAAGATTTTACCGATGGTGCCGTCAACAGGCGCCACCATTTTGTTGCCGGCAGGTTTGATTGCGATACCGTCGCCAACAATTTTCTCCGCAAATACCACGTCCGGCACGTCTTCAATGTTTACGATTTCGCCGGACAGCGGTGCCACGATCTCAATGGCACCAGATGCGGTATCTGACTTATCGCCAAAAAGTTTTGAAAACAAACCCATGATCTTCTCCTAAGCAGTAATATTTGGCCAGCGCTTCTGGATCTCAGCAGAGTGTTTTTTCTTCAATGAACTTGTTGACCAGGTTCATCAACTCTTCCGCTGTCGGTTGAGCCAGAGCCTGTTCTGCTAACGCCTTAGCATCTTCAAAATTCGTATTACGAATAATTTTTTTGATGCGCGGGATAGAAATGGCACTCATGCTGAATTCGTCCAGCCCCATTCCCAGTAACAGTAGTGTAGCACGTTCATCGCCTGCCAGCTCACCACACATCCCTGTCCATTTCCCTTCAGCATGAGATGCGTCAATAACTTGCTTGATCAGCGTCAGCACGGAAGGGGTCATTGGGTTGTACAAATGCGAAATCAGATCGTTACCGCGATCGACCGCCAGCGTGTACTGCGTCAGGTCGTTGGTGCCGATACTGAAGAAATCGACTTCTTTAGCCAGATGATGCGCGATTGCGGCTGAAGCTGGCGTTTCCACCATAATGCCGACTTCAATCTGCTCGTCAAAAGCTTTGCCTTCTTCACGCAGCTGCGCCTTCAGCGTTTCCAGCTCGGCCTTCAGCGTGCGCACTTCCTCAACGGAAATAATCATCGGGAACATAATGCGCAGCTTGCCGAAAGCGGAAGCGCGCAGGATGGCGCGCAGCTGGGCGTGCAGGATTTCCGGGCGATCCATCGCAATACGGATGGCGCGCCAGCCGAGGAACGGGTTGTCTTCTTTTGGCAGGTTCATATACGGCAGATCTTTATCGCCGCCGATGTCCATCGTGCGTACGATAACGGCCTGCGAACCCATCGCTTCCGCCACGGCTTTGTAGGCCTGGAACTGCTCTTCTTCGCTCGGCAGCGAGTCGCGATCCATAAACAGGAATTCGGTACGGTAGAGGCCCACGCCTTCCGCGCCGTTACGCTCCGCGCCAGCTACATCGCGCACGGTGCCGATGTTGGCACAGACTTCAACCTGATGACCGTCAAGCGTTACCGCAGGCAGATCTTTCAGCTTGGCCAGATCGTTCTTTTCCGTCACGTACTGAGTGTGGATAGCTTTCAGTTCGTCGATCTGCTCCGGCGTTGGATTAACGTAAACCTGGTTGTTCACGCCGTCCAGAATCAGATAATCGCCATTCTTCACCTGGCTGGTTACGTCGCCCGTGCCGACGATGGCCGGCAGCTCCAGCGAGCGCGCCATGATGGAGGTGTGGGAAGTACGGCCGCCCAGGTCGGTAATAAACCCAAGCACTTTGTTCAGGTTCAGCTGCGCGGTTTCAGACGGCGTCAGATCTTTGGCAACCAGCAGCACTTCTTCGGCAATGGCGCTGAGATCGACGATATGCAGGCCGAGAATGTTTTGCAGCAGACGTTTACCGATGTCGCGCACGTCGGCGGCGCGCTCTTTCAGGTACTCGTCGTCCAGTTCTTCCAGCGCTTTCGCCTGGCCTTCAATCACGGAGTGGGCGGCCGAGTCGGCTGAGGCCAGCTCGTCTTTAATCAGGGCTATGATTTCCTGCTCAAGCTCTTCATCTTCCAGCAGCATGATGTGGCCTTCAAAGATGGCCTCTTTCTCTTCGCCGAAGGTCTCCCCGGCTTTGGTTTTGATCGCCTCAAGCTGCGCGGCAGCCTTGCTGCGACCATCGAGAAAACGCTGAACTTCCTGCTCAACCTGGTCGGTAGTAATTTTTTTCCGGTTGATGACTATTTCATCTTCTTTCAGCAGAAGCGCTTTGCCAAAAGCGATACCCGGTGATGCTAAAATGCCTGAAATCATAACCCTACCTTTTTAATTACTGATAATCGCGAGCGAGAAACTGCGGCGAACCCGGCACCGGCGAGAAACCCGGCGGCCACCCGCATCTGACAGGCGCTCCACTGTATTAAAACAACAACGCGGACATGCTGTCCGCGATCAATTATGTTGCAATAAAGTGCCTGTCGCGTAGAAAAAGCTGACGCTTATTCGAGTTCGGCCATCAGTTTGACCAGGTGCTCAACGGCTTTCTGCTCGTCTTCGCCTTCGGCGGAAAGCGTCACGACGGTGCCCTGAGTCAGGCCCAGCGTCTGCAGTTTAAACAGGCTTTTGGCGCTGGCGGATTTGCCGTTAGAGGTCACGGTGATTTCAGAAACGAAAGCCTTGGCTTCTTTAACAAACTGAGCGGCAGGGCGAGTGTGTAGACCGTTAGGCGCGGTAATGGTGACTTCTTGCTGGAACATGTTGTTTCCCCAACTTAATTTATTTGGCGTTATTCCAAAGCTTAGCCTGGCGGCGCCGCTTTGGCCTGAATGTCTCGCGCAGGTCCGTGTTTAACAACGTGCCAGAAATGCGCCGAAATATGACAGATAGCGCGCGGATAACATGGCACACCGGCTGCGCTTTCTTCCTCTTCATTATGCCGTGCTTTCTGCTTTCGCGCCAAACCGGTAAATCGATTCAGCTACAGGCAATTCACGCAGCGATTAATTTTGAGGTTCGAAATAATTGGTTGCTTAGATACCAGACACCCGCAGGTAAAAGCAATGTGGAAAGTGGCAAAAGTTTGACGTGCTCCACAAAAAAGCACCCTGGCGGGTGCTTTTTCAGACAGTTTCAGGCAGCCGCAATCGCTACTGTAATTCTTTCTCGGTAAAGAGATCGGCAAACAGCGCCGTACTTAAGTAGCGCTCGCCGGAAGAGGGCAGGATCACCACGATAGTTTTATTGGCAAAAGCTTCATCTTCCTGCAGCTTGAGGGCAGCGGCAACCGCAGCGCCAGAGGAGATCCCGGCCAGAATGCCTTCTTCTTCCATCAGACGGCGCGCCGTAGAGATAGACTCTTCGTTGGTGATAGCCACCACACGATCGACCAGATCCAAATCCAGGTTGCCAGGGATAAAGCCGGCACCGATACCCTGAATTTTATGCGGGCCAGGCTTGATCTCTTCACCAGCCAGCGCCTGGGCGATGACCGGCGAATCCGACGGCTCTACCGCGACGGCGATCAGATCCTTTTTGCCTTTGGTATTTTTGATATAGCGGCTGACGCCGGTCAGCGTGCCGCCCGTGCCCACGCCGGCGATAAAGACGTCGACTTCGCCGTCAGTATCTTCCCAGATTTCCGGGCCGGTGGTTTTTTCATGAATTTCCGGGTTAGCCGGGTTGCTGAACTGCTGTAGCAGCACAAATTTGTCCGGATCGCCGGCGACGATTTCTTCCGCTTTGGCAATCGCGCCCTTCATGCCCTTAGCGCCTTCCGTCAGGATCAAATTCGCACCCAGCGCCTTCAGCAGCTTGCGGCGCTCCACGCTCATGGTTTCCGGCATGGTCAGCGTCAGCTTGTAGCCGCGCGCGGCGGCCACGTAGGCCAGCGCGATGCCGGTGTTGCCGCTGGTTGGCTCAACCAGTTCGACGCCAGGTTTCAGAATGCCTCTTTTCTCGGCGTCCCAGATCATGTTGGCGCCGATGCGGCATTTCACGCTGAAGCTCGGGTTACGGGATTCGACTTTAGCCAGAATGCGTCCGTTACCAATCCGGTTCAGGCGAACCAGAGGCGTATGGCCGATTGTTAACGAATTGTCTTCATAGATCTTACTCATAACCCGTCCTTAACTGTATGAAAAATGGGAACTGCATCAAGCATACCCGGTTCAATTTTTCAAGGAAGTAAAGAAATAGTATATATATATGTTCTGCGGCAATAAGGGTGAAGCAAAAAGCATAAGCCTTATTTTACCTGCCCCAGCGCGCCGCGATAGCGATCGACCCACATGGCGGTCGCGCCGCAAACGGCTACCGGCATAATCGCCAGATTCAGTATCGGCACCATGGTAAATAAACTCACCAGCGCGCCGAACTGCATCACATCCGTTTTATGCCGTTTTAGCGATGTACGCATCTGCCGAAAACTGACCTTATGGTTATCAAACGGATAATCGCAGTACTGAATCGAGAGCATCCAGGCGCTGAATAAAAACCAGAGAACAGGCGCGACCGTTTGCCCAAATCCGGGGATAAAATAGAGCAGTAGCAGAACGAGCGCGCGCGGCAGATACCATGCCAGCTTTTGCCATTCGCGCTTCATAATGCGCGGAATATCCTTCACCATGCCCGCCCAGCCGCTGTCCGGCATCGGTTTTCCGGTGAGTTTAGCCTCCAGCTGTTCGGCTAACAGCCCGCAAAAGGGCGCGGCTATCCAGTTGGCCACGGTCGAAAAGAAATAGCTGAATACCAGCAGCACAAAAATAACCGTCAGCGGCCACAGCAGATAGTTGAGCCAGTGCAGCCAGTCGGGCACATGAGACATTAAAGCGGGAAGCCACTGCTCCAGCCTGAAGAACAGCCAGATAAACGCGCCACCCATCAATAAAAAATTAAGCGCCAAAGGCACAATAACAAAGCGGCGAATGCCGGGCAGTCGGATCAGCTGCCAGCCTTGGGCAAAATAGTGGATCCCATTGCCGGAAGCGCCGGTACGGTGAAGAGCCATGTCTGCTTTCCTTAAGTTAACAAGCCGTGCGCGGCTATCATAACTCAGCCGTTTGCGCTGAGCAGAAGAGATTTGCGCGAAAAAACAGCAAATAACCGTGTCGTTTCACGCTTATTTGTCAGAAAATACTGCACGGACTTGCACTTGTGCAGCGGGGCAAATACAGTTAGGGGATAAAGTTTGCCGCGGTGGCAAGGTATTGGAACAACAGAGAATACAATGATGCAGGATTTGCGTCTGATATTAATCGTTGTTGGCGCGATCGCTATAATAGCGCTTCTGCTTCACGGCTTCTGGACCAGCCGTAAAGAGCGCTCATCCGTTTTTCGCGATCGTCCTCACAAACGTTTAAAACAGGATAGAGAAGAGGCTTTTGACGACGTCGATGATGACGCGGGCAGTGCTCGCGGCAAAAGCCCGCGTCCGCGTAAAGCAGAAGAAGATGAGCCGGTAGTCGGCAGCTTTGACGAGCAGGCGCCGCCGCGCCCGGTAAAACCGCGCGCTCAGCCAGAACCTGTTCGCCATCAGCATCCGGTTGATGAGTCTCTCGAGCTGGATCCGCTCTTCGGCGGCGATTTGCCGCAGGAAGCCGATGACGAACCTTCCGTTCCGGTAAGCCGCAGGCAGCCGGAAGCGCCGCAGCCGGTTCAGTCTGCTCCGGCACGGCCTCAGCCGGTTGAGTCTGCTCCGGTACAGCCGCAGCCGTCCCCGTCTGTTCAGCCTGCTCCGGCACGGCCGCAGCCGGTACAGTCTGAACCGACCTTCGTCGAGCCGGAACCGGAACCCGCGCCGCAGCCTGAGCGCCCGGTCGCACCGCAGGAAAAACCTAAAGAAACGGTACTGGTGCTGCACGTTAGCGCCCATGCCGGCGGCGTACTGAACGGCGAGGCGCTCCTGCAGGGCGTGCTGCAGGCCGGTTTCCAGTTTGGCGAAATGAACATTTTCCATCGTCATCTCAGCCCGGCGGGCAGCGGCCCGGTGCTGTTTAGCCTGGCGAATATGGTCAAGCCCGGCTCGTTTAATCCTGATGAAATGTCAGATTTTTCTACGCCCGGCGTCTCTATCTTTATGATGGTGCCTTCCTATGGCGATGCGAATCAGAACTTTAAGCTGATGTTGCAGTCCGCCCAGCGCATCGCTGACGACGTTGGCGGCGTGGTGCTGGATGACGAGCGCCGGATGATGACGCCGCAAAAGCTGGAAACCTATAAAAACCGCATTCGTGACGTTATTGAGGCGAACGCCTGAGTTACCGGCACGCCTTCCTCTCTGTACACAAGACCCCCGCCAGCCGGGGGTTTTTTATCGCTATGGTGCCGCTATGGAATCCGTACAAGACAAAATCATCGCTCTGCAAACCACGCTTCGCCATTACGAATACCAGTATCACGTCCTTGATGAACCGGTAGTGCCGGACGCCGAATACGATCGCCTGATGGGCGAATTGCGCAAGCTGGAAGCGGCGCATCCCGATCTGGTGACGCCCGATTCGCCGACCCAGCGCGTAGGCGCCGCGCCGCTGAGCGCGTTTGAGCAGGTGCGTCATGAAATCCCGATGCTGTCACTGGACAATGCTTTTGATGATGAAAGTTACCTTGCCTTTAACAAACGCGTGCAGGACAGGCTAAAAAGCGTTGATGAAATCACTTTCTGCTGTGAGCTAAAGCTGGACGGCCTGGCCGTCAGCCTGCTGTATGAGAACGGGCTGCTGGTGCGGGCGGCAACGCGCGGCGACGGCACCACCGGCGAGAACATCACCTCTAACGTGCGCACCATCCGCGCTATACCGCTGCGGCTGCACGGTGACAATATCCCGGCACGCGTTGAAGTACGCGGTGAGGTTTTTATGCCGCAGGCAGGTTTCGAGGCGCTGAACGAAGAAGCGCGGCGTACCGGCAGCAAAGTTTTCGCCAACCCGCGTAATGCTGCGGCCGGGTCGCTGCGCCAGCTCGACCCGCGTATTACCGCTAAGCGTCCGCTAACGTTTTTCTGCTACGGGCTGGGGCTGTTGGAAGGCGGTGAAATGCCGCGCAGCCACCTGGGCCGCCTGCAACAGTTTAAGGCCTGGGGGCTGCCGGTCAGCGACCGTGTGCGCCTCTGCCACACGCCGGAAGAGGTGCTGGCTTTCTATCGCAAGGTGGAAGAGGATCGCGCCACGCTGGGCTTCGATATTGACGGCGTGGTGATAAAAGTGGACTCGCTGGATCTCCAGGAGCAGCTGGGCTTCGTGGCGCGCGCGCCGCGCTGGGCGATAGCGTTTAAATTCCCGGCCCAGGAGCAGATGACGCACGTGCGCGACGTTGAATTCCAGGTTGGCCGGACGGGCGCGATTACCCCGGTCGCCAGGCTGGAGCCCGTACAGGTCGCGGGCGTGATGGTCAGCAACGCCACGCTGCACAATGCTGATGAGATAGACCGTCTGGGCTTGCGTATCGGCGATCGGGTGGTGATCCGCCGCGCGGGTGACGTTATCCCGCAGGTAGTCGGCGTGATCGAGGCCGATCGTCCGGCAGATGCCAGAGCGGTAGAGTTTCCTACGCACTGCCCGGTTTGCGGCTCGGACGTGGAGCGTGTAGAAGGCGAAGTGGTGGCGCGCTGTACCGGCGGCCTGATTTGCGGCGCGCAGCGCAAAGGCGCGTTAAAACATTTCGTTTCCCGCCGTGCGATGGACGTGGACGGCATGGGCGATAAAATCATCGACCAGCTGGTGGAAAAAGAGTACGTCAAAACGCCTGCCGACCTGTATAAGCTGACCGCGGGCAAGCTCACCGGCCTGGATCGCATGGGGCCGAAGTCTGCACAGAACGTGGTGGACGCGCTGGAAAAATCGAAGCAAACCACGCTGGCCCGTTTCCTTTATGCGCTGGGCATTACGGAGGTGGGCGAGGCGACGGCAGCCAACCTCGCCGCGCATTTTGGCTCGCTGGAAAGCATCATCAGCGCCGATCTGGACGCGTTGATCGGCGTGCAGGATGTCGGTAAGGTAGTGGCTGCCCATGTGCGAAATTTCATGGACGAGGAGAGCAACCGCGAGGTTATCCGCCAGCTGGTGGAAGAGGCCGGTATTCACTGGCCAGCGGTTGCGGTAGTCAAAGCGGAGGAGATCGACAGTCCTTTCGCCGGCAAAACCGTGGTGCTGACCGGGTCGCTGACGCAGCTTTCGCGCGATGAGGCCAAAGATCGCCTGGCCGCACTGGGCGCTAAAGTCAGCGGCAGCGTCTCGAAAAAAACCGATCTGGTGATTGCCGGGGAAGCAGCAGGCTCCAAGCTGACCAGGGCGCAGGAGCTGGGAATTAAGGTGATCGACGAAGCGGAGATGATTCGACTGCTGGGTGAATAAATGGAAAAAGAGCACCTGATTGAGATTGCCAATACCGAAATGCCCTTTGGAAAATATAAAGGGCGTTTCCTGATCGATTTGCCGGAGCCTTATCTGCTGTGGTTTGCGCGTAAGGACGAGTTTCCGGCAGGTCATCTGGGCGAGTTAATGCGTCTTACGCTGGCAATAAAGATTGAAGGCCTGGAAGGCCTGCTTAAACCACTTAAAAAAAGCTGAAATAACGGGGGAAGTCGCTTCCCCCGCTGCGGCTATTTCTGCGATTCCACCACCGTTTTAGCTTTCGATACCTGCTTTTCCACCTGTTTTTCTCCTGCCTTTTTATAGCGTTGCGCCAGCATAGAGCAGACCATCAGCTGCACCTGATGGAAAATCATCAGCGGCAGCACGATGATGCCGACCGCAGCAGAAGGAAACAGGATATTTGCCATCGGCACACCGTTCGCCAGGCTCTTTTTCGATCCGCAAAACAGAATGGTAATTTCATCCGCCCGGTTAAAGCCAAACAGACGCGCGGCCAGCAGATTAATGGCCAGCGCCACAAACAGAATGCCGAGGCTGCCGATCAGGATATAGAGCAGGGTCATCGCGCCGACGCGGTGCCAGATGCCGTTTACCACCGCTTCGCTAAAGGCGGAATAGACTACCAGCAGAATAGAAGCCTGATCCGTTTTACCAATCAGCCCGCGATGTTTTTCGACCCACTCTGCAATCCAGCGACGCGAGATATGCCCCAGAATAAAAGGCACCAGCAGCTGCAGCATAATGCTGCCTATCTGCGTCAGGCTACCGTTGGCGGCATCGTTATGCACGTTCATCACCAGCCCGACCAGCAGCGGAGAGATAAACACGCCCAGCAGGCTGGAAGCCGACGCGCTGCACACCGCAGCCGCCACGTTGCCGCCAGCCAGCGAAGTAAGCGCAATTGCCGACTGCACGGTCGCGGGCAAAATACAAAGGTAGAGGAAGCCGGTATAGATTTCTGCGCTGACCGGCAGCGGATGCCACCAGACAAACAGCAGGCCGAGCAAAGGAAACAGCACGAAGGTGCTGATCATTACCCATAAATGCAACCGCCAGTGGCCGCCGCCGGCAATGATTTTTTCGCGCGACAGCTTGGCGCCGTGCATAAAAAACAGCAGGGCGATAGCGGCCGTGGTCAGCCACTCAAAGAAAGTCACAAAGTGGCCGCGCGCGGGCAGGAACGTTGCCAGCAGTACGGTAATAATCAGTTTAACCATCATGGGATCGAGCCGGAGAAACCGCATTGTTAATGCCTCGTTAATAAATCAATGTCGCTATTGTGCGTCAGCAGGGTTTAGAAATAAAATTGATTTATTGAATTCATATATGAGTTAAATCGATGAATTATACGCTCAGGCAGCTGCGGGTGTTTGTCGCCGTCGCGCAGCAGAGGAGCTTCAGCCAGGCGGGCCAGATGATAGGGCTGAGCCAGTCGGCCGTCAGCCACAGCGTCAAAGAGCTGGAAAGCGAGATGGGTATCCGTCTGCTGGACCGTACAACGCGTGAAGTGATGCTGACCGAAGCTGGCGTCCAGCTGGCCAGCCGCCTGGAGCGCCTGTTGGAAGAGCTGAATACCACGCTGCTGGACGTGCGCAGCTACGGTCAGCAGCGCAGCGGCACGGTCAGGATCGCCGCCAGCCAGACCATCTCCGCGCATCTGATGCCGCAGTGCCTGGCCGCCAGCCAACTGCATTTTCCTGAAATTAAAATCATGCTTCGCGACAGGCCACAGCAGTGGGTACTGCAAAGCATCCGCAACGCGGAAGTGGATTTCGGGATCGTGATAGGGCCGCTCCAGGTAGACGATCTGGAGGGCGAAGCGATCCTGGAAGAACCTTTTCTGCTGCTCTGTCGGCAGGACGATCCGCTCGCCGCAGAGAAAGAAATTAGCTGGCAAATGCTGAACCGACGGCTGTTGGTGCTACAGGACTATTCATCAGGCAGTCGGGTATTAATCGACGAGGCGCTGCGCCAGCAACAGGTAAAGGTGGAAATCGTGCAGGAGATAGGGCATCCGGCGACGCTTTACCCGATGGTGGAAGCGGGAATAGGCATCAGCATTTTGCCGGCGCTTGCGCTGCCGCTGCCGCAGGGGAGGCCGCTGCTGGTAAGAAGAATAACGCCGGAAATCAATCGCTCGATTATGCTGGTCAGACGCAAGAACCGCTCGCTGTCGCCCGCGGCGGAAGCTATCTGGCAGGAAGTGCGCCAGCAGGCTGCCCTGCTGACGCAGCAACGCGCGCTTGCGCCAGCGTTTTAGATATAAACGTTGAGCGAATTAGCTGCGGTTGGCCGGTTTACGCCGTCGGCTACTTTGCTGTAGGCCGAGGCCGGATCCTGCTGTGCTTCCTTTTTATCCTGCGCTTTCTGCGCCTGCTGCTGCTCCAGCTGAGTAATTTGTGCCTGTAGCAGCTGGATCTGACTATTGATAACCTGTTCCTGCTCCGTTTTCTGCTCATTGGTGAGGGTGGTATCCGTCGCCAGCGATTTTAGCTGGTTTTGCAGGTTGACTACCTGCTTGTTCAACGCAGCAATTTTGGACGTCGAGCCGGCCGATGAACTGCCGGAACCGATCGAAGTGTTGGTACTGGTTGTAATTGTTGTCATCGCTATCTCCTTTGTATTTAACCACTACGGTTATCGGTAAGCACCACGGGAGACTTGACTACAAAAAGCGTAAAAGAAGTGATAAGAATTCGAAAGGGGGCGAGAACTTACATTAATGGCAGATTTGCGTGCAAAAGTTAACCCTCGCATAAAATGGAACATCCGCAACACCGGCTCAGGGAGAGGCCTTATTGCCGCCGCTATTGCATTTATCCTCCTTCTCGTCCAGCTCACACTTTTTAGCTATTTCTGTAGACAGGATCGACACGCCAGGATGGTCAGAAAAAATCTTACCGATTTTTTCTTCCAGACGTCGTGCTTTTTTAGGTTGGCCAATGCGTTGATAATAAGAGTTGTATACCGCATAGAGCGCCGCGCTTTTTAGTGCGATATAATCGTCATCCATATCGGCATGTTCCTTGAGAAAATGGTCCGTTAAATCTTCCAGGAATTTTACAAATGGTGCTTCCTCTTTTGTAAACGTATTAAGCGGACGATCGGCCTTGATTAATTCCAACCAGGAATAGAACATGACGGGCGTAGGGTTTTTTTCAAAGACATATTCATAAAAATCGCCAATAACCTGATTTTTAATCTCTTGTGGCAGCGTCTCCGTAATCTGAATCAAACGATCGATCAGTGTCAGATCGGCAGTGGTATCTTTATCTAATTGCCAGGAAGCATAATTACCTTTGGCAAAATTCCGGTTAAACGTTGCTTCATCCGTATAGGGGTAATAAGGATAAGTCGTTAGCGCCTGCATCAGCAGTTCGGCATGTGTGGCGTTATCGAGCTCATCATTATAGACATCACTGAAAGAGATGATGAGTCCGCTCATTAAATAATTGAGCTCGGGTTTGATAAAGGGATGCGCTTTTTGTAGTTCACTGATTGCATCAAGCGTCTTAACGATCTGATTAGCGATACCAATTGAGCCGATCTCTGCTTTTTTAGCCCTTAATGACCGCGCGTTAATATCGATAAAGAGGATGGTAGCAATGATGGAATGCTTCTGATCTTCACTTAGCGTTTTATTACTGATAACTTTAGCGAAAAGATGGTTATACCAATCGTTTTCATGTGTCAATGAATGGGCATTAGGATCCATATAGTTTTGATTGATACTGTAACGCAGCTCGCTGAGTTTGCCTTCCTGAGAAAAACCGACCAGAGTGACCGGCGCCTGCGATTTCTTTTGCGCCAGGGCAATCAGTTCTTCTTTCGACATATTCGTCAGAAATAAAGAGGGGAAACGCCAGCTTTCTGTCTCATCTGGTGAGGTAAAAGTAAAATATGGATTTTCTTTCGCGCTAATTTTTTGGCTGATTCGCTTTAAATTCTGGCTAATTTTTTCCGCATTGGTATCTGTCGCCGCGCTGACCCATGCGCCGTCTTTTTCGCTATAAAAACCTGAAATACCGATCAGGGATGCCGATGGATAGGGATTATAGAACAATGCGGTAAGGCTGGTTGCTATTGCCAGGATAAAAACAACGCAGCCATTTTTGCCAGGCCACCTCTTTTTGTAATAAAAGTAACCGGACATAGCCAGAATCAGGGCTATTGAAAGGCTAATTATTGGCGTTCGCCAATAATTCAGGAAGAAGAAAAAGGCGGTATGGTTAAAAAATAGCAATGCCGCTACAGCTGCCAGCGCCGTGATGAGTCCCGCAACTTTACTTATATTATCCATTATCATCAGTCCGTACTTCAGCCACGCAGGTCAGTAACGAAGATAACAGATTAATGGATGTAATGTTTAGTAGCAATGACTGAAGGAAAATGACACCCCGTGGTAAATGGAAACTGTCCGAATTACAAACGGCAAAAAGGCGCCTTTCTACATTGGTGGGTCGTGCAGGATGACTCGGCTGAAGCCTCGCCCTTCGGGTCGTTGCCTGCGGCAACGCTGTCTCCCTCTGGTCGACTCGACCTGCGGCAGGTTCGAACCCCGCCCGAATTACGCACGGCAAAAAGGCGCCTTTAGGGCGCCTTTCTACATTGGTGGGTCGTGCAGGATTCGAACCTGCGACCAATTGATTA
>NZ_JBLFFM010000006.1:0-301259 GCF_051400835.1 Erwinia artemisiae | reverse complement strand
GAGCGGTAGTTCAGTTGGTTAGAATACCTGCCTGTCACGCAGGGGGTCGCGGGTTCGAGCCCCGTCCGTTCCGCCACTTTATATAAGGCCCTGAGCTAACGCTCAGGGCTTTTTTTTGCGTATAAGTTTTGGTCAGCCGGCCTGCCTGTGTTCTGCCATTATCCCTTCCTGGACAGGCCAGCCTTCGACTATCTTTTTTCTTTAAAGCGGATGTTGCCTGAGCCATTCGCTGACAAAATCAATAAAAGAGCGAACGCGTGAGTTAGCCGAGCGATCCCCATAGTAAACCGCGTTAAATGGCATATCTACCGGCACAAGCCTGTCGGCCATAACCTCTATCAGCGAACCATCGTTTAAATCTTTATTGATCATAAAGTCCGACAGGCAGGCAATGCCGTTACCGGCCAGGCACAGCTGCCTGAGCGTCTCGCCGCTGTTTGAGGTACTGGCGGGCGTAATGTCATAAAGCTGCCCGTCTGCATTAGCAATGGGCCAACGGTTCAGGCTCAGGGGTTCAACAAAGCCCAGACAGTCGTGCTGTGCCAAATCCTCTACGGTTTGCGGCGTGCCGAACTGTTGCAGCCAGCCAGGGCTGGCGACTATTTTACGTCGACTATTAAACAGCAGGCGCGCGCGAAGGCTGGAATCAGTAAGATTACCGGCACGGATAGCGATATCTACCTTACGTTCAATCAGATTGATAAAGGTTTCGGATGAAACCAGAGAGAGGGTGACTTCAGGAAAGCGCTCCCGAAAAGGTTTAATCATCGGCATTAACAGATGCAGAACCACCGGCGTAGCAGCATCAATACGCAGTGACCCTTTTGGTAGCCTTTTTCGTTCTGCCAGCTCGTTTTCCGCTGCGGACATCTCCTGAAGAATCGCCTGAACGCGCTTGAAGTAGGCTTCGCCTTCCTGGGTTAATTTAATCTGTCGGGTGGTGCGTGTCAGTAGCTCTACCTCGAGCTTGTTTTCCAGCTTTTTTACCGCACGGCTAACAGCAGAATTTGCCATTTTCAGCCGCTCGGCGGCCTTGCTGAAACTGCCGCTTTCCACCACGGCGACAAAAATCGCCAGTTCCTCTGAGTTTGCCTTCATGACTGCTTCCTGAACGTAATGCTTTTTTTGGAGCCTGCAGGCGGTAATTAAAGCATGAGGAAGCAGGGGAAGCCAGACAACGGGTGAGGCTGACTGGCCTCTGTCAGTGCGTTGACAGCAATAAAGCATCCCTGTGGCGTTGTCTGAAAATGCCCGGTGCTCGTCTGGCCTGTAAACAGTCGGATCTCTGTCCTGTTATGAACGCTATCAGATACATAACCGGAGCCGGCGCGTTAAATCGGCTACAGTTAAAGGCGGCGGACAACCAAAAGTTTGTATTTGCTTACCTTCAGCTGGCACTTATTAGGCGCCTCCGATTGAAACCCGGCCATAAAGTCCCTATAACTGAATGCAGGATCATTGATCAACACGCAGAGGTCAGACGCTAACGTGCGGAAAAAAACTTATGCCATGAGATATGTAGCAGGGCAGCCAGCGGAACGTATTTTTCCGCCGGGCGCTATGCTGCATATGGGCAAAGCGTTACCGCCCGGTGCGCCGCTGACAGAGCACGCTACGCTACGGGTGCTGGTATGGAACATATTTAAACAGCAGCGCGCCGAATGGCTTTCGGTATTACAAAACTTCGGTAAAGACGCTCAGCTGGTATTGCTACAGGAAGCGCAGACGACCCCAGAGCTGATCCGTTTTGCCACCAGTAATTATCTGGCGGCGGATCAGGTACCGGCATTCGTCCTGCCGCAGCATCCTTCCGGCGTGATGACGCTGGCCGCTGCGCATCCCGTCTACTGTTATCCGCTGCGCGAACGTGAACCGCTGCTGCGGCTGGCTAAATCAGCCCTTGTCACCGCCTATCCGCTACCGGACGGCAAGATGCTGATGGTGGTGAATATCCATGCGGTCAACTTTAGCCTGGGGATCGACGTATACAGCAAGCAGCTTGGCCCTATAGGCGAACAGATTATTCACCATAAAGGGCCGGTGATTATGGCCGGGGATTTTAATGCCTGGAGCCGCCAGCGGATCAATGCGCTTTATACCTTTGCCCATAATATGGGGCTGCACGAGGTCAACTTTACCGACGACCATCGCCGTAAAGCCTTTGGCAGGCCGCTGGACTTCGTTTTCTACCGCGATATGGGCGTAGCGGAGGCCTCCGTGCTGGTGACGCGTGCTTCCGACCATAACCCTTTACTGGTTGAGTTTAAGCCTTAATCCTGTACCAGAGCCACAGCGCGAACGGGCGAGGCGGAGCCGCCTTTGATGCGCAAAGGCAGAGCGATAAAGGTAAAAGCCGTCGGCAGGCTGTAAAGGTTTGCCAGGCTTTCAACGATCAGGCCTCCGGCACTTAGTATCGCCTGATGAGCCGGATAATCTTTGCTGCCTGCATCATCCAGCGACATCGCATCGGTACCGAAAACCGTAACGCCTTTTCCCAACAGGTAATCTGCGCCTCTGGCTGACAGCCCCGGCCAGCCGTTCATAAACGCGGTATGATCGGGACGGCAACGCCACTTTTTATCGTAGCCCGTATGAAACAGGACGATATCCTTTGCCGCTATTTCGCCGTATCTGCCTTCCCAGTCCGCGATCGTCGCACGAGTAATCGCGCTGTTTTGCGGCAAATGGGTCATATCCAGACAGCGACCACGCCCGGTCAGCTGGCGAATATCAACCTTATCAATGCTTTTTCCGCCCGGTATAAAATGTGCCGGCGCGTCTATATGCGTGCCGCAATGATCGCCTAAGCTCAGCTGACAGTTATAGTTACCGTCGCCTGCGGCGAATGTTTCTGCGCTGCTCATGAAAAAGCGCCCGTCACCGGGCCAGACCGGCATGCCTTCTTCATAAACGTGGCTCAGTTCAATCAGGCGATGCTGGTTCAGCAGCGCAACCAGATCATTCGTCATGGCGGCCTCAGGATCGTTGGACAGAGGGGCAGTAAAGCACAGGAGAGGGGAGCGGGAAATGTCGGGCATAAAAAAACCAGTCCGAAGACTGGTTTTTAAACTGAGCTTTAGCTGTCAGGCGTGGCGTTGTTGGTGACAAATAGCGTCAGCCTGTCGCCGGGCTGAATATTCGCCGAACCGCCGCTGTTCCAGCGCAGCAGATCTTTCGTGTTCACGCCGTGACGTTTTGCGATGCTGGCCAGAGAATCACCCTTACGAACCTTATAGGTGATGCTGTTGCCATTATCGGCCAGTCTGGCTGCGCTTTCGCCGCCGCCCAGGCTGAGCGTCTGCCCCGGTTTGATGTTCACGCCGCGCAGGTTATTAGCCTGCTGTAGCGTCTTCACCGACACGTTCAGGCGTTTTGCAATGCCTGACAGGGTATCACCATTACGCACCTTGTAAGAGGTGCTGGTACTGGCCAGCGCCGTTGGCTGCACCGCCGCGATATCGCCTGTTGCCAGGGAGTTGCGCAGCTGCGCCACGTGCGACTTCGGCACCATGATATAGTGCGGGCCGTTAGGCGCCGTCATCCCGCGCTTGTAGCCTGTATTAAAGCTCTTCAGCTTGTTCAGCGACATGCCGGCCATTTCCGCCGCCTGCGTCAGCTCAATCTGCTGACCCACTTCAACACGCGCCAGCGCACGGGTTTCGTTAGGTTCCGGAAGACGGATGCCGTAACGCTTGTTGTTTTTCAACAGCTCGCTTAACGCCAGCATCTTCGGCACATAAACCGTGGTTTCATGCGGAAGCGACAGCGACCAGAAATCCGTTGCCTTACCGCGAGCCTTGTTGCTTTTTATCGCTTTCAGTACGCGACCTTCGCCGCTGTTGTACGCGGCCACGGTCAGCAGCCAGTCACCGCCGAACATCCCGTTCAGCCGCTGCATCATATCCAGTGCGACTTTGGTAGAGGCGACAATATCGCGACGACCGTCATACCACTGGTTCTGCTTCAGACCATAATTACGCCCCGTCTGCGGCACGATCTGCCAGATGCCTGCGGCATTGGCAGAAGAGGTCGCATGAGGATCAAAAGCGCTCTCCACTATGGGTAATAGTACCAGTTCCATCGGCATCTTACGTTGCTTAATCTGCTCGACAATCCAGTACATATACGGCTCAGCCCGTAACGTTACATCGTGGAGATAGCTCTTGTTTCTTAAATACTTTTGTTTTTGTTCGCGTATCCGGGGGTTTTCCGGAACCTTCATCTTCAGCTCATCGCTAATGAAATTCCACAGATCCTGATCTTTCGTCAGGCTGGTCCCATCGTCCTGCCAGCGTGGCGATAACAACCGATCTGCGTTCTGACTGCTCTGTGCTGAAGACAAACTCTGTGCATGCTGTTCGGGGGCGTCGTGCTTAGGCGCCTGGCACCCCACCAGCAGGACCGAGGCGAGTAGTAATATCGCTTTAGCCTTCATGTGTGTGTCATTGTTCGCTTAAAAGACGAGCAACTATACGTGCTCGGGCTGCTCAACACAACCCGAAAAATCAAAAATGGTCTTTCTTCTCGCGTAGAGTTGCAAAAACTTGCCATTCTTGTTGCGGAGGTGTTTCGAAGCCAATAACTTTCTGTAAATCAGCATCTTGCGTACGCAGAAAAACATTTATTTGCCGCTCAAAAGCGAGCGTTACGGGCAAGGAAACCGCGTTTTTTGCACGTAACTCCTTAATTTCGCGATAATAGCCCGCTATTTTCGTATCCTGTGGCAGCAGCGAGCAGGCAAACTTCATATTCGATAACGTATATTCGTGCGCGCAGCACACCAGCGTTTCTCCCGGAAGCTGATTAAGCTTTTGAAAAGAATTGAACATCTGTTGAGGGGTACCTTCAAACAGACGTCCACAGCCGCCGGAAAACAGCGTATCACCACAGAAAAGGTAAGGTGCGCTATAGTATGAGATATGTCCTAAAGTATGCCCCGGCGTAGCAATCACACTAAATTCGAGGCCCAAAATAGCGACCTTATCACCCTCAGCGACAAGCCGATTGCTTCCCTTATCTTGTGTCTCTTGCGGGCCGTACACCACCAGATCGGGAAAATGTTGCAGCAGTTCTTTCACGCCGCCAACGTGATCGTGATGATGATGCGTCAGCAGGATCGCCGCTGGCCGCCACTGGTTTTTTTCCATGGCCGTCAGTACCGGTGCCGCTTCGCCCGGATCGACAATCAGGCAGTCGCCCCGATCGTTATTTAATGTCCAGATGTAATTATCCTGAAAAGCCGGAATGCTGGTAAGATTCATTATCGCCTCGTTGACTGGCCGCAATGGAAAGAAGATGGTAAAGCATGAAGCCCGCTAAAACACGCCATATTCGTCACGTGCCGTATTCCTGGGCGGACATCCCCTGGGGAGACTACTATCGTGACGCGCTGACCCGGCATCTGCAACCCTGTCTGGACAGGCTATACGGTTTTCATTTGCTGAAAATCGGCTCGCTGAGCGCGGAAATCGACACGGCAAGCTGCGCCATTTCGCATCAGGTCAACGTTGGCTTACAGGGCGACAATTTGCAGGTTCTGGCCGATGCCGGCAGCCTGCCTTTTGAATCAAAATCGGTTGATGCCTGTTTACTGGCGCACAGCCTGGCCTGGAGCAGCGATCCGCACCGTATTCTGCGCGAGGTAGATCGCGTTTTGATCGATGACGGCTGGATGATTATCAGCGGCTTCAATCTGTTCAGCGTGCTGGGGACGGGCAAACTGGTGCCCGGCCTGCGCCAACGCGTGCCGTGGAACAGTCGGATGTTTACCCAGACCAGGCTGATGGACTGGCTCAGCCTGTTAAACTACGAGGTGGTGCAGCGCTCGCGCTTTCAGGTGCTGCCGTGGAATCGTCAGGGCGGTAAGGTCATCAGCACGCATCTTCCGGCGCTGGGCTGCCTGAGCATTATCGTCGCGCGCAAGCGGACTTTCCCGTTAACGATGAATCCGGCCAAAAAGGCAGCGGCCCAAAGAAGGCTTGCACCCGCCGTTGGCGCAACCAGCCGGATGCGTCGACGCCATCAGGATGCTGACTGATAGCCGATGTCTTCAAAGGATGGATTGCCGGCGGCCGCGCGCGCCAGTTCGTCGCAGCGTTCGTTTTCAGGATGGCCGGCATGGCCTTTTACCCATTCCCAGGTAATTTGATGCTGGCCCAGCGCCGTATCCAGCCGTTTCCAGAGATCGACGTTTTTAACCGGCTTTTTGTCCGCCGTTTTCCAGCCGCGCTTTTTCCAGTTATGGATCCAGCTGGTAATGCCCTGACGCACGTATTGGCTGTCGGTACTCAGCACGACGTCGCAGGGTTTAGTCAGCGCTTCCAGCGCGACGATAGCCGCCATCAGCTCCATTCGATTATTGGTGGTCAGCTGATAGCCGGCGCTGAACGTTTTCTCGTGCTGGCCGTAACGTAAAATTGCGCCGTATCCGCCCGGGCCAGGATTGCCAAGACAAGAACCATCGGTGAAAATTTCTACCTGTTTAGGCATCTCTGGTAGACTCCCTGTGTAAAAACGCCAAGTCTGACATAAAACGGGTCCTATGAGCACAGTAAATACAACGCGTCAGATCGTCCTCGATACTGAAACCACCGGTATGAATATGATCGGGGTGCACTATGAAGGGCACCGCATTATTGAAATCGGCGCCGTTGAGGTGGTAAACCGTCGTCTCACCGGCAACAACTTCCATGTTTATCTCAAGCCCGATCGCCTGGTCGATCCGGAAGCGTTCGGCGTACACGGTATTGCCGACGAATTTCTGGCGGATAAGCCGACCTTCGCCGATATTGCCGACGATTTCCTGGCCTATATAGAAGGTGCCGAGCTGGTGATCCATAACGCCTCGTTTGATATCGGCTTTATGGACTACGAATTCGGCAAGCTTGGCCGCAATATCCCCAAAACCGAAACCTTCTGCCAGATAACCGATAGCCTGGCGATGGCGCGCAGGCTGTTTCCCGGCAAGCGCAACAGCCTGGATGCGCTCTGCTCGCGTTATGAAATAGATAACAGTAAGCGAACGCTGCACGGCGCTCTGCTTGACTCCGAAATTCTGGCCGAGGTCTTCCTGACCATGACCGGTGGGCAGACGTCGCTGAAGTTTTCGATGGAGGGCGACAGGCAGGAGCAGAGCAACGACGAAACCATCTATCGCATCACGCGTCCGGCTTCTGGCCTGTGCGTGATAGCGGCGACGGACGAAGAGATTGCCGAACACGAATCCCGCCTCGATCTGGTGATGAAGAAGGGCGGAAGCTGCCTCTGGCGTGCCTGAAGACGTTGAAATGTCGTAAGAGTCGAAAAAACAGGCAGTCGATCAGCAAGCTTAAGAAAAAGCATTGACGGGATGCAGGCCGCACCGTAATATTCGCCCCGTTCCCGACGGGGAACAAAGCGCGGAGCGGTAGTTCAGTTGGTTAGAATACCTGCCTGTCACGCAGGGGGTCGCGGGTTCGAGCCCCGTCCGTTCCGCCAAGTATCCGGAAAGCCCGATGCAGCAATGCATCGGGCTTTCGTCATTTCGGCATACAGCCCGTGATTTTTATTCCTTTCCGCTTTTCTCTTCCTGAATCAGCCTCGCGGTTCCAAAAGCCTTTATCCACTGCTGTTCAAACTGATTGACCGCGGCGGTAACCGCTGGCGCAGAGAGGATCTGTTCGGCCACATCCAGCGGCAACGTTATTGCTTCGCAGCCAGCCAGCATACACTCCAGCGCCTGGCGAGGCGTTTTGAAGCTGGCCGCCAGCACTTTAGCCCCCGGCGCATGCAGAGCAAGCAGCTGTTGAAGTGCTTCTACTGTCTGAATGCCATTTCCGCCCTGGGCGTCAATACGGTTAACGTAAGGCGCGACATACTCCGCGCCAGCCAGCGCCGAGAACAATCCCTGCGCTGCGCCATAAACGGCGGTGCCCAACGTTGGAATAGCCTCTTTTTTCAGCTGCCTGATTGCCGCCAGGCCTTCTGTCGTAGCCGGAATTTTTACGACCACATCAGGAAGGATCGCGCGCAGCTGTAACGCTTCCTCCACCATCTCTTCCGCCCGGGCGGCAATAACCTGAGCAAAAATTTTGCCCTGGCCGCCCAGCGCCGCCTGCAACTCAGGTAACAGAATGGATAACGGCGTTTTCCCGCCGGCGACAATAGCCGGATTGGTGGTCACGCCCGCCAGCGGCAGTATCCTCGCTAAACGTTTTACCGCCGCTACATCCGCAGTATCAAGATAGAGTTCCATATAGCTCCTTAAGCCTGTTGACGATCGCAATTCCGAAATATTACCCGCTGCGTGAACTTGTTTATTGCCCGGGATCAAAGTTACTTTCATTTGAAAGTACTTAAATCTTCGTACGTAATATGACGGAGGCGGTTCATGATTTTCAATATTCAGCGCTATTCCACACACGACGGGCCTGGTATCCGCACCGTGGTGTTTTTAAAAGGCTGTTCGTTGAAATGTCGCTGGTGCCAGAATCCGGAAAGCTGCTCGCGCGAGCGCGAAATCCTGTTTGATAAAAGAGCCTGCCTGTCGGGCTGCGAGTTATGCCAGCTGGCCGTGCCGGACGCCATCGTTCGTCAACAACAACAACTCGTCATTTTCCGGGAGAAGATGCGTCCCAACCATTTCACCGCGTTGGAAAACTGTTGCCCCACCCAGGCGCTGACGATCTGCGGCGAAGAGAAAAGCGCAGCGGAAATTATGGCCGTAGTCAGGCGGGATAAGCCTTTTTATCAGCGCAGCGCGGGCGGCGTGACGCTTTCCGGCGGCGAGCCTTTTATGACGCCAAACCTCACCGAAACGCTCTTACGGCTCAGCCATCAGGAAGGGATCCATACGGCCGTGGAAACCTGCCTGCATGTGCCGTGGCGTTATATCCAGCCTTCGCTGCCCTGGATCGACCTGTTCCTGGCCGATCTTAAACACACCGACGAAGCGCGTTTTCAGGCATGGACGAACGGTTCGGCGAAGCGGGTGCTGGCTAATTTGTGCAAGCTGGCGGAAACGGGCAAGGAGATCGTCATCCGTGTACCGCTCGTTCCGGGTTTTAACGCCGATCGGCAGTCGATCCGCAGCATAGTGGATTTCACTGCCGATCGATTACGGGCCAAAGAGATCCATTTCCTTCCCTATCACACGCTGGGTAAAGGCAAATATGCCTTGCTTAATCAGCCTTACCTTGCGCCAGCCAGGCCGCTCGATAATCCGGAAATCCTTGCCTTTGCGCAGTCGTACGCGCGGCAAAAAGGCCTGATAACCACGCTAAGAGGATAAAATGATGACCAGACTTAACCTTGATGTTTTAAGCAGCCGTATCAAAACGCATAAAGAAGCCCTGATCGCTATCAGCAAGCCCCCGATTTGTACCGAGCGCGCGCGGCACTATAGCGAAATCTATCAGCAGCATCAGGATAAACCCGTACCGGTTCGCCGCGCGCTGGCGCTGGCACACCATCTGGCGGAACGGACTATCTGGATTAAGCATGATGAGCTGATTGTAGGCAACCAGGCCAGCAAGGTGCGCGCCGCGCCCATTTTCCCGGAATATACCGTGACATGGATCGAAAAAGAGATCGACGATCTGGCGGATCGTCCCGGCGCGGGCTTTTCTGTTTCTGAAGAGGACAAGCGGGTACTGCATGAAATCTGCCCATGGTGGCGCGGCCAGACGGTGCAGGATCGCTGCTACGGCATGTTTACCGAGGAGCAGAAGGCGCTGCTGGCAACCGGCATCATCAAAGCGGAAGGGAATATGACCTCCGGCGACGCCCATCTGGCCGTCAACTTTCCGCTGCTGCTGGAGAAAGGGCTGGATGGCCTGCGTGAGAAAGTGGCGGAACGCCGCAGCCGCATCGATCTGACGCATCTGAACGATCTGCATGGCGAGCAGTTTTTGAAAGCCATCGATATCGTTCTTCAGGCCGTAACTGAGCATATCAAGCGCTACGCCACTCTGGCCCGCGAAATGGCGCAGGCAGAGAAGAGCGCCGCGCGCCGTGGGGAACTGCTGACCATCGCGGAAAATTGTGACGTGATCGCCCATCGGCCGCCGCAGACCTTCTGGCAGGCGCTCCAGCTTTGCTATTTTATTCAGCTGATCCTGCAAATTGAGTCTAACGGTCATTCGGTCTCTTTTGGCCGCATGGATCAATACCTTTATCCCTGGTATCGCCGCGACGTGGAGCTGGAACAGCATACGGATCGCGAGCAGGCGATCGAGCTGCTGCAAAGCTGCTGGCTGAAGCTGCTGGAGGTCAATAAGATCCGATCCGGCTCGCACTCCAAAGCTTCGGCCGGCAGTCCGCTCTATCAAAACGTCACTATCGGCGGACAGAATCTGCTGGCGGACAAGGCGGTGGATGCCGTCAACCCGCTCTCTTACGCGATTCTGGAATCCTGCGGTCGTTTGCGTTCGACGCAGCCAAACCTGAGCGTGCGCTACCATGCCGGAATGAGCGACGATTTCCTGAATGCCTGCGTGGAGGTTATCCGCTGCGGCTTTGGGATGCCGGCCTTTAACAACGATGAAATCGTCATTCCGCAATTTATCCGGCTGGGCGTCTCAGCGGCCGACGCTTATCAGTATGCGGCTATCGGCTGCATCGAAACGGCCGTGGGCGGCAAGTGGGGCTATCGCTGCACCGGGATGAGCTTTATTAATTTCGCCCGCGTGATGCTGGCGTCGCTGGAAGGCGGACGCGACGCCACCAGCGGCAAAACGTTTCTGCCGCAGGACAAAGCGCTTTCCGCAGGCAATTTCGACAGTTTCGATCGGGTTATGAGCGCCTGGGATGAGCAGATCCGCTATTACACCCGCAAATCGATAGAAATAGAGTACGTGGTGGATACGGTGCTGGAAGAGAACGCGCACGATATTCTCTGTTCGGCGCTGGTGGATGACTGTATTGAGCGGGCAAAAAGCATCAAGCAGGGCGGCGCAAAATATGACTGGGTATCGGGATTGCAGGTGGGCATCGCCAATCTGGGCAACAGCCTGGCGGCGGTGAAAAAACTGGTGTTTGAACAAGAAGTGGTGGCGCAGCAGGCATTAAGCGAAGCGCTGGCCACCGATTTTGACGGTCTGAGCGGCGAGCAGCTGCGCCAGCGTCTGGTTAACGGCGCGCCAAAATACGGCAACGACGATGATTATGTCGATGAGCTGCTGACGCGCGCTTATCAAACCTATATTGAGGAGCTGAAAAGCTACGTTAATCCACGCCATGGCCGCGGCCCGATCGGTGGCGGTTACTATGCGGGCACCTCGTCTATCTCTGCCAACGTGCCTTTTGGCGCGCAGACGATGGCGACGCCGGACGGGCGTAAAGCGCGAACGCCGCTGGCGGAAGGGGCCAGTCCGGCGTCAGGCACCGATCGCCTGGGGCCGACGGCGGTGATGGGTTCAGTCAGCAAGCTGCCTACCGGATCGATTCTGGGCGGCGTTTTGCTGAACCAGAAGCTGAATCCCGCCGCGCTGGATAATCCGGGCGACAGGCAAAAGCTGATGCTGCTGCTGCGCACTTTCTTTGAAGCGCACAAAGGCTGGCATATTCAGTACAACATCGTCTCGCGGGAAACGCTGCTGGCCGCAAAGGCGCAGCCCGATAATTATCGCGATCTGGTGGTGCGCGTAGCGGGATATTCCGCCTTCTTTACCGCGCTTTCTCCCGACGCGCAGGACGATATTATTGCCCGCACCGAACATAGCCTTTGACGGGGCATCGCAGAGTACAGGCCAGGCTTGATTGTGAGCCGATCTGTACTCTTTTATCAGCACAAACTAACTTCAAAAATGGCGAACCGCTACGCTTACAGGCTTGAAGCAGCGCTAAAAATTGAAGCTATCAAATCAGAGGAAGGCGCGCAGAGCTGAACGTTTTTTTAAGCGGAAGCCTGCCGGTAGCAGGCTTTCTGCCCTTATCATTTAAGCGCGTCTTTTCTCCACCGCTACGCGGCTCGCGTAACGCGGCACAGAGCTTACGCACTCTTCGCGTGCCATCCAGCGATAGCAGCCTGCCGCCAAAGCAACGCCGATAAACCAGCTGAAGTTAGCCACTTCGTGCAGCGAAGGCGAAAAGCTAATCGCCAGCCCAATCAGTACCGAGGGCAGCAGCGCGGCAATCGCCTTAGGATTGAATCCGCCGCGATACCAGTATTTTCCCTGCGGCGTAGCGTTAAAAAGATCGTCCGTTGAAATCTGTCCGCGTTTGACCAGGTAAAAATCGCACAGCAGGATGCCAAACAGCGGGCCGATAAAGGCGCCCAGCACGTCCAGCGTATAGTGGATAAGCTCGGGCGACTGAAACAGGTTCCACGGCGTCAGCAGCACCGATCCTACGGCAGCAATCATGCCGCCGGTGCGGAAGCTAATCTTCTGCGGCGAGCAGTTAGAAAAATCGAACGCGGGCGAAACGAAGTTGGCGACGATGTTGATGCCGATCGTCGCGGTGATCATCGTCAGCAGGCCAACGGCCACCGCCAAATCGCTGCCCACGCGGCTGACCGTTTCAATGGGGTCGGTAATCATATGGCCGAACAGCGACTGCGTACCGGAAACAATCACCACCGTCACCACGGAAAAAAGCAAAAAGTTAAACGGCAGCCCCCAGCGATTGCCGCGGCGGATCGCCTTCATGCTTTTGCCATAGCGCGCGAAGTCGCCAAAATTAAGCAGCGGCCCGGAGAAATAAGAGACGACCAGCGCCGTCGCGGTCACCATCTGCCAGAGCTGCTGGCTGCCGCTGAGCTGTTTCGTGGAGAGCGTAAAGGAAATACCTTCAAAACCCGTTCTGTATACAATCCAGACCGCCAGCAGCACCATCACCACATAGACCGCCGGGCCGGCCACATCGATAAAACGCTTAATCGCCTTCATGCCGTGCCAGAACACCAGCGCCTGAGCAAGCCACATAAAACCAAAGCAGAGCCAGCCAAGCTGCGACAGGCCCAGCCAGGAAACCTGCGTCATCGGCGCCAGTGAAGGCCAAAACTTCAGCGTTACCAGCATCAGCGCGTTAGCGGCCAGCCAGGTCTGGATACCGTACCAGGCGAACGCGATCAGACCCCGGATCACCGCCGGAATATTGGCGCCGAATACGCCAAAGGCCTGGCGGCAAACGACCGCATAAGGCACGCCGGTCATCTGGCTGGGCTTAGCGATCAGATTAGCGCACAGCTGCACGATGCAAATGCCCGCCAGCAGACAAATCAGCACCTGCCAGCTCGCCAGACCCAGCGTAAAAAAGCTGGCCGCCACCACATAACCGCCCATGCTGTGCACGTCCGACATCCAGAAAGAAAAGATGTTGTACCAGCTCCAGTTCTGCTCGCGCGTCGGGGCCAGATCCTCGTTGCACAGCCGCGGGCTGTAGCTGGCGTGCGCTTCCTCTGCGGACGCCGGAGTAACATGTAGACTCTTTGGCATGAAACCTGCTCCTCAACAATTCAACGAAATAGCAAACGGTTGAGAGAGGTATTGCAGGATCCAGGCCAGAAGTTGAATTCATGTATACAAAATAAGCCAATCGTGTGTACGATTTTAGGCAAGATAAACCTGAGCGGACCAGGAAATGAAAAGTGAAAGCGGCCTGAAAAGGGCTACCGACCTGAATGACAAAGACGAAGCTATCTTTCAGGCGCTGATGAAGGCGATGGTGGAGCGTCAGCTGCCGCCGGGCAGCAAACTGCCGGAAGAAGCGCTTGCCGACGTCTTCGGCGTTAGTCGAACCGGCATCCGTAAAGTGCTGACTCGCCTCGCTGCGGTGCAGATGGTGGTGTTAACGCCCAAGCGTGGTGCACAAGTTGCCACGCCTTCGACAGAAGAAGCGCAGGACATCTTCCGTACGCGTGAACTTATCGAATGCGCCAATCTTCCCACCGTGCTGGCGCACTGTCAGTCTACCCATCTGGTCGCGCTGGAAAACCTAATCCAGCAGGAACAGCAGGCGCATGACGAGCGTGACGGCCCGGCGGCGATCCGGCTTTCCGCCGCGTTCCATATTCAGCTTCAGGCGATCTCCGGTAACCAGGTGCTGACCGAGATGGTGACCCGACTGACCCAGCGTTCGTCGCTGGTGATTGCGGCCTGGGGCGCGCCGTGGCAGCAGGGCTGCCGCTGTGACGACCACGACAGGCTGATCGGCCTGCTCAGACAAAAAGCGCTGGTGCCGCTTACTGAAGCAATGCGGCAACATTTTGCGCATATAGTAGCGAGCCTGCATTTCGAGCGCGGCGGCGAAACGCTGCCGGATTTCGCCAGCCTGTTCACCGGTTTTGGAGGCGCGAATGACCGTTAAACAGCTTATTCAGGTTATCAATCCCAATACCAGCCTGGCGATGACCGAAACCATTGGCGAAGCGGCGCGCGCCGTAGCATCGCCGACGACGGAAATCCTGGCGGTTTGTCCCTCGGAAGGGGTTCCCTCAATCGAAGGGCATTTTGACGAGGCCGTCGCCGCTATCGGCGTGCTGGAGCAAATAAAAGCCGGACGCGAGCAGGGCGTCTGCGGTCACGTTATCGCCTGCTTTGGCGATCCGGGGCTGCTGGCGGCGCGCGAACTGGCTTCGGGGCCGGTTATCGGCATTGCGGAAGCCGCTATGCATATGGCTACGATGGTTGCCACGCGCTTTTCCATCGTCACCACGCTGCCGCGCACCGTTATTATCGCGCGTCATCTTTTACAGCAGTATGGTTTTGAACCGCATTGCGCCGCGCTGCATGCTATCGATCTGCCGGTACTGGCGCTGGAGGATGGCACAGGGCTGGCGCAGGAAAAAGTGCGTGAGCGCTGCATCCGCGCAAAAAAAGAGGACGGCAGCGGCGCCATTGTACTGGGCTGCGGCGGCATGGCCCGGCTGGCGCGGGAACTGACGCAGGAGCTGAATATGCCGGTTATTGACGGCGTGGGCGCGGCGGTAAAAATGGTGGAATCGCTGGTGGCGCTGGGGCTGTCGACCAGTAAGCATGGCGATCTGGACTATCCGCTGCGAAAAAACCTGTCGGGTCAGTTTAAGCGCCTAAACTAAGTTATCTTGCTCTGGAACAGGACTACGATCATGACCGATGCTGATGAAAAGAAAGAGTACAGCTTCAATAAAAACTATCCCCGCGATCTGATCGGCTACGCCGGAAAGCCGCCCCATGCGGCCTGGCCGGACAATGCACGTATCGCCGTGCAGTTTGTTCTGAACTATGAAGAGGGCGCGGAAAACAGCGTGCTGCATGGCGATACCGGCTCCGAGCAGTTTTTATCGGATATTATCGGTGCGGCCAGCTATCCCGAGCGCCATATGTCGATGGAATCGCTGTATGAATACGGCTCGCGCGCCGGTTTCTGGCGCATCCACAACGAGTTCCAGAAGCGCGGCCTGCCGCTAAGCGTTTTTGGCGTGGCGATGGCGCTGGCACGTCATCCGGAAATCGTCGAGGCGATTAAAAACGCCGATTACGACGTGGTCAGCCACGGCTGGCGCTGGATCCACTATCAGGGGATGGATGCAAAAACCGAGCGGCAGCATATGCAGCAGGCGGTGGATACGCTGACCGATCTTTTTGGCAAAGCGCCAACCGGCTGGTATACGGGACGCGACAGCCCGAATACGCGCAGGCTGGTGGTGGAGCAGGGCGGCTTTACCTACGACAGCGACTATTACGGCGACGATCTGCCATTCTGGACAAAGGTGACCTGTCAGGACGGGACGGTCAAGCCGCACCTGATCGTACCTTATACGCTGGAAACCAACGACATGCGTTTCGCCACGCCGCAGGGCTTTAACACGGCGGAGCAGTTTTACACCTATCTGAAAGACAGCTTTGACGTGCTGTATGAAGAGGGCGAGACGGCGCCGAAAATGCTTTCCATCGGCATGCACTGCCGTTTGCTGGGCAGGCCTGGCCGCTTCCGCGCATTGCAGCGCTTTCTGGATCATGTACAGCAGCATGATAAGGTCTGGATCTGCACGCGCCAGCAGATTGCCGACCACTGGATAAAGACGCACCCGGCGCCGGAGGCGTAAGTAAACCTGTCAGGAAGGCATGAAGTGCCATCCTGACAGGATCGCCAGCAGAGGCAAAATTGGCTAGCGGATCGACCTGGAGCTGGCAAAACCACGAATAGCCGCTTCAGCCAGGCTTGCTGCCGTATCAACAATCGGCAGCAACTGCTGAGGATGGCTTTTAAGTAAGGGGCTGATGTCCGTACAGGCAATAAGCAGCGCCTGGGCGCCAGCTTCCTGCGCCAGAGAAATCAGCGCCCGCCACTGCGTTATCACTTCAGGATCGGTAAATCCGTTTTGCTTAATCAGCGCTATCAAACGCGTTGTGCTCGCACGTAATGGCTCAGAAGAGACACAGCGCTTTCCTGTCAGATGCAGACGCTGCTGATAAAAACCCGCATCAAGCGTAGCCTCAGTAGCAATCACGGCGATGTTCTCCGCTGCGGCAAGGCGTTCAAGCGCGCAGTCGGCAATATGCAGGACAGGAATGCCAGCGCTGGCCTCCTGCATTTCAGCAAAGTAGCAATGGGCTACATTGCAGGGCACCACGATCAAATTGACCCCGACTTTTACCAGATCGCTAATGCCATCGCGCAGTGCCGCTGACATTGCGGCATCTTCAACCGCCCGGTCAGGGAAAAAAGGCGTCGGCAAGGAAATAATATGCATTTTGGGATAGTCGATATCGAACCTGGCCCCGTATTGCTTTTGGCACTCATCCACCAACATATCGATAAAAGGCGCGGTGGAGCGCGGCCCCATACCGGCCAGCACCCCTAGACTGTAAGGCATTACGCTCTCTCCCTTTGATAACGGACAAAATTCATCATACATAGCGCCAGCAGTAAAAAAGAAATTATTAACAGCTCAACAGAGATAAGGACGGCGGTAAACCGATAGACACTGGTTGATAATTAAGCGCTTAAATAAACTGATGCGGTCCATTTTTTAATGCGTATCTGGTTACGGATTAAACGACCTTAAGGCCTGGCTCTCTCCCGCAAACAGGTGACAGAAAAGAGCCTGGCCCTGGTAAAAGCATTTTCAGGCTAAAAAATAGCCGGTCGGGCTTCTGCCGGGTCTGCGGATTCACTCCTGGTGAAACGGCATTATTCGCCGCACGTTATCAGGCTGACCTGCGCGGCGACAATCCGCCAGCCTTGCGGCAGCTTCACCCATGTCTGCTGCTGACGACCAATCTTATCCGTTCCCTCACGGGTAAACTCTGTGCTGCATACCGCGTAATCATCGCCAAACGTGGTGATTACCGTATTACGCAGCTGACGAGCCAGGCCCTGTGCAGGACGCGCGGCGCGGAAAGCGCGGATCGCCTCAATCCCGTATAAATTTTCTCCTGCGCCCAGCCGCACGGTGCGCTCGTCATGCCAGAACAGCTCGTCGAGCACGTCGATATCGTTGCCGGTCAGCGCCTGCTCGTAGCGATAAAAAGCTTCGGTAACCTCTGCCAGCACCGAGGGGCGATTAATTTTATCCGTCATGCTGTCAATCCTCCTGCTACAGGTGCTTTAGCTATGCCCATTTTCTCCAGCGTCCATGCCACGCGCAGGCAGGCTTCTTCTTTAAACGGCGCGGCGATAAGCTGTAGGCCGATCGGCATGCCGCCCGGCGTTTGCAGCGGCACGGTCGTCACGGGCAGCCCCAGAAAGGAGATGGGCTGCGTCAACATGCCCATGCTGGCGCGGATGGGCAAATCGCTGCCGTTGATATGCATCGTTTCCTGTCCAATCAGCGTGGCGCTGGTGGGCGTGGCGGGCGCAATCAGCACGTCAAACTGCCCGAACAGGGGCAGCACCCGCTCACGAAAATAGTGGCGGAAGCGCTGCGCCTGCACGTACCAGGCGGAAGGCGTCATCGCACCGGCCAGCAGGCGCTCGCGCGACAGCGGCTCAAAACGCTCCGGCTGCGCGCGCAACGCGGGCAGCCAGGCGTTGCCGCCTTCGGCAGCGGTCAGGATAAACGCGGCGGTACGGGCCAGCGCGGCCTCCGGCATCAGCACCTCTTCCTGCGCATCAAGCGCTTTTGCGGCCTGCGCGACGGCTGCGCGGGCATCGTCATCACACCAGGTTTGAAAATAGCCGCCCAGCACGGCGCACCGCAGGCCCTGTGCGCCTTGCTCCAACAGGCGATGAACAGGCTGGATCGCTTTTTCCGCCTGAAAGCTATCCTGCGGATCGCGGCCCTGTAACGCATCGTAAACCAACGCCAGATCTTCGGTGCTGCGGGCGAAAGGCCCGATATGATCGAGGCTGGCGACAAAGGGCTGGCTGCCGCTGCGCGACAGGCGGCCAAACGTCGGCTTCAGGCCAAAAATGCCGCACAGCGAAGCCGGTACGCGGATCGAGCCGTTGGTATCCGAGCCCAGTGAAAAATGCACCAGGCCAGCGGCGACGGCCGCCGCCGAGCCGCCAGAGGATCCCCCGGCGATACGTTGGCTATCGTGAGGGTTACGCGTGGCGCCGTAATGGCTGTTTTCCGTGGTAAAACCGTAGGCATAGGCGTCCATATTCACCATGCCGGACAGCAGCGCGCCCGCCTCGCTGAGCTTGCTCACTGCCCAGCTGTCTTTTTTGGCCGCCGGGCGATCGCTGAGCAGGCTGGCACCCGCCAGCGTGGTATGGCCTGCAACGTCAAAAAGATTTTTTACCGCGCAGGGAATGGCCGCCAGCGCGGGTAACGGACGATCCTCTTTGCGCTGACGATCGAGGCGATCGGCCTCGCTCAACATGCGATCCCGCGTTACGCTCGTCCAGGCATTGATCGTCGGATCCAGCCGCTCGATCCCGTCCAGCGTTTGCTGCGCGATTTCTCTGGCGCTCAGCTCGCCTTTAAGCAGCGCGCTTTTTAGTTCGGCAATGGAAAGGGAGCTGAGCGTCATGCTTTATATACTCCTGCGATTTCCTGACGTTCATCCAGCGGGAACGCCATCAGCGGCGCGGCCATCTCGGCAATACGTGAAAACTGCACCAGCAGCTCGGCGCGACGACAGTCGTCCATCGGTACGCCCAGCACCTGCTCCATGTGGGTCAGATAAGCCGTCCAGTCAATTTCGGTGTTCATGATCTTCTCCTGTTAAAAACCGGCCGCGCTGCCGTTGCTGCGGGGATCGCTGGCGCCTTCCAGCATGCCGTTGGTATGGCGGACAATCGCGCCCGCGTGGCCGACCGCCTCGCTGAAATCTTCCAGCGCTTCGACTTCATGCCCCAGCTCGCGCAGGCGGGTAAAGGTGGCGGCGGAAAAACGGCCCTCCAGCTTCAGCGAATCGGAAGCCTGGCCCCAGGTGCGGCCGAGCAGCCAGCGCGGCGCGCTGACGCACTGCTGTAGCGGCATTCCCTGCACCACGTGACGGGTAAAAATGGCGGCCTGAGTCTGCGGCTGGCCGTCGCCGCCCATCGAGCCGTAGACCATGGTGCGGCCGTCGTTCAGCCGTGCGGCGGCGGGATTAAGCGTATGAAAAGGCTGTTTGCCCGGCGCTAAAGCCAGCAGGTGTTCGGGATCCAGGCTGAACGCCGCGCCGCGGTTTTGCCAGGTGATGCCGGTGCCGGGCAGCACCACGCCGCTGCCGAATTCGTGATAGATGCTCTGAATAAAAGAGACGGCAAGGCCGCTGCTGTCCATCACGCCCATCCACACGGTATCGCCCGGCCCTTTGCCGGTTCCCCAGCCGGCCGCGCGGCTGTCGCTGATTTGCCCCGCCAGCGTTTCGAGCTGGTCGGAATCAAGCAGCGCCTGCATCTCTTCGCGCATATGCAGCGGATCGGTGATATAGCGGTCGCGCAGGCCGAAAGCCAGCTTGGTCGCCTCCACGATGCGGTGCACGGTCTGCACCTCGTCTGCTTCCGCCATATTCAGATGATTGGTGATGCCCAAAATCGCCAGCGACACCAGGCCCTGGGTCGGCGGCGTCATATTAAAGACCTCGCCGTACTCGTGGCGGATGCTTAATGGCTTACGGCGCTTCGCCCGATGCTTATTAAGATCTTCCAGCGTAATCGGCATGCCAAGCGCCGACATTTCTGCCGCCAGGCGATTAGCCAGCGAGCCGCGATAAAAGCTGTCCAGCCCCTGTTCCGTCAGGATGCCCAGCGTGTTTGCCAGCGCCGGTTGGGTAAAGCGGCTGCCGGCGCGCGGCACCTCGCCATCCGGCAGGAAAGCGGCCGCGAAGCCCGGCTGCGCCGCCAGCTCGTGATATTTGCCGGCGGTTGCGGTCGACTGCGATTGGGTGACGGGAATGCCGTCCGCCGCATAGCGGATCGCATCGGCCAGCAGGCGTGAAACGGGCATCACGGCACCGCTAAGCTCGTTGGCTATCGTCAGCGCTTCTGACCAGCCGCTGACCGTTCCGGCTACCGTCAGCGCCGATTTTGGCCCGCGATGGGGGATAGCCGCCGCGCCGTCATAAAAAGCGAAATCGGCCAGCGATCCGGCCGCGCCGCTGGCGTCGATGGCGACAGGATCGCCCTGCGGCGGCATAATCAGCCAGAAGCCGTCGCCGCCCAGCCCGTTCATATGGGGATAAACCACAGCGATCGTGGCCGCCGCCGCGACCATCGCCTCAATAGCGTTGCCGCCTTCGCGCAGAATGGCCAGCGCGCTTTCACTGGCGAGATGATGAGGCGTTACGGCCATGCCAAGCGGAGCGAGATTACTTTGTATCATCACGTTCTCATTTTCAGGGACGGAGCAGAAAGGGAAGCAAGAGCTGTTCCAGTTTGTTGCAGCCGGAACGGCAGGGCAGTGAAAAAACGCGTCCGGCTTGCAAGATGAAGGTGAACTTTTCCGCCCGGCACGTTATTTGTATACGTTATCTTCTCTGAAACAAAAGTTACAAGGTTCATATCATGAAGCAGCTTGATGAGCGCCTGAGAAATCACTATCCCCAGCTTTCTCCGCAGGAGCAGCGCGCGGCGGATTTCATCTTCGATCATTTTGACGATTTGATTAGCTATAACAGCGCAGAGCTGGCGCGGCTCAGCGGCGTTTCTAAAGCGACCGTCAGTCGCTTATTCAAACGTCTTGGCTATGAGAAATATCGCGATATGCGCGACGAGTTGCGTACGCTGCGCCAAAGCGGCATGCCGCTGACCGACAATCGCGACGCGGTGCAGGGCAACACGCTGCTGGCGCGCCACTACAAGCAAGAGATGGCAAACCTGACGCAGTGGGTAAGCCAGCTGGACGCCGCGCAGTTCGGCGAGGTGGTGCAAAGACTGGCCGCCAGCAGGCGCATCTTTATTGTCGGTATGCGCAACTCCTGGCCGGTGGCGCTGCACCTTCGGCAGCAGCTGTTGCAGGCGCGCGGCGAGGTCTCCGTCGTGCCGCAGCCGGGGCAGACGCTGGCGGAAGAGCTGCCGGATATGACGCCGGACGATGTAGTGGTGGTGATTGCCTTTCGCCGTCGTCCGCGCATCATTAAGCCCCTGCTGCAACAGCTTCAGCAGGCTGGCGTGCCCACGCTGGTGATTTGTGAGCCGCAGGCGCAGGCGATCCTGGCGCTGGCGACATGGCAGCTTTGCGCGCCGTTGGACAGCGTGTCCGCTTTCGACAGCTATGCCTGCGCCAACAGCCTCATCAACCTGCTGACCAATGCGCTGCTGCATGAGCTGTTAAGTAAAGGTCGTCAGCGCATCCATCATATCGCTAATCTGTACGGCCAGCTGGACGAGCTGGAACAACGCTGACAGGGCACCATTTTGGTGCTTTGCTTTATTTCAGGGCAGCGCCGCAGGCATCGGGAAACTGTTTTCTGAGCTTGCTGACATGCTTCTTTTTCTGCCTTATCTCCTGCTTTCTGGCTGGTTTGAAACCGCTTTTTCCTTTCTTTGCGTGCTGTTCCACGGCTGGCGATCCCTTTTTCCGTGGCTGGCACATTAGTTGCAAATGATTATTTCAGGAATCTTTCGTTTCATGTTGGCTTAACCGGGGAAGAGAAAATGAAAAAAACGTTACTGGCTATCGCGGGCGCAGTATTGCTGTTCACCCAGGCCGCACAAGCGGATCAGTTGCAGGATATAGAGAAACGCGGCGTGCTTCGCGTCGCCGTGCCGCAGGACTTTCCGCCGTTTGGCTCGGTCGGCACCGAGCTACAGCCGCAGGGTTACGATATCGATATGGCGCGCTACCTGGCCAGCCAGATGAAACTTAAGTTACAGCTGGTGCCGGTCACCAGCGCCAACCGTGTCCCCTATTTACAGACGGATAAAGTGGATCTGGTGATCTCCAGCCTGGGTAAAAATCCCGAGCGGGAAAAAGTTATCGCCTTCAGCCGCGCCTATGCGCCTTTCTTCCTGGGCGTTTTCGGGCCGAAAGAGGCCGAACTGAAAGCGGCAGCCGGGCTGAGCGGCAAGTCGATTGGCGTAACTCGCGGCGCGGTAGAGGATATGGCATTAAGCGATATTGCGCCCAAAGACGCGCAGCTGAAACGCTATGAGGATAACAACACCACGCTGTCGGCCTACCTGTCGGGCCAGGTACAGTATGTGGCGACCGGCAACCTGGTGGTGGCGGCGATTGCGCGCCAGAACGCAGACAAAGCGCCGGTGGCTAAGTTTATGCTGAAAGATTCGCCCTGTTTTATCGGGATGCGCAAAGGCGAACCGGCGCTGAAGGCGAAGGTGGATGGCCTTATCGAACAGGCGATCAAAGATAAAACGCTGAACGGGCTGTCGCAGCAGTGGCTGAAAGCGCCGTTGCCGGCCGACTTCAGCGCGTAAGGGCCGGCCAATGACGGAGCAACTCGACTTTCCGGCGCTGCTGCCTTACTGGCCGCAGCTGCTGGCCGGACTCTGGATCACTATTCAGCTGACCGTGATGGCGACGGCGGGCGGCGTGGCGCTCGGTATTCTGGGCGCGGCGCTGCGTAGCGGACGGCCTTCGGCGCTCAGCCGCCTGTGGGGCTGCTACGTTGAGCTGATCCGTAACACGCCGTTTGTGGTGCAGCTGTTCTTTATCGTGTTTGGCCTGCCGAACCTGGGGCTGAAGCTGACCGCTGGCGAAGCGGCGCTGCTGGCGATGCTGATCAACCTGGGCGCCTACAGCACGGAAATTATCCGCGCCGGGATCCAGGTCACGCCGAAAGGCCAGTGGGAAGCGGGCCGGGTGCTGGGCCTGACGCGGTCGCAGACTTTCCTGCGCGTGGTTCTGCCACCTTCTTTAAAGCGCATTTATCCGGCGCTGGTCAGCCAGTGCATCATCGTGATGCTGGGATCGTCCGTGGTCTCGCAGGTTTCGTATGAAGAGCTGACCTTTGCCGCCAACCTGATCCAGTCACGCACCTTTTTAAGTTTTGAGGTCTATCTGGTCACCACGCTGATTTATCTGGCGCTGTCGATCGCCATGCGTCAGCTGCTGCTGGCGGCCGGACGTAAATGGCTGGGAGGAACGGCCTGATGACGACATTTACCGACTGGGACATTCTGCGCAATTTACTGCTGGCGGCGCGCTGGACGCTGCTGCTGTCGCTGACCGCGTTCTTTGGCGGCACGCTGGTGGCGATGCCGCTGGTGATGGTGCGCCTGACGCGTCGCCGCTGGCCCAACCGGGCAATCAGCACCTATATCGAGCTTTTTCAGGGCACGCCGCTGCTGATGCAGCTGTTCCTGGCGTTTTTCGGCGTGGCGCTGTTTGGCATCGACGTCTCGCCGTGGACGGCCGCCTCGCTGGCGCTGACGCTCTATACCAGCGCCTTTCTGATCGATATCTGGGTGGGCAGCATCAACGCGTTGCCGAAAGGGCAGTGGGAGGCGTCGCGCTGCCTGGGGCTTGCCAAAGGCCAGACGCTGTATCGCGTGGTGCTGCCGCAGGCGCTGCGTATCGGCATCGCGCCGACCGTGGGCTTTGCCGTACAGGTGGTCAAAGGCACCGCGCTGGCGTCGATTATCGGCTTTGTCGAGCTGACCAAGGCGGGCACCATCCTGAATAACGTGACCTACCAACCTTTTAAAGTTTTCGGGCTGGTGGCGCTGGGCTACTTCCTGATCTGCTATCCGCTGTCGCGCTACAGCCAGTACCTGGAGAAAAAATTCAATGCCGCTCATCACCATTAATCAGGTACAGAAATATTACGGCGCCAACCACGTGCTGAAAGGCGTGGATCTGGACATTGATATGGGCGAGGTCATCTCGATTATCGGCCGCAGCGGCTCGGGGAAAAGCACGCTGCTGCGCTGTATCAACGGGCTGGAAGGCTATCAGGAAGGCAGCATCAAGCTGGGCGGCATGACCATCACCGATCGCGATTCGCAGGCGCGGGAAATCAGCCGTTCCGTCGGCATGGTGTTTCAGAACTTCAACCTGTTTCCGCATATGACGGCGCTGGAAAACGTCATGCTGGCGCCCAGGCGCGTGCTGAAAAAGAAAGAGGCGGAATGCCGGGCGCTGGCGGCGCAAATGCTGGAGAAGGTCGGCCTCGGCGAGCGCATGGATTACTACCCGTCCAGCCTTTCTGGCGGCCAGCAGCAGCGCGTGGCGATTGCGCGGGCGCTGGCGATGACGCCCAAAGTGTTACTGTGCGATGAAATCACCTCGGCGCTCGATCCGGAGCTGGTGGGTGAAGTGCTGAAAGTGCTTGAGCAGCTGGCCCGCGAAGGCATGACGCTGATTTTAGTCACGCACGAAATGAATTTTGCCCGGGAAGTGGGCGACCGCGTGGTGTTTATGCATCAGGGCCGCGTCTGGGAGCAGGGCGACAGCAAAAGCGTGTTCGCCAGCCCGCAGACGGCGGAGTTGAAACAGTTTATCTCATCGGTGCGCGGCCTGAGCTGAGCACCGGATCTGCAAGAGAAGGAAACGAAATGGATGTAACCCGCTATCCGCAAATTAATCCGCCGCAGCGCCTGTTGATGGGGCCTGGGCCAATCAACGCCGATCCTCGCGTATTGCGCGCCATGTCCAGCCAGCTGCTTGGGCAGTACGATCCGGCCATGACGCACTATATGAACGAGGTGATGGAACTGTATCGCGGCGTGTTTCGCACGCAGAACCGCTGGACGCTGTTGGTTGACGGTACCTCGCGCGCGGGCATCGAGGCTATTCTGCTGTCGGCGATCCGCCCTGGCGATAAGGTGCTGGTGCCCGTTTTTGGCCGCTTTGGCCATCTGCTGTGCGAGATCGCCCGCCGCTGCCGCGCGGAAGTGCACACCATCGAAGCGCCGTGGGGTGAAGTCTTCACGCCGGATCGCATTGAAGACGCGATCAAAACCGTGCGCCCTCGTCTGCTGCTGACCGTGCAGGGCGATACCTCCACTACCATGCTGCAACCGCTGGCCGATCTGGGCGGCATCTGTAAAAAATATGGCGTGCTGTTCTATACCGACGCCACGGCCTCGCTGGCCGGCAACGCGCTGGAAACCGACGCCTGGGGACTGGACGCGGTCTCCGCCGGGATGCAGAAATGCCTTGGCGGCCCGTCCGGCACTTCGCCGATCACGCTAAGCCCGGAAATGGAAGCCGCGATCCGCAAACGCAAATGCGTAGAGGAAGGGATCCGCACGGCGGCGCATCAGGATGGCGACGACGAGATGATCTACTCCAACTATTTCGATCTGGGGATGATCATGGATTACTGGGGGCCGGAGCGGCTGAACCACCACACCGAAGCGACGTCGGCGCTGTTCGGCGCGCGTGAATGCGCGCGGCTGATTATGCAGGAGGGCCTGGATAACGGCATCGCCCGCCACGAGCTGCACGGCGACGCGCTGCTGAAAGGCATTCAGGGCATGGGGCTGGAAACCTTCGGCGACCTGCAACACAAAATGAACAACGTGCTGGGCGTGGTCATCCCGCAGGGCATTAACGGTGACCAGGTGCGCAAGCTGATGCTTGAGGACTTCGGCATTGAAATCGGCACCTCGTTCGGCCCGCTGCACGGCAAGGTCTGGCGCATCGGCACCATGGGCTATAACGCCCGTAAAGACTGCGTGATGCAGACGCTGAGCGCGCTGGAATCGGTGCTGACCTGGCTGGGTTATAAAACGCCTCAGGGCGCGGCGATGCAGGCGGCCTGGGATCGTTATGCCGCCGGGAGCCGCTGATGGAGCCACTCAATCTTGCAGAGGCGCAGCAGGCGGCGGCCAGGGTGATGGCGCGCTGCGATCGCCTGGCGGAAATCAGCGAAACGGCGGACGCGCTCACCCGCGTCTATCTGTCGCCTGAACACCTCCAGGCCAACCGGCTGGTAGGGGAATGGATGGCGGCGGCGGGAATGCGCGTCTGGCAGGACAGCGTCGGCAATATCTGCGGACGCTATGAAGGGCAGCAGCCCGATGCCCCTGCGCTGCTGCTGGGATCGCATCTGGATACCGTGCGCAACGCGGGCCGCTACGACGGGATGCTCGGCGTGCTGACCGCGATTGAAGCCGTGCAGGCGCTGCACCGGCAAAATCTGCGGCTGCCGCTGGCGGTGGAAATCGTCGGCTTTGGCGACGAAGAGGGAACGCGCTTCGGCATCACGCTGCTGGGCAGTCGCGGCCTGACCGGAAGCTGGCCGGAAAGCTGGGTCAGCCATCCCGACGGCAACAGCATCACCGTGGCGCAGGCGATGGCCGACGTCGGGCTGGATGCGCAGGCGATTGGCGAGGCGGCGCGTGAGGTAAAAGATATCGTCGCCTATCTGGAGCTGCACATAGAGCAGGGGCCGTGCCTGGAGCAGGAAGACCTGGCGCTGGGCGTGGTCACGGCGATCAACGGCGCACGCCGCCTGAACTGCCGGTTTGTCGGTGAGGCAGGCCATGCGGGCACGGTGCCGATGACGCATCGTAAAGACGCGCTGGCGGCGGCAGCGGAATGGATGGTGTTTATCGAACAGGCTGCGGCAAAGCACGGCCCGCAGCTGGTGGCAACGGTGGGGACGCTGCAGTGCCAGCCCGGCGCGGTCAACGTGATCCCCGGCGAGGTGGCGCTGAGCCTGGACGTGCGGGGGCCGGAAGATCGGGCGCTGGCTGAACTGCTGTCGGCGCTGCTGACCCAGGCGGAAGCGATAGCGCTGCGGCGCGGCTTAAGCTTCAGCGCCGAAGAGTATTACCAGATCCCGGCGACGCGCTGTGACGAAAAGCTTCAGGCGGCGCTGAGCCAGGCGGTAACGGCGGTGCAGGGCCGCTCGCTTTCGCTGCCCAGCGGCGCGGGTCACGACGCCATTGCCATGGCGGAGCGCTGGCCGGTCGGCATGTTGTTTGTCCGCTGCGATCGCGGCATCAGCCACCATCCGGCGGAATCGGTCAGGGTGGAAGACGTGGCGCTGGCGGTTCGCGCCTGGACGAAAGCGGTGAGCGAGATAGCGCTGTCAGCAGACAGCACAGGAGGTCAGCGTGTCGCCTGAACAGTTTAATCAGGCCCCGGTCGCCGAGGCCAGAAAGCACATCGCCCACTGCGTCGCGCTGGCAAGCTGGGTGGAAGAATTAGTGGCCGCACGCCCTTTCGCCTCGTTGGACGAGCTGCTGCAAACCGGCGAGCAGCTGGCGAGCGGCTGGGACGGTCAGGCGCTGGACAAGGCGCTTTCCGCGCATCCACGTATCGGTGAAAAGGCGCAGGGCAGCGACAAAGAGGCCGCGCTTTCCAGCGGCGAGCAGGGCAGCGTTAAGGAGGCGGATGCCGCGCTGAAAGAGGCGCTGCGGGCAGGAAACGCCGTTTACGAACAGCGTTTTGGCCGGGTGTTTTTAATCCGCGCCAAAGGGCGAAGCGCCGGAGAGATGTTGGCCGAACTGCATCGACGCCTCGCCAACGACCCGCAACAGGAGCAGCAGGAAGCGCTGGATCAGCTACGGGAAATCACTCTGCTGCGTTTAAAAGAGACGTTTCGCTAACCCAGCTACATTTGCACAGGAGAGTTCAATGAGCACCATCACCACGCATATTTTGGATACCGCGCTGGGCAAACCGGCGATTGGCGTCGCCGTTTCGCTGGAGCAGAACAGCAGTCAGGGCTGGCTGCCGGTGGCGCAGGGCGATACCGATGTGGATGGCCGCATCACAGACTTAACGCCCGAGCCGCTGGCACCGGGCCATTACCGCTTAATTGCTGAGATCGGCGACTATTTTGCCGCCGACGGCCGCGACGCGCTCTACGTCAGCGCCCAAATCGATTTCGTGCTGCCGGAAGCGGGCAGCCACTATCACCTGCCTTTCCTGATTTCGCCGTGGTCGTGGTCTACCTATCGCGGCAGCTGATCCTTTTATCCTTCGGGCCGCAGCCTGAATGATGTTGGGGAGAGATTAATAACCAGCACCGCCTTTGCGGCGAGTGCAGCAGTGAGGGGTAAACATGAGCGCCAGGCCAGAAGATACGCGTTACCCGGCAGGCAAATCTTTTGCCTGGGGATTGCAGCATGTATTGACGATGTACGGCGGCATTATCGCGCCGCCGTTGATTATCGGCTCGGCCGCCGGGCTGCACGCCGCCGAACTGGGGATGCTGGTGACGGCGGCGCTGTTTGTCAGCGGCTGCGCCACGCTGCTCCAGGCGCTGGGCGTGCCCGGTTTCGGCTCACGTCTGCCGCTGGTGCAGGGCGTCTCTTTCGCGGGCGTGGCGACCATGGTGACGTTAGTGACCAGCGGCGGCGGCCTGCCGGTGGTGTTCGGCGCGGTGATCGCCTCTTCGCTGATTGGTCTGCTTATTGCTCCTTTGTTTGCCCATATCATCCGCTTTTTTCCTCCGGTGGTGACCGGCACCGTGATTACGGTGATCGGCCTGTCGCTGATGCCGGTCGCCGCGCGCTGGGCGATGGGCGGCAATCCACATGCGCCGGAATGGGGCTCGCCGGGCAATATCGGGCTGGCCGCGCTGACGCTGGGGATGGTGCTGCTGTTTCATCGCGTAGGCAACGCCGCGATAAAAAGGCTGGCCGTGCTGGCGGCTATGGTGTTGGGCACGCTGTTTGCTGTGGCAGGCGGTAAAACGCAGTTTTCGGGCGTGCTGCATGGCGACGTGGTGGCGCTGCCCGGCATCCTCAGCTTTGGGCTGCCGGTTTTCGACGTGGCGGCCATCCTGTCGATGACGCTGATCGTGCTGGTGCTGCTTACCGAAACCACTGCCGGGCTGATCGCTATCGGCGACATTGTCGGTACGCAGGTTGACGGTAAACGCATCGCCAGCGGGCTGCGGGCCGATATGCTGACCAGCGCGCTCGCGCCGCTGTTTAACTCCTTTCCGCAGAGCGCCTTCGCTCAGAACATTGGCCTGGTCGCCATTACCGGCATCAAAAGCCGCTATGTAGTGGCGGCGGGCGGCGCGATCCTGGTGTTGCTTGGCTGTCTGCCCGTGCTGGGCCGGATAGTCGCGGCCGTTCCCGCTCCGGTGCTGGGCGGCGCGGGCGTGGTATTGTTCGGCACCGTCGCGGCATCCGGTATCCGCACGCTGGCAAAGGTCGATTACAAAGAGAATATGAACCTGGTGGTGGTGGCGACGGCCATTGCGTTTGGCATGATCCCCATCGTGATGCCGACCTTTTACGACCGCTTCCCTGACTGGGTCAGAACGATTTTCCATTCCGGCATCAGCGCCGCCTGTGTCGTAGCCGTGCTGCTAAATATTATGTTTAACAGCGTTACAGCAAAGGTAAGCGTGCAGGAAAGCCGATCGGGCTGAAGCATTCAGCCAGCAGGCTATGCAATGCCGGGCAGCAACGGCTTATAAACTAAACTCGTCCGCATCGCGCCAGGCCGGAAAACGCTCCCGATATTCGCGCAGCGAATCCAGCGACAGCTCGGCGCTCAGTACCGCTGGCTGATGCGGTTCGCCAGCCGCCAGGATTTCGCCCTGCGGGCTGATAATCCGGCTGTCGCCGCTGTAGCTATGGCCGTTGGCATCATGGCCGGTGCGATTGCAACCGGCTACGTAAGCCTGATTTTCAATCGCCCGCGCCAGCAGCAACGCCTGCCAGTGCGCCGCACGCGCTGCCGGCCAGTTGGCGACATACAGCGCCAGATCGTAATCGTTGCGGCTGCGGGAAAACACCGGAAAGCGCAGGTCATAGCAAATCTGCGGCAGAATGCGCCAGCCGCGGAACGCTATGATTTCCCGCTTTTCGCCCGCCAGATAATGCTGGTGCTCGCCAGCCATGCGGAACAGATGACGCTTGTCATAGCGATGTACCGTGCCGTCCGGCTCCGCCAGCAGGAAGCGATTGACCGCGCCCGCGGGCGTCTGAACGGCGACGCTGCCGCCGATCATGGCATCAGCCGCGCGGGCTTTCTCCTGTAGCCAGCCCACCACGCGCGCTTCCGGCAGCGAGCTTTTCGCCGCCTCCATCGCAAAGCCGGTGGTAAACATTTCCGGCAGTACAATCAGGTCGCGGCCCGTTAATCCGGCTAACAGCTCGTCAAAAAAACGCAGATTGGCTTCGCCGTCCATCCAGACCAGCGGCTGCTGTAGCACGCTCAGGTTTAAAGCTGACATAGCCGCTCCGCTGCCGCATCCAGCGTGGCTTCCTGTTTGGCAAAGCACAGACGGATGAGTTTATGAGGGAAAGGCCCGGCGCAGAAAACCGACAGCGGGATCGCCGCCACGCCCGCTTCTTTGGTCAGCCACTGGCAAAAGGCGACGTCATCCAAATCGGAAACGGCGCTGTAGTCGGCCAGCAGAAAGTAGGTGCCTTCACACGGCAGGATTTTCAGGCGACTTTTCGCCAGCGCCTGTACAAAACGGTCACGGCGGGCACGATAAAACGCCGGCAGCTCGCGGTAGTGCTCTGGTTCGGCCTTCAGCATATCGGCCAATGCCAGCTGTGCGGGCGTGTTGACGGCAAAGGTCAGATACTGATGCACCTTGCGCACTTCCGCCGTTAAGGCTGGCGGCGCCACGCAGTAACCGACCTTCCAGCCGGTCATATGAAAGGTTTTGCCAAACGAGGAAACGGCAATAGCGCGCTCACGCAGCTGCGGATGGGCGAGCACGCTGGCGTGGCCCTCTTTGGCAAAGCAGATATGCTCGTAAACCTCGTCGCTCAGCACATAGATTTCCTGTGCTTTCACCGCCTGCCACAGCGAGGCAAAATCGCTTTTTTGCCAGACGGTAGCGGAAGGATTGTGTGGCGTATTGAGGATAACCAGACGGGTACGAGGCGACAGCAGCGCGGTAAATTCCTGCCAGTCGACACGAAAAGCCGGCGGCTGCAAAGCGATGCGCTTCATCACGCCGCCAGCCAGCATCACCGCTGGCGCATAGCTGTCGTAGCTGGGATCGAAACAGATCACCTCATCGCCCGGCCGCACCAGCGCGGTAATGGCGGCATACAGCGCTTCGGTCGCGCCTGCCGTCACCGTGATTTCGCTGTCGACGTCGGGTTTATGCCCGTAAAGCTCCGCCGTTTTAGCCGCAATCGCCTGCCGCAGCGGCTGCACGCCGGTCATCGGCGCATACTGGTTGGCGCCAGCGCTGACGTGATGCGCCAGGCGCGCTTTCAGATAGTCCGGGCCGTCGAAATCCGGGAAGCCCTGAGAAAGATTAATGGCGTTATGCTGCTGCGCCAGCGCGCTCATTTGCGAAAAAATAGTGGTGCCCAGAGCGGGGAGTTTGCTCTCAGGCTTAATCGGCGTCTGGCTCATGATTAGTCACCCTTGCGGAACGCTATGGATATGTTTTAGCCCGTTGCTGCCACTATAACGTCAGTGCTAATATTTGGCAATCAAGACGCTTAGACGTCTAAACGATAAGAATATGCCGTGCTTAGCGGTTGAAAAGGAAGGTTATGACAACATCGCAATTAGATCGGCTGGTGGCGGCCTGCCACTGGATCGGTGCCAAAGGCTGGGCGCCCGCCACCGGCGGCAATATGTCGGTGCGGCAGGACAGCGAGTTTTGCCTGCTGAGCGAATCCGGCAAAGACAAAGGTTCGCTAACCCGCGAGGACTTTATTCAGGTCGCCATCGCCACTAACCATGCGCCTTCCGGCCGCAGGCCTTCCGCAGAAACGGGCCTGCATACGCTAATCTATCGTCTGTTTCCCGAAGCGGGTGCCGTACTGCACGTTCATACGGTGAACGCGACCGTACTCTCAAGAGTTGAGAAACGCGCCGCATTAGTATTGCAAGGCTATGAAATGCAGAAAACGCTGGCCGGACAAAGCTCGCATCTGGAAGAGGTGGCTATTGCGCTGTTCGATAACGATCAGGATATTGAGGCGCTGGCGAAACGTATTGAGCAGTACGCGGAAGGCCATCCGCTGCGCTACGGTTTCCTGCTGCGCGGCCACGGCCTGACCTGCTGGGGAAGAGACGTGAACGAAGCGCGTCGCCATCTTGAAGGGCTGGAGTTCCTTTTCCAGTGTGAATTACAACGTCGGCTTCTGGAGGCCCAATGATCCGCGCTATTGTCACCGATATTGAAGGCACCACCAGCGATATTCGCTTCGTACACAACGTGCTTTTCCCGTATGCGCGCGAAAATCTGGCGGCCTTTATTGCCGCTTTTCAGCACCGGGAAGAGGTGGCGCAGGCGCTGAGCGATCTGCGTGATGAAATCGCGCAGCCGCAGGCCACGGTAGAGGATTTAATCACCGTGCTGTTCGGTTTTATGGATGAAGACCGCAAATCCACCGCGCTGAAAGCGTTACAGGGCATGATCTGGCGCGACGGCTATCTTAACGGCAGCTTTACCGGCCATCTCTATCCGGACGTGCTGCCCGCGCTGAAAGCCTGGCACCAGGCCGGCATTGGGCTGTATGTTTATTCATCCGGCTCGGTAGCTGCGCAGAAATTGTTATTTGGCTACAGCGACGAGGGTGATATTACCTCGTTGTTCAGCGGCTATTTCGATACGCACGTCGGGGCCAAGCGCGAAACGGACTCTTACCGCAATATTGCCGCAGATATCGGGCTGGCACCGGGCGAGCTGCTGTTTTTATCCGATATTCGTCAGGAGCTGGACGCCGCTCGGGAAGCGGGCTGGCATACCGTGCAGTTAATTCGCGATGAAGCGGATGACGTCAGCCATCATCCTCAGGTCAACCGGTTCGATCACCTTACTCTGGAGTCGTTTGTATGAGCGCACTGACCATTTTTACCGACAGCGAAGCGAAAACGCCGATCTGGCAAAGTACCGATGAAGAAGCGATCCGTCAGAAACTGAGTGGCAAAAACGTGCGTTTTGAGCGCTGGCAGGCGGATCGCGATTTAGGCGTGGATCCGCAGCCGGAAACGGTTATAAACGCTTATCAGCACGCTATCGATCGGCTGGTGGCGGAAAAAGGTTACCAGAGCTGGGACGTAATCAGTATGCGCGCGGACAATCCGCAGAAAGAGACGCTGCGGGAAAAGTTTCTTTCCGAACATACGCATGGCGAGGACGAAGTGCGGTTCTTCGTGGAGGGGGCGGGGCTGTTCTGCCTGCATCTGGACGGGCATATTTATCAAATCCTGTGTGAAAAGAACGATCTAATCTCCGTGCCTGCGGGAACGCCGCACTGGTTTGATATGGGATCGTCACCGCACTTTACCGCTATCCGTATTTTCGACAATCAGGAAGGCTGGATTGCGAATTTTACCGGCGACAGGATTGCCGATGCCTATCCGCGACTGCCGTAAGCAAATCTCTGAGCCATGATGAAAATGGCCGTTTTACAAAACGGGCGGACAGACTGGCCGCCCGGGTTTATCTCAATCAGGTAACCGGAGCGCCAATAAAATAAGACAGTTACTCATTAGCAACTGGGCCACCTGTTTTCAATGGTGCTTTAAAAGTAGTTCTTTTCGTTTCTTATGTGCTTCTGCTGGAAATAATTAATGCAGTGGTTTTGGAAGGTCTTTTAAATATTTAAATATATAACTGAATATTATAATGCTAATTAATAGCCGGGAAAGGATGGTAGATAAATCGATAATAAATATTTTTGGTTTTCATCTTAAAATATTGATTTTTAATATTTAAACTTTAATGCCTAATGTTAGGGTTTGCAGTCAGGGTTTGCGGTCAGGGTTTGCAGTCAGGGTTTGCAGTCAGGGTTTGCAGTCAGGGTTTGCGGTTAAGGGCTTGCGGTTAGGGTTTGCGGTTAGGGTTTGCAGTTAAGGGTCTGAAAGTTGTATTCGTTCTGATGGGGCGCTTTAAACACTTCATTTCTCAATTTTTCATGTAGTGGCTTGAAATTACCATGTTTAAGCCTCTTTTGATTGGTTATTTTCTTATTGTTAATGAATCTTGCCTGTTTTTTATTTTTTTACTGCAGGGTACATATTTATTTTGACGGGAATGTTTTATCAGACGTAGTATGATTTTGCTCTGTCAGAAGGGGATATACTATTTTCAGGTGATAAGTCGTGCCTCACGCTGCTATTTCTGTGTGGCACCGCTCAATTTTAAAAGGAAATTAAAATGAGAGAAATAACCCGAACAGAAGCCACCCGCGTCAGCGGCGGAAGCTTTTTATGCGATCTCAGTCAGGCCAACCTTGCGTTAACCGCCAACCTATTCAAAGTAGGTTTCTTTTTGCTGGGCGGGCTGGTATTGATGAACTGTCTGTGTTCAGGGGCACAAACACCACCAACACCAGCACCAACAACACCAGCACCAACAACAACACCAGAACCCCCCCTGTAGTCACGATCTTTCATGGCCCATAAAATGATGCCGTTATTTTAACCTGCGGGCGCTGCTATAACGCGGCGTCCGGGCCAGTTTGCCTTCCGTCAGTTTGTTACACGGCACTTCCGGTTCTCCGTCCGCCTGAAAGCTTTGCCAGGCGCGCGCTGTCCTGTGTTTTTTAGTGGCGCGGCGCTTAAGGTGTCGTTAACCTGTCTTCGTTTTGTATGCACAGAATTAAGGGAAACATTATGAATGAGGCACAGATCCGTCTGGCTATTGTTGGCGCAGCGGGACGCATGGGGCGTCAGTTAATTCAGGCCGCTCACGAAGCGGAAGGCGTTTGCGTGGGAGCCGCGCTGGTGCGTAACGGCTCTTCTTTGGTCGGGGTTGATGCGGGCGAGCTGGCCGGAACCGGCACGCTGGGCGTGAAGGTCAGCGATCGGCTGGTTGCCGATGAGTTTGATGTCCTGATCGACTTTACCCGTCCCGAAGGCACGCTGGAATATCTGGCGTTTTGTCGTCAGCACAAAAAAGCGATGGTCATCGGCACCACCGGCTTTGACGAGGCCGGTAAGGCGGCGATCGGCGCGGCTGCGCAAGAGATAGCCATCGTTTTTGCCGCCAACTTCAGCGTGGGCGTCAATCTGGTGCTGAAGCTGCTGGAGCAGGCCGCGCAGGTGATGGGCGATTATGCGGACATCGAAATTATCGAAGCGCACCATCGCCATAAGGTTGATGCGCCTTCCGGCACCGCGCTGGCGATGGGCGAAGCGATAGCGGACGCCATGGACTGGGATCTTAAAGAGCATGCGGTCTACAGTCGGGAAGGGCACACCGGCGAACGTAAGCCACAAACCATTGGTTTTGCTACCGTACGGGCAGGCGATATCGTCGGCGAGCATACCGCGATGTTTGCGGATATTGGCGAGCGTATAGAGATAACGCACAAGGCTTCAAGTCGTATGACCTTTGCAAAAGGCGCTGTTCGTGCTGCATCCTGGGTTTTTGCGAGTAAAGAAGGTCTTTTTGATATGAGGAATGTGCTTAATATTGATAATAATTGATAAGTAAGAGTCTGGATATTTTTTTAAGTTGCTGTTTTAATTGGGTAGTTTTGCTGCCCTTTTTTATTTGTGCATATAAATAATATTTAGATGGTATTTTTAACAAAAAGTTGTTTTTAGGTGTTTTTCTGCATTTTTACAGGGTTGATTTGTTAATTTTGACCATTTGGTCCACTATTTTTCGGGCTATCTGGATTTTTCCCATTCATTTCGTCAGGCAACCGTTTTTATCACCACGATAGTTGCTGTTTTTGGTGGCTATCATCATCTTTTTACGCCAGTGGCACAAAAAACAATGAAAAACTCCGCTTCAGGGTAGACATCAGCCGGGGCGATCATTAGAATGCGCGCAATTTGCCAAAAATCGAGCAGGCAGGCAGGTTTTGCATTGATTTAAAGGTGTATCCTGAATTAATATGCAAATAATGTGACTGTTTATTCTCTGGAGGATGTTTTGATTAAGTCAGCGCTATTGGTTCTGGAAGACGGAACCCAATTCCACGGTCGGGCCATCGGGGCAACAGGAACGGCAGTGGGTGAAGTTGTTTTCAACACTTCAATGACCGGTTATCAAGAAATCCTCACTGATCCTTCCTATTCCCGCCAGATTGTTACTCTCACTTATCCTCATATCGGCAATGTCGGCACCAATATCGCCGATGAAGAATCCGCCCAGGTTCATGCTGAAGGCCTGGTTATCCGCGACCTGCCGTTGATCGCCAGCAACTTCCGTAATGAAGAGGGGCTTTCCGCTTACCTGAAGCGTCTGAATATTGTCGCCATTGCCGATATCGACACGCGTAAGCTGACCCGTCTGCTGCGTGAAAAAGGCGCGCAGAACGGCTGCATCATCGCAGGCGACGCGCCGGATGCCGAGCTGGCGCTGCAAAAAGCAAAAGCTTTTCCAGGCCTGAAGGGCATGGATCTGGCGAAGGAAGTCACTACGCAAGAAACCTACAAGTGGCTACAGGGCAGCTGGACGCTGGATGGCCTGCCTGCACCGAAGAAAGAAGAGGAGCTGCCTTTCCACGTGGTGGCCTACGATTACGGCGTGAAGCGAAATATCCTGCGGATGCTGGTGGATCGCGGCTGTCGCCTGACGGTTGTCCCGGCGCAAACGCCTGCGGAAGAGGTAATGAAGATGAACCCGGACGGGATCTTCCTCTCTAACGGCCCTGGCGATCCGGAACCCTGCGACTACGCTATCGCCGCGATTAAGACTTTCCTGGAAACGGAGATCCCGGTATTCGGCATCTGCCTGGGCCATCAGCTGCTGGCGCTGGCCAGCGATGTGAAAACGGTGAAGATGAAGCTGGGCCACCACGGCGGCAACCATCCGGTGAAAGATCACGACAACAATACCGTGATGATCACCGCGCAAAACCACGGTTTTGCCGTAGACAACAACAACCTGCCAGCGAACCTGCGTATTACCCATACCTCGCTGTTTGACCACACGGTGCAGGGCATTCACCGCACGGATAAGCCGGCGTTCAGTTTCCAGGGCCATCCCGAAGCCAGCCCTGGCCCACACGACGCCGCACCGCTGTTCGATCACTTTATCGAACTGATCGAAGCCTACCGTTCAAATAAATAATCAGGAGCGAAAGAATGCCAAAACGTACCGACATAAAAAGTATCCTGATCCTGGGCGCGGGTCCGATCGTTATCGGCCAGGCCTGTGAATTTGACTACTCTGGCGCGCAGGCCTGTAAAGCGCTGCGCGAAGAGGGCTATCGCGTTATCCTGGTGAACTCCAACCCGGCGACCATCATGACCGACCCGGAAATGGCCGATGCCACCTACATCGAACCGATTCACTGGGAAGTGGTGCGCAAAATTATTGAGAAAGAGCGTCCGGATGCCGTGCTGCCGACCATGGGCGGCCAGACCGCGCTGAACTGCGCGCTGGAGCTGGAGCGTCAGGGCGTGCTGGAAGAGTTCAACGTCACCATGATTGGCGCCACGGCGGATGCAATTGATAAAGCGGAAGACCGCCAGCGTTTCGATAAGGCGATGAAGAAAATCGGCCTTGAAACCGCACGTTCCGGTATCGCCCATAATATGGAAGAAGCGCTGAAAGTTGCTGAAGACGTCGGCTTCCCATGCATTATCCGTCCCTCCTTTACTATGGGCGGCAGCGGCGGCGGTATCGCTTACAACCGCGAAGAATTTGAAGAGATTTGCGAGCGCGGGCTGGATCTGTCGCCAACCAACGAGCTGCTGATTGATGAATCGCTGATCGGCTGGAAAGAGTATGAAATGGAAGTGGTACGTGACAAAAACGACAACTGCATCATTGTCTGCTCCATTGAAAACTTTGACGCGATGGGCATCCATACCGGCGACTCCATCACCGTAGCGCCTGCGCAGACGCTGACCGACAAAGAGTACCAGATCATGCGTAACGCCTCGATGGCGGTACTGCGTGAAATCGGCGTGGAAACCGGCGGCTCCAACGTGCAGTTCTCGGTGAACCCGGAAAACGGTCGTCTGATCATTATCGAAATGAACCCGCGCGTTTCCCGCTCTTCGGCGCTGGCTTCCAAAGCGACCGGCTTCCCGATTGCGAAAATCGCCGCCAAGCTGGCCGTCGGCTATACGCTGGACGAGCTGATGAACGATATCACCGGCGGCCGCACGCCGGCCTCGTTTGAGCCTTCCATCGACTATGTCGTCACCAAAATCCCTCGCTTCAACTTTGAAAAGTTTGCGGGCACCAACGATCGTCTGACCACGCAGATGAAGTCCGTGGGCGAAGTGATGGCGATTGGCCGCACCTTGCAGGAATCAATGCAGAAAGCACTGCGCGGCCTGGAAGTAGGCGCGCACGGTTTCGACCCGAAAGTTGACCTGAACGATGCGGAAGCGCTGACCACCATTCGCCGCGAGCTGAAAGATGCCGGCTGTGACCGTATCTGGTATGTGGCCGATGCGTTCCGCGCGGGCATGTCCGTGGACGGCGTCTTCAATCTGACCAATATTGACCGCTGGTTCCTGGTGCAGATCGAAGAGCTGGTGCGGCTGGAAGAGCAGGTTGCCCGCGAAGGCATCAACGGCCTGACCGCCGATTTCCTGCGTACCCTGAAGCGTAAAGGCTTTGCCGACGCGCGCCTGGCCGTGCTGGCTGGTGTGGCGGAATCAGAAGTGCGCAAGCTGCGTCAGCAGTATAATCTGCACCCGGTTTACAAGCGCGTGGATACCTGTGCGGCGGAGTTCTCTACCGATACCGCCTATATGTACTCCACCTATGAAGAAGAGTGCGAAGCCAATCCCAACCAGGATCGCGACAAGATCATGGTGCTGGGCGGCGGGCCAAACCGTATCGGTCAGGGCATTGAGTTTGACTACTGCTGCGTGCACGCCGCGCTGGCGCTGCGCGAAGACGGCTATGAAACCATTATGGTTAACTGCAACCCGGAAACCGTCTCTACCGATTACGATACCTCTGACCGCCTCTACTTTGAGCCGGTCACGCTGGAAGACGTGCTGGAAATCGTGCGCATCGAGAAGCCAAAAGGCGTGATCGTGCAGTACGGCGGCCAGACGCCGCTGAAGCTGGCGCGCGCGCTGGAAGCCGCAGGCGTGCCGGTTATCGGCACCAGCCCGGATGCGATTGACCGCGCCGAAGACCGCGAGCGTTTTCAGCAGGCGGTGGATCGCCTGGGCCTGAAGCAGCCAGCCAACGCAACGGTCACGGCGCTGGAACAGGCGGTGGAAAAAGCGGTGGCTATCGGCTATCCGCTGGTGGTGCGTCCTTCCTACGTGCTGGGCGGCCGGGCAATGGAAATCGTCTATGACGAAATTGACCTGAAGCGCTATTTCCAGACGGCGGTTTCTGTTTCCAACGATGCGCCGGTGCTGCTGGATCGCTTCCTGGACGACGCGGTGGAAGTGGACGTTGACGCCATCTGCGACGGCGAGCGCGTGCTGATTGGCGGCATCATGGAACACATCGAGCAGGCTGGCGTGCACTCCGGCGATTCGGCCTGTTCACTGCCAGCCTACACGCTGAGCAAAGAGATCCAGAACGTGATGCGTCAGCAGGTCGAGAAACTGGCCTTTGAGCTTTGCGTGCGCGGGCTGATGAACGTGCAGTTCGCGGTAAAAGATAACGAAGTCTATCTGATTGAGGTTAACCCTCGCGCCGCGCGTACCGTGCCGTTTGTCTCTAAAGCGACCGGCGTGCCGCTGGCGAAAGTCGCCGCGCGCGTGATGGCGGGCAAAACGCTGGCAGAGCAGGGCGTAACGGAAGAGGTGATCCCGCCTTATTATTCGGTGAAGGAAGTGGTACTGCCGTTTAATAAATTCCAGGGTGTCGATCCTATCCTTGGCCCGGAAATGCGCTCCACCGGCGAAGTCATGGGCGTTGGCCGCACCTTTGCCGAAGCTTTCTCTAAAGCGATGCTGGGCGCGCAAAGCAATATGAAGAAAAGCGGCCGCGCGCTGCTCTCCGTTCGCGAAGGCGACAAAAAGCGTATTGTGGATCTGGCCGCTAAGCTGCAAAAGCTGGGCTTTGAGCTGGACGCCACCCACGGCACGGCGGTAGTGCTGGGCGAAGCGGGCATCAATCCGCGTCTGGTTAACAAGGTGCACGAAGGCCGCCCGCATATTCAGGATCGCCTGAAGAACGGGGAATATGCCTACATTGTTAACACCACGGCCGGACGCCAGGCGATTGAGGATTCCAAACTGATCCGCCGCAGCGCGTTGCAGTATAAGGTGCACTATGACACCACGCTGAACGGCGGTTTCGCGACGGCTATGTCGCTGAATGCCGATCCGACTGAGCAGGTGATCTCCGTGCAGGAAATGCACGCGCAGATCAAACAGGCTTAAAGCGTTTTCTCTGCCCATCCCCGCTACGGCGGGGATTTTTTTATCTCCGCCGCGTTCCCGCCCCAATAACCCGTTTTGTGACGCCTTTAAAATTGATGCGCCAAAAAATGCTATAGGCTTGTCCCGTTGCCGAACCGTCGGCGCTTTTACTCAACATCAGGGATGAAACAATGAAAAAACGCTTAATAGCTCTGGCCTGCATGGCCTTTTTTTCGCAGGCCTTTGCGGCGAAAGACGTTACCACGCAACCTGACTTTTATTTCCTGCAGGAGGCGCAATCCCCCGACAGCCTGACGCTGTTGCCGCCGCCGCCCGCGACGGACAGCATCGAATTTCTTAACGACAAAGCGCAGTACGAGCTGGGCAAAAGCCTGCGCGATACGCCCCGGGGCAAGCAGGCGTGGCAAGATGCGCATGTCGCAGGCGATGGCGTGGCCGCGGCTTTTTCCGGCGCGTTTGGACGAGAAATCAGCAAGAGTAAAACGCCGGAGCTTTATCGGCTGGTGATGAAAATGCGTGAGGATGCCGGCGATTTGGCCACCCGCAGCGCCAAAATTCGCTATATGCGCATTCGTCCTTTTGCTTTTTATCAGGAACCGACCTGCCGCACCGATCAGCAGCAGGAGCTGTCTACCAACGGCGCTTATCCTTCCGGGCATACAACAATTGGCTGGGCTACGGCGCTGGTGCTGACCGAAATAAACCCCGCCAGACAGAATGAAATCCTCAAGCGCGGCTATGAAATGGGCCAGAGCCGGGTAATTTGCGGCTATCACTGGCAGAGCGATGTTAACGCCGCCCGCATCGTCGGCGGGGCTGTCGTGGCTCGTCTGCATGCCGATGAAAGCTTTATGCGACAGTTACAAAAAGCGAAGGACGAGTTTAAACGTCAGACGACGCTGGCCGGAAACCTCGACAGATAACCCACCGCAGAATAACCCTGTGGTTTTACCCCGTCCGCGCGTGGGAAGTAGGTATTGCTGCTGCCGTATAGTCGCTAAAGCCGCAAAGTAAAAAGGCCCGGTTGCCAACAATGCCAACCGGGCCTTCGCTTATCCCCCGCTAATCAGGAGAGCGCGACTTTGATACCGAAAGCGATCAGCACGGTGCCCAGCAGCCTGTCGATCAGCTTCTGCGCGCGGGCCAGGCCACGGCGTACGGGCGGGCTTTGGATCAGCACCACCAGCGTCGGCCACCAGATGGAAGAGAGCGTGATAATAATGCCTGCATACCAAATCTTCTCGCCCAGGCTGGAATGCACGTTCAGCACCTGCGTAAACATCGACAGGAAAAACAGCGTGGCCTTAGGATTCAGCAGATTGCAAAGGTAGCCCTGCATAAAGGCTTTCTTTAACGAGGTGCTTTCCGCCGCGACGTTGCTGAGGTCCATCTTGCTGCCGCCGCGTGAAAGCAGCGCTTGGATGCCGACGTAGATCAGATAAGCCGCCCCGGCATACTTCAGCAGCATAAACAGCCACGGCGTGGTGGTGATCACCACCGCCAGCCCGGCGACGCAATAGGTCATATGCGTTGCCACGGCGCAGTTAACGCCAAGCGCCGTCATCAGCGCGGCGCGGCGTGGATAGCGCGCGGCATTTTTGATAATCAGAAAAAAATCGGGGCCGGGCGAAAGCATGCCCAGCGTCGCAATAGTGACGATAAGTAAACTGGTTTCTAACATGGTGTTCTCAGAATTCAGCAGAAGAGAGAAACCCCAAAGGGTTTGCCGTGGCTATTTTAGCCTGAAGCGCTAATAAATAACACGGCGCCGCTAAACCTTTACTTAATTCGCCAGGTTTTGCTATCGACGAAACTTTCGCCTTTCCGTATGATGGCGCCAATTTTACACCTTGTGAGTATTCTCAGATGATAAGCCTGATTGCAGCCATGGCGACCGACCGCGTTATCGGGATGGAAAATGCCATGCCGTGGCATCTGCCAGCCGATTTGGCCTGGTTTAAAAAGCACACCCTGAACAAACCGGTCATTATGGGACGCCGCACCTTTGAGTCGATCGGCCGTCCGCTGCCGGACAGGCTGAATATTGTGATCAGCAGCCAGCAGGGCGATGCGGAAGGCGTGCGCTGGGTCACTTCCATTGAGGAAGCGCTGAAAGCGGCGGGCGACGTGGCAGAGATCATGGTGATTGGCGGCGGGCGCGTCTATGAACAGCTGCTGCCGCGCGCGGATCGCCTGTATCTGACGCATATTGATGCGGAAGTCGAAGGCGACACGATTTTCCCGGACTATGAGCCGGATGAGTGGCAGTCGACCTTTAGCGAATTTCACGACGCTGACGAGAAAAACACGCACAGCTACTGCTTTGAAATTCTGGACCGTCGACAGTAAGTAACTTTACACTCCTTTCGAACATTTTGTAACCTAAGTGTAACAAAATATCTCTAGCATTGCTTCATTTTACAAACCGTAAAGGAAGCAATGCGCTATGAATAATCAATCGCCGTTACCGAACGAAGCCGTCACGCCCAATCCTGGCCGTCGTAAATTCCTTGCAGGAACCGGGGCATTGAGTCTGGCAGGCTTTATTGGCGGCGGTCTCTCTGTTCCCTCTCTGGCGCTGGCGAAGCCCGTGTCGGGCGGCAGTCAATTGCTGGGTTTTGACGGTATTTCGGCTTCCACAGCGGATGAAATTGCCATTGCCGACGGTTATCAGGCTGATGTGCTGATTTCATGGGGCGATCCGCTGGTCGATGGCGCCCCGGCGTTTGACGCGGAAGGAAAAAACAGCGCAGCCGATCAGGAAAAACAGTTTGGCGATAACAATGATGGCATGAGCTTTTTTGCCATGGAGGGAAGCCGGGATCGCGGCTTAATTGCGGTTAACAATGAATATGTTAATGAGCAATATCTCTATGCTCACGGCGACAGCAAGGCGCACGATGCTGAAGATGTAAAAAAATCGCAGGCGGGGCACGGCGTATCGGTGATGGAAGTCCGTCGTGGCCAGGGAAACCGCTGGGAAGTTGTCCGTCCTTCACGCTATAACCGCCGCATCACTGCCAATTCGCCAATGCGTTTTTCCGGCCCTGCCGCTGGCGATGCGGCGCTGCGTACCGCAGCCGATCCGCAAGGAATGAACGTGCTCGGCACCTTTGGCAACTGCGCTAACGGCAAAACGCCCTGGGGTACTTATCTCACCTGTGAAGAAAATTTCGATACCTATTTCGGCACTAAAAAGGCGGATTTCAGCCTGACGGCGGCGCAAAAGCGCTACACGCTGAGCCCCGCCGATCCCGAGCGCAACTGGTCCGATTTCGATCCGCGTTTTGATGTGGCGAAAAACCCTAACGAATTTAATCGTCACGGCTGGATTGTCGAGATCGATCCTTTCGCCCCCGATTCCGTGCCGGTCAAGCGCACCGCGCTGGGCCGCTTTAAGCATGAAAACGCGGCCGTTACGGTAGCGAAAAGCGGCGAGCTGGTGGTGTATATGGGGGACGATGAGCGCGGCGAGTATATCTACAAATATGTTTCCAAAGGCAAGGTCGATCGCGCTAATCCGGCGGCAAATGCCAGACTGTTGGATGAGGGAACGCTCTATGTTGCCATCTTTGACGGCGACAGAAACGGTACGCCGCTGAAGGGAACCGGACACTGGGTAGCGCTGGTTCAGGGGCAGCACGGCCTGACCGCCGACAACGGTTTCCGCACCCAGGCAGATATTTTGATTAACACGCGCGGCGCGGCGGATGTGGTGAAAGCCACACGTATGGATCGCCCTGAGTGGATTGCCGTTAATCCTCATGATGGCCGCGCCTACTGCACCCTGACCAATAACAGCAAGCGAGGCGATGAGGGAATGCCGATCAACGCGGCTAATCCTCGGCCGGATAACATTTATGGGCAGATTATTCGCTGGGATGAGAAAGGGGACGCTACGGCCCAGGCGTTTGACTGGGATATTTTTGTGCTGTGCGGTAATCCAATTGCGCATCCGCAGGGCATATATCGTGGTACGCCGAACATCACCGAGCAGAACACCTTTAACAGCCCTGATGGTCTGGGCTTTGATGAAGCCGGACGCCTGTGGATCCTGACGGATGGTAAATACAGTAATAAAGGCGACTATGAAGGGCAGGGGAACAATCAGATGCTGGTGGGCGATCCGCAGAGCGGAGAAATTCGTCGCTTTATGGTGGGGCCCAAATCCTGTGAGCTGACCGGGATCACTTTTACACCGGACTACAAAACGATGTTTGTGAATGTGCAACATCCGGGAGAAGAGAAAGACTCGCACTTTCCTGACAATAGCCCGCGTCCCCGCTCTTCCGTGATAATGATTACGCGCAAGGATGGCGGCGTATTGGGTGCCTGAAAGCGGACGGATACGTTTATCGGCTGAGTAAAGCCACGCCTTTAAGGGCGTGGCGCTCACTCTTTATCGGATAGCAAAAAGCCTGTCGCGAAAGCAATTGACGCTTATGAGTCAGCAGACGGCGCCGTTATAGCGGTCTCATGTTCGTTTGACAACCGTTTTGACGGCTGAGTAAACCAGGTTTTATCTTCCCAGCGCAGCATCGTCAGCGTGCCGCCCCAGCAGCAGCCGGTATCCAGCGCCAGGATATTTTCCGGCGTGCCTTTTCCTTCCAGCGAAGCCCAGTGACCAAACGCAATAGTGTAGTCGCGCGACACCGGCCCCGGAATAGCAAACCAAGGCTTTAGCGGCGCGGGCGCCGAATCGGGCGTATCTTTGCAGATCATATCCAGCTGGCCGTTAGGAAAGCAGAAGCGCATCCGGGTTAGCGCATTGGTGCTGAAGCGCAGACGAGCCAGCCCGGTCAGCTCCGGCGTCCAGTTGTTGGGCATATCGCCATACATCGCATCCAGAAACAGCGGATAGGTATCGCTTGAGAGCACCGCCTCGACCTCGCGGGCGCAGCTTTGCGCCGTAGCCAAATCCCACTGTGGCGTGATGCCCGCGTGCGCCATCACCAGCTTCTTCTCTTCATCGACCTGGATCAGCGGCTGGCGGCGCAGCCAGTTAATCAGATCGTCGGCGTCTTCCGCTTCCAGCAGCGGCGTCAGCCTGTCCTTTGGCTTGTTGCGGCTGATACCTGCAAACACGGCCAGTAAATGCAGATCGTGATTGCCCAGCACCACTTTCACCGCATCGCCCAATGAACGAACGTAGCGCAGGACTTCCAGCGAAGCGGGGCCGCGCGCAACCAGATCGCCCGTCAGCCACAGGCTGTCCCGGGCAGGATCGAAAGCCACCTGGTCCAGCAGTGACCGAAGCTCATCGTAGCAGCCGTGAATATCGCCAATCAGGTAAGTGCTCATCAACAATCCGAACCTCAGCGCCGGACCAGCGCCCGGATCGCAATCAGAATTAGTGTATGTGGCTGGGGATGGCCAGCCGGAACACCGGGATCGCCACGCGGAAAGCTTCGCCTTCGCTGTCGATCATTTCATAGTGTCCCTGCATGGTGCCCATAGGGGTTTCCAGTACCGCGCCGCTGGTGTACTGGAATTCGCCAGCGGGTGCGATGTGCGGCTGTTCGCCGATAACGCCTTCGCCCTGAACTTCCGTTTCGCGGCCGTTGCCATTGGTAATCAGCCAGTAGCGGCCCAGCAGTTGAACGGCGTGACGCCCCAAATTACGAATGGTAATGGTGTAGGCAAAAACGTAGCGGTTCTCTTCCGGCGCGGACTGCGACGCAATATAAGCGCTTTGTACATGCACACAAACTCGGGGCGTATCCATGTTTAACTCTCCTGCGGCGTCTGTTGAGGATGCGCAGACAGCCAGTTCGCCAGCTGGCAGTACTGGGCTACGGAGATGTTTTCCGCGCGCAGCGTCGGATCGATATTCATCTCCTGCAGCGCTTCCAGCGTAAACAGATGGCCAAGGCTGTTGCGCAACGTTTTACGGCGTTTGCCGAACGCTTCGGTGGTGATCCTGCTGAGGACTTTAAGATCCTGCACCGGATTCATAATCGTGGCGTGTGGGACCAGACGAACCACGGCGGAATCCACTTTCGGCGCAGGCGTAAAGGATTCCGGCGGCACTTCCAGCACCGGGATCACCTGGCAGTAATATTGCGCCATTACCGTCAGACGACCATAGGCTTTGCTGCCCGGCCCGGCAACCAGTCGGTTGACCACCTCTTTCTGCAACATAAAGTGCATGTCGCGGATCGCATCAGTATAGCTGAAAAGGTGGAACATCAACGGGGTAGAGATGTTATAGGGCAGGTTGCCGAAGACGCGCAGAGACTGGCCTTTTTCACGGGCGTAGGCCGCGAAATCAAAGGTCATGGCATCCTGCTGGAAAATCGTCAGCTTTGGCCCTAAAAACGGATGGGTCTGCAAACGAGCCGCCAGATCGCGGTCGAGTTCGATCACCGTCATCGCTTCCAGCCTGTCGCCAACCGGTTCGGTTAACGCGCCCAGACCGGGGCCGATTTCGACTACCGCCTCGCCGGGCTGAGGGTGGATGGCGGAAACGATGCTGTCAATAATATACTGATCGTTAAGGAAGTTCTGGCCAAAACGTTTGCGGGCGAAGTGGCCCTGATGGACGCGATTATTCATTACTGCTCTTAATCATGGTAATGGCGAGGTTAAGCGCCGTAATAAAGCTGCCCGCATCCGCGTTGCCCTGGCCGGCCAGCTCTAAAGCGGTGCCGTGGTCAACGGAGGTGCGGATAAAGGGCAGGCCGAGCGTGATATTCACCGCTCGCCCGAAGCCCTGGTATTTCAGTACCGGCAGGCCCTGGTCATGATACATCGCCAGAACCGCGTCGGCATGTTGAAGATATTTAGGCTGAAACAGCGTGTCCGCCGGCAGCGGGCCGGTCAGCTGGATGCCGCTGCGCCGCAGCTCGTCAAGCGCCGGAATGATAACGTCAATTTCTTCACGTCCCATATGGCCGCCTTCGCCCGCGTGCGGATTCAGGCCGCAGACAAAAATATGCGGCTGCGCCAGACCGAACTTGCTTTGCAGATCGGCATGCAGGATGTTGATCACTTCATGCAGGCTGTCGCGGGTAATGGCGGCGGAGACGTCTTTTAACGGCAGATGCGTGGTCGCCAGCGCGACCCGCAGCGCTTCCGTCGCCAGCATCATCACCACGCGGGCACAGCCTGCGCGCTCGGCGAAAAACTCGGTATGGCCGCTGAACGGGATACCGGCGTCGTTGATCACGCCCTTGTGTACCGGCCCGGTAACCAGCGCCGCAAATTCGCCGTTAAGGCAGCCGTCGCAGGCGTGAGCCAGCGTATCCAGCACGTAGTGGCCGTTGGCGACGCAAAGCTCGCCAGCTTTTACCGGCTGCGGCGCGCTAACGGGCAGCACGGTCAGGGTGCCGGCAGCCTGCGGCCGGGCAGCAACGCCCGGCTGATAGTCACGCAGCGTCAGAGGGAGGCCCAGCTTTGCCGCGCGCTCGCGCAGCAAAGCTGGATCGGCGACGACGACCAGTTCAACTGGCCAGTCGCGCTGGGCCAGTTGTAGTGTGACATCGGGACCAATCCCGGCGGGTTCGCCGGGAGTGATCGCCACGCGCATATTACTGAGCATTGGCATCCAGAATTTTCACATAGGCAGAGGCGCGCTGCTCCTGCATCCAGGTTTGCGCTTCTTCCGCAAATTTACGGTTAAACAGCAGGCGGTAAGCACGCTCTTTCTGCGCCGCGTCGGTTTTATCAACCTGGCGCGTATCCATCAGCTGGATCAGGTGCCAGCCGAAAGAGGAGTGCACCGGCGCGCTCATCTGGCCTTTTTTCAGTTTCAGCAGCGCGTCGCGGAAGGCGGGATCGTACACCTCTGGCGAGCTCCAGCCAAGATCGCCGCCCTGGTTGGCGGAGCCGGGATCCTGAGAAAGCTGTTTAGCGGCCTGCGCGAAGGTGGTTTTGCCGCTGTTGATTTCAGCCGCAACCTGCGTCAGATTCTGGCGCGCCTGATCGTCCGTCATCACCGGCGACGGCTTGAGCAGAATATGACGAGCGTGCACTTCCGTCACGGAGATGCTCTGTTTGTCGCCGCGAACGTCGTTCACTTTCAGGATATGGAAGCCTACGCCGGAACGGATTGGGCCGATGATATCGCCTTTCTTCGCCGTAACCAGCGACTGCGCGAACAGCGAAGGCAGTTCCTGGATGCGGCCCCAGCCCATATTGCCGCCTTTCAGCGCCTGCGGATCGGCGGAGTAGGTGATCGCCAGCTTGCCGAAGTCCGCGCCGCCTTTAGCCTGGCTGACCAGCTGTTTCGCCAGATCTTCCTGCTCGTCCACCTGCTGCTGCGTCGGGTTTTCCGGCAGCGGCAGCAGAATGTGGCTGAGGTTCAGCTCGGTAGACGCGTTGTTCTGCGAGGAAACCTGCGTCGCCAGCGAATCCACTTCCTGCGGCAGAATAGTCACGCGACGACGTACTTCGTTGTTGCGGACTTCGGCAATGGTCATCTCTTTACGGATCTGCTCGCGATAGGTGGCGTAGTTCATACCGTCATAGGCCAGACGGCTACGCAGCTGATCCACGCTCATCTTGTTCTGAGCGGCGATATTGGCAATCGCCTGATCGAGCTGATCGTCCTGGATCTGGATCCCCGCCTGTTTCGCCATTTGCAGCAGAATATTGTCCATCACCAGGCGTTCGACAATCTGGTGACGCAGCGTTTTATCATCCGGCAGCTGCTGACCAGCCTGCTGTGCCTGACTTTTCACCGACCGCATCATGCCGTCGACATCGCTTTCTAACACAACGCCGTTATTGACCACGGCGGCTACTTTATCAACAACTTGCGGTGCTGCAAACGCGGTGCTGGCAGTGAGCGCAGCCCCCAGGATCAGCATTCTCCAGTTCTTCATACTTTTTCCATTTTTCTATCCGCACTGCGGGTTGGCATACTAATTATCACAACATCAGAAAGAGCGCTGATAAGGCAGGATGCCCTGTCGCAGCATTTGCCCGGTGCCCAGACCATAGGATGAGCTCAGGCCGCGCAGCTCAATGTTGAACGAGATTTTGTTGTCGTACGTGCTGCTGTCGTTTTCCCAATTGGTGATTTTACGTTCATAACCCAGACGAATAGCGTAGCAGCAAGAGCTGTACTGGACGCCCAGCAGCTGATCGGCAGGCTGTTTGGCCTTGGTATCGTAATACCAGGCACCGACCACCGACCAGGCATCGGCGATTGGCCAGCTGGCCGTGGCGCCTACCTGCGAAATCCCCTGCTGGTAGCCAGGGTTCTTAATCTGGCTCAGCGTCTGCTGAATATATTCGGGGCTGGTGTAGCGGTAGTTCAGCTGCACCAGACGATCGGCATCCCGACGATATTCCAGAACGGCGTTGCCCTGGGAAACGTTATCGATGCGGGTGTCGTACTGCACACCGCCGCGCGCGCCCCAGCGATCGCTAATCTTCCAGTAGGTGTCGCCAGCCCAGACCAGGCTGCCGCGATCGTCGCTGTCTGCGTTCTCCAGTCCGGTACGGGCCGGGGTAAACGAGTAGATTTGACCAATGGAAGCGTTAAAACGTTCAACCAAATCGTTATCAAATATTCGCGTAGTCACGCCGCTGGTCAGCTGATTAGCGGAAGCGATGCGATCCAGGCCGCTATAGGTGCGGTCGCGGAACAGGCCGGTATAGTCGCTTTGCAGCAGCGTTGAGTCGTAAGCGCGTACCGTGCTCTGATCGCGATAGGGAAGATAAAGGTACTGCATACGCGGTTCCAGCGTCTGCGTGTAGCCTTCCGACCAGTCCATATCGCGGTCAAATACCATCTTGCCGTCGACCTTAAACTGCGGCATAACGCGGTTTACGCTGCTTTTCAGCTGGTTGACTTTGCTGGTATCAACGTTGTTGTTGTAATACTCGACGTCATCCTGCTGATAGTGCGTCGCCAGCAGTTTCGCTTCGGTATTAAGGCTGCCCCAGCCGTTGGAAAGCGGCAGGTTGATAGTCGGTTCCAGGTGCAAACGCGTTGCATCCGGGTAATTATCGTTAACGTTGGTAAACTTCACCGCCTGCGCATAGAGATGCGTATCGAACGGGCCGACGTTGTTCTGATAGTAGTTATAATCGAACTGCGGCTCGGCGCGGTAAACGTCGTTATTGGTCTGGGTGGAGAAGATCTGGAACTGCTTGGTCGACAGCGTCGCATCCCAGTTTTTCTCTGCGTAGCCTACGCTGAATTTCTGCGTAACGTAGCCGTCGGTCGAGTCGCCGTAGGTGGAATCCAGATCGGTAAAGTAGTAAAGATCGCTGACCTTGGTGTAATCAACGTTAAAGCGCCAGTTCTGATCGTAGACGCCGGAGTGCCGCCAGAAGAAGAGCCAGCGGTTAGAATCTTTGTCGTCGGTCATCCCGCGCGTGGCGGCATCTTTATTGTACTGGTCGTCGCTCGGCAGATAATCAAACTCAACCAGGCCCGCGCCCGCCTTGGTCAGGTAGCGGAATTCGTTCTGCCACTGCAGGCCGCGCTTGCTCATATAGTGCGGCGTGATGGTGGCATCAGCCTGCGGCGCAATGTTCCAGTAGTAAGGCAGAATAAATTCAAAGCCGTTGGAGCTGCCGAATTTCGCGTTGGGGATCAAAAAGCCCGAACGGCGGCGGTCGCCAATCGGTAGCTGTAGATAAGGGCTGTACAGCACCGGCACCGCGCCGATCTTAAAGCGGGCGTTCCAGATTTCCGCGACCTGCTCTTCACGATCCTGGATCACCTGCGTACCTGCAACGCTCCAGCTGTTGTCGCCGGGCAGACAGGAGGTGAAGGTACCGTTTTCAAGGATGGTATAGCGGTTTTCACCGCGCTGCTTCATCTGATCGCCGGTACCCCGTCCCTGGCGGCCCACCATTTGATAGGTGCCGTTCCAGACGTTGGTGTCTTTGGTATTCAGATTCGACCAGGCTTTCGGCCCTTTCAGGATGACCTGATTGTCGTCATATTGCACATTACCCAGCGCGTCAACGGTGCGTACCGGCGTTGTCTGGCCCGGCTGCTGTCGCTGATGCAGCTGCACCTCGTCGGAAAGCAGACGGCTGTTGCCCTGGCGAATATCGACGTTGCCGTTGAACACCGCGTCGTCAGGGTAGTTGCCTTTCGCTTGATCCGCGTTGATAGTAACCGGCAGTTCATTGGTATTTTTACCCTGAATCAGAGGCCGGTTATAGCTCGGTACACCCAGCATACACTGCGAGGCGAGGTCATCTGCCAGACCCTGCTGGCTGTAGAGCGCTGAGCCGATAAGCGTGGCCAGCAAAGTAGGTAGTCGTTTTTTCATACGCGGTATCGAAAATTCCGTGATAGCTGGCATCATGCCGACAAACGGTCAGAGACTAACGCACTCAACTGCGTTGCGCTAGTGTTATCCAGGCTGTTTGACCGCGTTGCCGTTAGGCTCAGAGATAAATGACGGGTATGATAATGCAATTTTTAGCCTTCAGCATGGCGAATTGAGGAGTATATGCGCTATTGGGGAAAAGTAATCGGGCTTGTGCTGGGTTTGTTAAGCGGCACCGGCTTTTGGGGACTGGCGATTGGCCTGCTCTTCGGGCATTTGGTTGATAAAGCGCGAGCGGTTCAGGGGCAGGGCTATTTTGCTAATCAGCAGACCCGTCAGGCGCTCTTTTTCAGCACCACCTTTCAGGTTATGGGCCATCTGACCAAGTCAAAAGGCCGCGTGACCGATGCGGACATCCAGATGGCGTCATTGTTGATGGATCGTATGCAGCTGCACGGCGAGGCGAGAACGGCCGCGCAGCAGGCTTTTCGCCAGGGGAAAGAGGGCAACTACCCGCTGCGCGACAAGCTGCGGGAGCTGCGCAGCGCCTGCTTCGGCCGCTTCGATCTGATTAGGATGTTTCTGGAAATCCAGATCCAGGCCGCGTTTGCCGACGGCTCGCTCCATCCTAACGAACGTCAGGTGCTGTATGTCATCGCGGAAGAGCTGGGGATTTCGCATGCGCAATTCGATCAGTTTTTACGGATGATGCAGGGCGGTCAGCAGTTCGGCGGCGGGGGCTATCAGCACGGTGCCGGTTCGCAAGGCTATGCGCAGGCGCAGCGCGGGCCAACGCTGGAAGATGCCTGTAGCGTGCTGGGCGTAAAAAGCAGCGACGATGCGGCGACCATCAAGCGCGCCTATCGCAAGCTGATGAGCGAACACCATCCCGATAAGCTGGTGGCCAAAGGGCTACCGCCGCAGATGATGGAGATGGCGAAGCAAAAAGCGCAGGAGATCCAGGCGGCTTACGATCTGATCAAGCGTGAAAAAGGATTTAAATAATTTGTTAGCGGCCGACGAGCGCTTTCGTCGGCCTTTTTAATGCCAGGCTTATTATTAATATTCTTTTTAACACCACGCTGATTTTTTATTAACACCTTGTCTTTTAATTCCCCTTTCTTGTTAATCTCGCCTGGCTGTAATCATGCCGCAGCCCGTCTGCGCGCTATATTGCTAATATAAATAATCAGAATGATATACAGACAGGTTCTGTCTGAGCGAACGGCAAATGTTTATGCTGGGTTTATCAGCGGGCCGCTATGATAGAGAAATAAAACCCTGACAATATTAAAATGGCTTAATGAGATATGAATAAAGATAAATATTTTCTTTTTCTCTGTGTTGCTATCGCGTCTGAAATAACGGCTACCACGATGCTGGCGCTGTCTAAAGGCATGTCCGTGCTGCTACCGGCATTTACGGCGCTGGCCGCTTATGGTTTCTCCTATTATTTCTTATCGCTGTCCCTTAAAAAAATTCCGCTGGGCCTGGCCTATGCCCTGTGGGCCGGGCTGGGGATTGTCGCCACTTCGCTGATCAACCGCTTCCTGTTCCAGGTTTCCCTGAGCGGCGGCGCGATTGTCGGCCTGTTAATGATCATAGCCGGGGTGCTGGTGATTAATCTGCTGGCCAAAAGCGATCGCGGTAACGATACCGTGGAGGAAAACTAATTATGCACAGTACGCTGATGGGATTGTTATGGCTTTTTATCGCCATCCTGCTGGAGGTGCTGGCAACCAGCCTGCTGCCTAAAACCGATAATTTTAAACGCTGGGGACTGACCCTGGGTGTCATGGCTATTTACGGCACCTGTTTTTACGCATTATCAAAAGCGATTGTCGTGCTTTCCGTTGGCCTTTCTTATGCCCTGTGGGCCGGGTTGGGCGTGGTTATTATCAGTCTGGTTGGCGTGATTTTTTATCGAAATAAGATCGATAAGTATTCCGTTCTGGGGATTGGTCTTATCGGCATTGGCTGTATTACCATGGGGATATTTTAATGCAGGATATAAACACACGGCTTTTACCTCGTGCTGAGCGTCTGCGCGAGCGTTATTTACAGGCTAAGCCATTTATTTCGGCCGCGCGAGCCAGAGCGGTCACGGAAATTTACCGTCGCTATCCGGGGATGCCGGCTATTTTATTACGCGCGATGGCCTTTCGTCATGCCTGCCGCACGGCGCCGCTGGTGATTGCAGAAGATGAACTGATTGTCAGTCATCCGGCAGGCGCGGCGCGCGGTGGCGAAGTGTCGCCGGAAATCGCCTGGCGCTGGGTGGCGGACGAGCTGGATACCATGTCCACGCGCGCGCAGGATCCCTATGAAATCAGCGAAGAGGTAAAGCGCGAGCTGCGTGAAGAGATTTTCCCTTTCTGGCAGGGGCGGTCGCTGGATGAGGTGGCGGAAACCCGGCTGCGCCACGCGGGGCTGTGGGAATGGAGCACCGTTGAAGGAATTTGTGATTTAAGTATTAAAACGCAAAACGGCGGCGGCGACACCTGTCCGGGCTACGACATCATCCTGCTGAAAAAAGGCATGGGCGGCGTGCAGCGGGAAGCGCAGGCGGCGCTGGATAAGCTTTCGCCAACCTGCCCCGAGGATCAGGACAAGCGCTATTTCTATGAGGCGGTCGTGGAAACCTGTCAGGGCGTGGTGGATTACGCCAACCGCTACGCCGACTACGCCCAGGCGCTGGCTGAGCAGACGCCGGACGCGCAGCGCAAAGCGGAGCTGGAAAAGCTGGCCGCTATTTGCCGTCGCGTGCCGGAACAGCCGCCCGCCACCTTTTACGAAGCGCTACAGGCCATCTGGTTTGCGCAGTCGCTGTTTATTCTGGAAGAAAACCAGACCGGCATTTCGCTTGGCCGTGTCGATCAGTACCTGTGGCCGCTGCTGGAGGCCGATCTTGCCAGCGGCGAGCTGACGGAGGAACAGGCGGAAGAGCTGCTTTGCTGCTGGATGATCAAAATGTCCGAGTGCATGTGGATTTGCAGCGCCAGTTCCGCCATGTATTTCGCGGGCTACCAGCCCTTTGTCAATCTGGTGGTCGGCGGCCAGAAGCGCGAGGGCGGCGATGCCACCAATCCGCTTTCCATGCTGATTATGGACTGCTCGCGCAAGCTGAAAATTTATCAGCCAAGCCTGGCAGTGCGGATCCACAACCAGTCGCCGCAGCCTTTTATGCGCAAAATCGTCGAGGTGATCCGCGCCGGGATCGGTTTCCCTGCCTGTCACTTTGACGACGCGCATATCAAAATGATGCTGCGTAAAGGCTTCGATTACGACGATGCGCGCGACTACTGCCTGATGGGCTGCGTAGAGCCGCAACGTTCTGGCCGCATCTATCAGTGGACCTCGGTAGGCTATACCACCTTTACCTGCGCCATTGAGCTGGCGCTAAATAACGGCAGAAGCGCCAGCGGCAGCCAGATGGGGCCGCAGACCGGCGAGGCCGCCACGCTGAAAAGCTGGGAAGCCTTTGAGGAGGCAGTCAGGCAGCAGCTGTGCCACATTGTGAAGCAGGCCGCAGAAGCCACGCTGATGATGCAAAAGCTGCATAAAGAGCTGGCGCCCAAGCCGTTTATCTCCTGCCTGGTCGAAGGCTGTCTGGAGCAGGGCAAGGATGTGATGCACGGCGGCGCGGCAATTAACAACGGGCCAGGACTGATCTGGACGGGAATGGCGGACTACGCCAACGCCATGATGGTGATGCGCGAGCTGGTTTATCAGCAGCAGCAGGTGACGCCAGCGCAGATGGCGCAGGCGCTGCGTGATAATTTCTCCGGGCACGAAACGCTGCGCAACGCCTGCCTGAACGTCGCCAAATTTGGCAACGATATTGAAGAGGTCGATCTGATCGCGCGCGATCTGATCCGCTTTATCGAAAGCGAGCACCGCCGGTACTCGATGCTGTACGGGCCGTTCACCCACGGGACGCTTTCTATCTCTAACAATACGCCGTTCGGCCTGACCACCGGCGCGCTGCCCAGCGGACGACTGGCCGGTATGCCGCTCGCTGACGGCATCAGCCCTTCCCAGCAGACGGACTATGCAGGCCCGACGGCGATTATTAATTCCGTTGGCCGGATCAATGTCGAAGAGATGGAGATCGGCATGGTGCATAACTTTAAGCTGCTGCACGGCATTCTGGATACGGAAGAGGGCGAGCAGGGCATTATCACCCTGCTGCGCAGCGCCAGCCTGCTGGGCAACGCGCAGATGCAGTTCAGCTATGTGGACAACGAAACGCTGAAAAAAGCGCAGGAAAACCCCGGGCAGTATCGCAACCTGATGATCCGGGTGGCGGGCTACAGCGCCTTTTTCGTTGAACTCAGCCGCGAGGTTCAGGATGAAATCATCAGCCGTACCCAACTCCAGTCTTTCTGAGGCCGCCAGCGGGAGCGTATTCAATATTCAGCGCTTTTCTCTGCATGACGGCCCCGGCGTGCGCACCGTGGTGTTTCTGAAAGGGTGCCAGATGCGCTGCGCCTGGTGCGCCAACCCGGAAAGCCTGGCGCCGCAGCCGGAAGTCCTGTTCGATCGGCAACGCTGTGCAAAAGCGCCTTGCGAGCAGCACTGTCCGGGCCGATCGGCCGTTAAAATGGCGGCGGTCGGCTATGAAAGCTGGCCGGATGACCAGAAGTGCCCGGCGGCGGCGCTGCGCAAAGTGGGCAAAACGCTTAGCGTCGACGAAGTGATGCGCACGGTGGCGGCGGATGCACTTTATTACCGTACTTCAGGCGGCGGGATGACGCTCAGCGGCGGTGAGGCCGCCATGCAGCCTGATTTTTCCCGTGCCTTACTGCGCCGCGCCATGCAGGAGGGGATCCACACCGCCGTTGAAACCTCCGGCTTTGCCGCCTGGCCCGCGCTCTGGCAGGTCTGCGAAGCCAGCCAGCTGATCCTGTACGATGTTAAGCTGGCCGACGACGTCCTGCACCAGCGCTACACCGGCGTCAGCAACCGCAGCATCTGGCAGAACCTGACGCGCCTGCTGACGCAGACGATCCCGCTGCGCATCCGCATTCCGGTCATACCTGAGGTGAACGACAGCAGAAAAGAGGCGGAGAAGATGATGCGCGCCATCGCCAGCCTGACGCAGGGCAGCCGCTGCTTTCAGGGCATCGATCTGCTGCCTTATCACAATTTCGGCCTGCGCAAATACGTGCTGACGGACAGGCGGTGTCTTTATGAGGAAATGCACCCCGATCGCGGCAAGCCGCGGGTGGCGGAGCTGGAGAAAATGGCCGTGCGGTATGGGTTAAACACGACAACGCTGTCCCACTGCATCGGCTGAATAAGGCCTCTGGCGACAGAGGCCTTTGTTCAGAAGTCCGCCGGCTGACGGAAAGTCATCGGCGTCTGGTATTTAGGATGGGTGATGGTGAGCATCTCGGCGTGCAGCAGCAGGCGCGGCGCCATCGCTCTGGCCTCTTCATGCGCGTAAAAGTTATCGCCCAGAATCGGATGCCCCAGCGCCAGCATATGCACGCGAAGCTGATGAGAACGGCCGGTAATCGGCTTTAACCGCACGCGTGCGCTGTTATCCGCCGCATACTCCAGCACCTGATATTCGGTCTGCGCCGGTTTACCGGTTTCAAAGCAGACTTTCTGCTTTGGTCGCAGCGGCCAGTCGCAGATCAGCGGCAAATCGATAAGCCCTTCTTCCTGCGCGGGATGACCCCAGACGCGTGCCAGATAGGTTTTTTTCGGCTCGCGCTCGCGGAACTGGCGTTTCAGCTCCCGCTCGGACGCTTTGGTCAGTGCGACCAGGATAATACCGCTGGTTGCCATATCCAGGCGGTGTACGGATTCCGCCAGCGGAAAATCGCGCTGAAGACGCGTCATCACGCTGTCTTTATGCTCGGGCAGCCGACCGGGCACCGACAGCAGACCGCTCGGTTTGTTGACCACGATAATATGCTCGTCCTGATAAAGAACGGCTAAGGGATCTTGCGGAGGATTATAGGGTTCCATCTTTTTGCCTGTGTGGGGCGACCGCAGCCGCCCCGTGCTAATTACTGATGCGTGACAACGATCAGGCGCAGTGCGTCAAGACGCCAGCCCGCGCTATCAAGCGCCGCCAGCACCTGCTCGCGATTGCTTTCCAGCGCGTCGATCTCATCCTGACGGATGTTAGGATTAACCGCGCTCAGCGCCTGCAAACGCGACAGCTCCGCGCTCAGGTTCTCGTTTGCTTCCGTGCGGGCAATCTCGATCAGCTTGCGCGCTTCTTCGGCAGCCTGGCCTTCCGCCAGCTTCAGGATCTCGTGCACATCCTGCTGTACGGCGTTAACCAGCTTGCTGCCGGTATGGCGATTGACCGCGTTCAGCTGACGGTTGAAGCTCTCGAACTCGACCTTACCCGCCAGGTTAGTCCCCTTGCGATCAACCAGCATCCGCACCGGCGTCGGCGGCAGGAAGCGCGTCAGCTGAAGCTGTTTCGGCGCCTGCGCTTCCACCACGTAGATTAGCTCCACCAGCAGCGTGCCGACCGGCAGCGCCTTGTTTTTCAACAGCGAGAGCGCGCAGCTGCCGGTATCGCCGGACAGGATCAGATCCAGGCCGTTGCGAATGATCGGATGCTCCCAGGTGACGTACTGTGCGTCTTCGCGCGACAGTGCCTGATTGCGATCGAAAGTAATGGTGCAGCCATCTTCCGGCAGGCCAGGGAAGTCCGGCACCAGCATGTGATCGCCCGGCGTCAGCACGATCAGGTTGTCGCTGCGATCTTCCTGATTAATACCGACGATATCAAACAGGTTGAGCGCAAAGTTAACCAGCTCGATATGGTTATCCTGCTCGCTGATGGTTTCCGCCAGCGCCTGCGCTTTTTCACCGCCGTTGGAGTTCAGCTCCAGCAGGCGGTCGCGGCCCTGTTCCAGCTTGCTTTTCAGCGCGTTATGCTGCTCGCGGCAGTCGCTGATAAAGTCGTCCAGCCCCTCGCTGTTTTCCGGCGAGGCCAGATAGTTCACCAGCTGGTCGCTGACCGTATCGTAAATAGCGCGGCCGGTCGGGCAGGTATGCTCAAAGGCGTCCAGCCCCTCGTGATACCAGCGCACCAGCACCGACTGGGCGGTTTTTTCCAGATAAGGCACGTGGATCTGGATATCGTGCGCCTGACCGATACGGTCAAGACGGCCAATACGCTGCTCCAGCAGATCCGGGTTGGCAGGCAGATCGAACATCACCATCTGGCTGGCGAACTGGAAGTTACGGCCTTCGGAACCGATTTCCGAGCAGAGCAGCACCTGCGCGCCATCCTCTTCGGAGGCGAACCAGGCCGCCGCGCGGTCGCGTTCAATAATCGACAGCCCTTCATGGAACACGGCGGCGCGGATGCCTTCACGTTCGCGCAGCACCTGCTCCAGCTGGAGCGCGGTGGTGGCTTTGGCGCAGATAACCAGCACTTTGCTGTCGCGATGGCTGGTCAAAAAGCCCATCAGCCATTCGACGCGCGGATCGAAGTTCCACCAGGTGCCGCTGTCGCCTTCAAATTCCTGATAAATTTGCTCCGGATAGAGCATGTCGCGCGCGCGCTCATCGGCCGCCTTACGCGCGCCCATGATGCCGGACACCTTGATCGCCGTCTGATACTGCGTCGGCAGCGGCAGGCGGATCTGATGCAGTTCGCGTTTCGGAAAGCCTTTGACGCCGTTACGGGTGTTGCGGAACAGCACGCGGCTGGTGCCGTGGCGATCCATCAACATGCTGATCAGCTCCTGACGCGCTTCCAGCTTGCCTTCGCGATCGCTGTTGGCGACCTGGAGCAGCGGCTCGATATCCTGCTCGCCCATCAGATCGTTCAGCATATTCAGGGCGTCGTTATCGATCGCCTTATCGGCCAGCAGGCCGGAAACCGCATCGGCAATCGGCTGAAAATGTTGCTGTTCTTCAACAAAAGTGGCGAAGTCGTGGAAGCGATCCGGGTCCAGCAGGCGCAGACGGGCAAAGTGGCTCTCCATGCCCAGCTGCTCCGGCGTCGCGGTCAGCAGCAGCACACCGGGGATCTGCTCGGCCAGCTGCTCAATTACCTGATATTCGCGGCTTGGCTGACCCTCTTCCCAGGCCAGGTGATGCGCCTCGTCCACGATCAGCAGATCCCACTCGGCTTCCGCCAGCATCTCCAGACGCTGCTTGTTGCGGCGCACAAAGTCGAGCGAGCAGATTACCAGCTGTTCGGTATCGAAAGCGTTGTCGCTGTCCAGGCGCGCCTGCGCGTAGCGATCGTCGTCAAACAGGGCAAAGCGCAGGTTAAAGCGGCGGAGCATTTCCACCAGCCACTGGTGCTGTAGCGTTTCCGGCACGACGATCAGCACGCGCTCGGCGCGACCGGCCAGCAGCTGCTGATGAATAATCATGCCCGCTTCGATGGTTTTGCCAAGGCCCACTTCATCAGCCAGCAGCACGCGCGGCGCGTGGCGACGGCCTACGTCGTGCGCGATATGCAGCTGGTGCGGGATCAGGCTGGTGCGCATGCCGCGCAGGCCGCTGACCGGCAGGCGATACTGTTCGCTCTGGTATTTACGCGCGCGAAAACGCAGCGCGAAGCGATCCATACGATCCAGCTGGCCGGCAAACAGGCGGTCCTGCGGCTTGCTGAACACCAGCTTGCTGTCGAGCATCACTTCACGCAGCATCACGCCGGACTCTTCGGTATCAAGCCGGGTGCCGATATAGCTGACCAGACCGTTTTCGGTCACGACTTCCGCCACCTCCAGCTGCCAGCCTTCGTGACTGGTAACGGTGTCGCCCGGGTTGAAGATCACACGAGTAATAGGCGAATCATTTTTAGCGTAAAGACGGTTCTCGCCGGTGGCGGGGAAAAGCAGTGTGACCATGCGCGCATCTACCGCAACAATAGTTCCTAATCCCAGTTCGCTTTCCGTATCGCTGATCCAGCGTTGACCAAGTGTAAAAGGCATAGATATTCGGCTCGATTCTCGTAGAGGTTATTTCAGGCAATAGCACGGCTGCCCGGCAATAAAGCCCGGCAGATTCATTTCGTTTTGCAGGAAGGGCGCTATGGTACTGGAAGGTGGCGCGTTCGTCACCTGTCAAAAAAGCCCCAACTGACCTGTTACCAGTGTAGCAAAGTCATCCTGCACGAAAGGCAAAATGCCTTCCGCAACGGGCTGCAGCTGGCGGGAAAGGTAGTGATCGTAGTCCAGCGGCGTCAGGCGTGCCTCCAGCGGCTCCGGCCCTGAGGTGGCGATAACGTAGCGGATCCGGCCGCCTTTTTGATACTGCAACGGGCGGCCCAGCTGGCGGTTCTGCTCATCGGCAAGGCGCGCGGCGCGCACGTGCGGCGGTACGTTGCGCTGATAATCTTCCAGCGGGCGGCGCAGCTTTTTGCTGTAGGTCAGCTGCTCGTCCAGTTCGCCATCCAGCAGCTGCCGCACGGTTTCGCGGATGTAATCCTGATAGGGCTGCCGTTTGAAAATCCGCAGATAAAGCGCCTGCTGAAAATTTTTCGCCAGCGGCGTCCAGTCGGTGCGCACCGTCTCCAGCCCTTTAAACACCATGCGCTCCTGGTCGCCTTCGCGGATCAAACCGGCGTAGCGTTTTTTGCTGCCCTGTTCCGCGCCGCGAATGGTCGGCATCAGAAAACGACTGAAGTGGGTTTCGTACTCCAGCTCCAGCGCGCTGGTCAGCCCCAGCGTTTCCTGCAGATGCTGCTGCCACCAGGCGTTGATTTTTTCCACCAGCCGACGGCCAATCGCGGCGGCCGACGCCTCGTCGTGCGGCGTTTTCAGCCAGACGAAGGTGGAGTCGGTATCGCCATAAATCACGTCATAGCCTTCCGCCTCTATCAGCTCCCGCGTCTGGCGCATGATTTCATGGCCGCGCAGCGTGATGGAGGAGGCCAGCCGCGGATCGAAAAAGCGACAGGCGCTGGTGCCCAGCACGCCGTACAGCGCGTTCATAATGATTTTCAGCGCCTGCGACAGCGGCTTGTTGCCGTGCTTTTTGGCCGTTTCGCGGCCCTGCCAGATCTGACCGACGATCTCCGGCAGGCAGTGCAGGGTGCGGGAGAAACGCGCGCCGCGAAAGCCGCTGACCGACTCGCTGTCGTCGGGATGCGCCATGCCTTCGGCCAGCCCGACCGGGTCAATCAGAAAGGTACGGATAATCGAGGGATAAAGGCTTTTGTAATCCAGCACCAGCACCGAGTCATAAAGGCCTGGCCGCGAGTCCATCACGTAGCCGCCCGGACTCGCCTCCGGCGCGACTTCGCCCATATTCGGCGCAACGTAGCCGGCGCGATGCATACGCGGCAGATAAAGATGGCTGAACGAGGCGACCGAGCCGCCATGCCGATCCGCAGGCAGGCCGTTGACGGTGGCGCGCTCCAGCAGAAAAGGCATGATCTCGGTACGCTGGAAAATGCGCGTGACCAGCTCGCAGTCTTTCAGGTTGTAATGCGCCAGCGCCGGTTTGTCTTCCGCAAAGCGCTGGTCGATCTCCTGCATCCTGTCCCACGGATTATTAATGGCTTTGCCTTCGCCCAGCAGCTCGCGCGAGACCGATTCCAGGCTAAAGGAGGGGAAATCCCAGAAGGCGGATTTCAGCGCCTCGATGCCGTCGATAATCAGCCGCCCGGTCGCCTGCGCAAAGTAGATCCCCGGCTTGAAGCCGTGCTCGCGCCACTCCAGCGCTTCGCTGTTGCGGCCCAGCCGCAGCGGGATGCCATAGCGGTCGGCATGTTTTTGCAGCACCCTGAGATCGAACTGCACCACGTTCCAGCCGATCAGCACGTCCGGATCGTGTTCGGCAAACCAGGCGTTGAGTTTTTCCAGCAGCGCGGGACGGCTGGCGACATATTCCAGCCTGAAGTCCAGGCGGCTGGCATCGCCGTTTTCCGGCCCTAACATATAAACCACGCGCTGGCCGCAGCCTTCCAGCCCGATACAGTAAAGCTCGCCGTGGCGCGTGGTTTCAATGTCCAGCGACACCCACTTCAGCGGCGGGCGATAGTCCGGGTTGGGTTTAAGCCGCGCCTGCGTCAGGCTGCCGCCGACCTGCTGGCCGCTGAACCACACTGGCGCAGTGATAAAGCGCTCCATCAGGAAACGATCGGGCGGGCGGATATCGGCTTCATAAACCATCACGCCGTTTTCGCGCAGCAGCTTCTCCAGCTTTTGCAGCTGTCGATACTGTTTGCAGTAAAGCCCGGCGACCGGACGCTGGCGGAAGTCCTTCAGCGTCAGCGGCGTCAGCCGGATATCTTTTTCGGCGCGCAGCAGCGTTTCCGCCTGCGCCAGCTGCTGCTGCGGAATAAAGGCGACCGACTCCTGCGGCGGCAGCACGACCCGCTGCGGGCCGTCGTCCGTGGCCAGCCACAGCACGATCTCCGTACCGCTGGGCGTATCCCGCCAGTGTCGGGTCAGCAGAAAGCCTGCGCGCGCGTCGTTCACCTGAACCTCCTGAGCGGCTGGAAATGGAATACGGGGCTGTTCACCGCCATGCGGGCCTATAATAGCATGTTTATTTATACAGTTCTTACTTCGCCAGCGCCGCTCACCGGTAAGCGCTTTTCTTCTTTACCTGAACAGAAGAAATATCCGCATTCCCATACAAAACAGCGCTTGACGGATCCCGGACGGGCCAGGACAATCCGGCTTTCCAATAAACAGAATGTGAAATCTATGGAAGCCTGGCTGGAACACCTTATAACTCAATCAGTTGCCTGGTCTTTACTGGCAGTAGGCCTGGTCGCCTTTTTCGAGTCGCTGGCGCTGGTTGGGCTGCTGCTGCCGGGCACCGTGCTGATGGCCTCGCTGGGCGCACTGGTCGGCAGCGGACAAATCAGTCTCTATCCGGCCTGGGGCGTGGGGATTATCGGCTGCCTGCTGGGCGACTGGATCTCCTACTTTATCGGCTGGCAGTTCAAAGGGCCGCTGCACCGCTGGTCATTTATTAAAAAGCATCAGCCGCTGATGGATAAAACCGAACACGCGCTGCATCAGCACAGCATGTTTACCATTATTATCGGCCGCTTTATCGGCCCGACGCGGCCGCTGATCCCGCTGGTGGCGGGGATGCTGGAGCTGCCGGTAAAGAAGTTTATCCCGCCTAATTTAATCGGCTGCGTGCTGTGGCCGCCTCTGTACCTGCTGCCAGGCATCCTGGCTGGCGTGGCGATTGACGTGCCGAAGGACGCCAGCAGCAGCCTGTTTAAATGGCTGCTGCTGGCGGTAGCGCTGCTGGTGTGGCTGGGCGGCTGGCTGGGCTGGCGCTGGCTGCGCGCCAAAAAACAACATGACTGGGCGACGGCCTATTTGCCGGAGAGCCGCCTGCGCTGGCTCGCGCCGCTGATGATGGCGGCGGGCGTCGCCAGCTTCGTGGCGATCCAGTTCCATCCGATGATGCCCATCTTCCGCCATCTGCTGTGGCAGGTGTTTATCGGCTAGTTCGCCAACCATGCCACGAGATCCGCCGTGAAACGTGACGGATTCGCTGATATTAACGCGATCCATCTTCATGCGGTTGCCCGGTGCGGTTTCGGCCGGGTAGCAAAATGAGATGCCAGGCAGTAGCTTCACAAAAGGAAGGCATAAAGAGCAGCGCGACATGTGGCGCGTTGAAGAACGAGTGGTTATGGGCCGCTGCCCGCTGACGACCTTCTTTTTACCGTTTCGCTGAATGACAGCACGCGTCCTTCAGACGCAGCGGATAGAACCTGATTATTCATGGCACTTCTCCTTATGAAGTGCTCCCTGCGCCAGCGGGGATAGACCGGTTAGCGCCCTGAATGCCAATCACAGCCCCGGGTGTTCCCCGCGCCAGCGGGGATAAATCGAAACTGTATATTCAGCCGCTTTTAGATTTGATGTGTTCCCCGCGTGAACGGGGATAAACCGGACGATGGGCGGCGATATAGCCCGTGGGTTGTGGGTTTATCAGTCAGGCAGTAAGATTTACCTACTACGCATCTTTGTTAAAAAAACGCCCCCCACAGAGATTGCGTTATTTCTTGTCGTTAGTGAGTTATCCGTCTGCTACAAATGAGCTACGCAGCCCCAAGCGATTGAGGCTGAAAAATGGACAAATTTTTCTTTGCTTTTGTTGTCCTGCTTGCAGTACTGAAATCTTTCGGAGGAGATACGCCAGCGATTAACATCCACGCGGACAACTTCCTTAATATTTCAGTCACTAGCAGCAAGTAACCCATACAGAGGTCGGAATTATCCGGCCTTCTGTAAAATTCTATAGCGGCATATTATCGCCGGTCTGCCTTTTCGGCGATCAGATAAGTCAGTCCATAAACCACAAGGCCAGCGATCAAAACCAATAAGGGGTTAATGACGCGCATCGCCCCTTCGCTGAGTGTTGCGGCCAGAAAAATACCTATAACGACGGCCATAAGCACCAGACCGCCAGAAATCTCGGCTATCAACTTGCGAACCAGCCTAATAATTTTCGATAGCATTAATAAATTCCTGTGAGGCTGTCGGATTTTTGCGCAGCGTTTCGCCCATCTTGATGTAGTTTTGCAACGGCTCTTCAAAGAAAAAATAGAGCATATCGTAATCTTTAAACCCGCAATTTTTGCCACAGCTGGGGGTTTTGCATGTGTAAACGCCTGGACGACTCACAGGCCCGCGAGATCACCCCCTGAGCCACCATGCCGCCGGTCATGGTTCCCGTCAGTCCCCGCAAGGCAATCCGGGAAATAAAAGACAGCATCACGCCGCTGACCACTTTTGATCCCAGATAAGAAGAGAGCGCAAGCTGGGTCGTTGTTCGGCTGGTCATCGAGGTGGCACCGCCGATCAGTTTGTCGTACACCTTCTTTAACGCCGGTTCTGGCAAATTTTTTAGCGAGTCGTCAATGATGATTTTTGCGATCTGGGTTATTTCGTTTCTGTCCCTGAAAGCATTCCTGATAGCCCGCCCCACGCGAATATCGTCCTGCATGTTGCGGTACTGTATGCGGCGGCCACCGTCGGAAAGGTTCAGATCCTGGAAGGTGCGTTCAAGCCCCAGATAAAAATCCATTGGTACCGATATAACGCCCGACATTATCGACTTGGCCAGCATTGTTGCGTTCATTCCCTTTCTCCTTTTGGGGGCTGTGATCCAGATTTGTTTAAATATGATACATATTAAAAATACTGAACCACAAGGACAAGGTTTGCTCGTCGGTTTGAGGCCGCGCCCTTACTGGCTTAACAGGTGATCCTGATTTTTTATCTATATCTATATAGTCAGAAAAATTGGGAGCATTTTCAGGCTTCAATGTCTGCGGCTGTTTCAGGGCAAAGAACGTTTGGCCATCCTGCGCACGCTGTGCCAGCACATCGGCAACGAATGAGTAAGATTCCGGAATAACTGACCATACCCAGTTCATGCGTGTTCCCCGCGCCAGCGGGGATAAACCGTCCTGTCCGGTAATCAGACGGCGCACCGACTCGTGTTCCCCGCGTGAGCGGGGATAAACCGTCCACGTAATTGCGTGGTAACTCCAGCCGGGCGTGTTCCCCTCGCCAGCGGGGATAAACCGGCCTTAATTTCTGTCTGTGCCGTCTGGCTCTGGTGTTCCCCGCTCATGTGAACACACTTTTCCCATTTGCTACTAACAGGCATGGCGAGGTTTGTCCCCAAAAATACGGAAGAAGGTTGCTTACGGCTGCGATAATACAACTTATATGCGCGAAAGGGCTGACACCACGCGGAGCAGACGACATTCCAAACTCTTCTTCCGGTAGAATACAATCCCAGGCCCGGCTAATGCCGCCGTGCTGAAGTATTAAACGGATCATATATGAGGCAATACAGAACGCGCGACTTTCTGCCGTTCAAGCCTGCGCCATGTCGCTTTTGCTTAGTGGTTTACTAAATTTTTCCGCACGGACAAAGGCGATGGCGTGCCCATAAGTACGCAGATCAATCCAAGGCCGTCGGTGCCGAAACCGATAGCGTTACGGAGTGCTCACGGGCGCGTAAATTAACCGACTCATTTGCCGGAGAACGCAACGCGTCAAAAGAGTCGCTTTCAGAACATTTTACCATGTTAAAAGCGCTGTCAAAAAAAACTAAGATATCCTAGACGACCGGTCTAATCAGGTGTAAGGTTAGTTCATGAACACAGCGACGCATAAACACAAAGACGATGTCCGCGAGCATATCCTCGCCACCGGACAGCGCATCATGGCGGGCAGAGGCTATTCGGCCGTCGGGCTGAACGAAATCCTGACCGAAGCGGGCGTGCCGAAAGGCTCCTTCTATCACTATTTCGGCTCCAAGGATGCCTTTGCTGTCGCCATGCTGGAAAGCTATTTTGCCGACTACCTGGCCGGGCTTGATCACACGATGAGCCAGCCCGGTGCCAATATGGCGCAGCGGCTGATGAACTACTGGCAGCAGTGGCAGGATACACAGTCATTCCAGGACTGTCAGGGCAAATGCCTGGCGGTAAAGCTGGGGGCGGAAGTGGCCGACCTGTCGGAAAATATGCGACTTGTGCTGGAAAAAGGCACTTCGCAAATTGTGGCGCGGCTGGCTGAAGCCATTGAGGCTGGCGCAGAGGAAGGATCACTGCGGATTATCGACGAGCCAGGCCGGGTCGCGGAAAGTCTTTACCAGCTCTGGCTGGGCGCGAGCGTGATGGTGAAAATCGTTCGCCACCAAGGGCCGTTTGCCTCAGCCATGCTGTTAACCCGGCACACGCTGGGCCTGGCAGGCTGAAGCGCCGTTTGCTTCAGCGGTCCGGCAAATGCGTGGCCTGGCAGGCCAAAGCGCCGCTAAGCCAGGCGGATAGTTTTATTACAGGTTTACGATCGACAGGGCCAGCAGGCTGGCCTGTTTTTTTACCCCGAGATTAGACGACTGGTCTACTATATATTAATGCCACCATGCGGAGAGACACGATGAAAGTTTTAATGGTTCTGACCTCACACGATCGACTGGGCGACACCGGCCGTAAAACCGGTTTCTGGCTGGAAGAGCTGGCCGCGCCTTATTATGCCTTTAAAGATGCGGGCGCCGAAGTAACTCTGGCTTCGCCGGCTGGCGGCAATCCGCCGCTGGATCCGAAAAGCAACGAGCCGGATTTTCAGACTAAGATGACGCATCGCTTTGAGGCTGACGCCGACGCTGTTGCGCAGCTTGCCGCTACCGTGCGTCTGGACACGATTTCCCAGGCCGATTACGACACGGTATTTTATCCGGGCGGCCACGGCCCGCTGTGGGATCTGGCTGAGGACAAGCATTCCATCGCCCTGATTGAATCTTTCCTCGCCGCAGAAAAACCGGTAGCGCTGGTTTGTCACGCGCCTGGCGTGCTGCGCCATGTGAAAACGCCGGCGGGCCGTCCGCTGGTGGAAGGGAAAAAGGTCACGGGCTTCGCCAACAGCGAAGAAGAAGGCGTCGGCCTGACCAACGTGGTGCCTTTCCTGGTAGAGGATGAGCTGGTGGCGCAGGGCGGCATCTACTCTAAGGGCGCCGACTGGGGCTCTTACGTGGTTCAGGATGGATTGTTAATTACCGGCCAGAACCCTGGCTCCTCAGCGGCAACAGCCGCGCTGCTTCTCAAACAGTTCGCATAATCATCGCTTTCCTGCGGCGCAATGCCGCAGGATCCCATCGGGCCGCGGCTATTGCAGTAGCGGCATCAGCGCGGCTACCAATTTTTCAGGCGAAACTGGCGGCCCTTCCGGCTGCCAGGCGTTCTGCAATTCCGCTATCTCTATACCGATTAAAGACGAACAGGCGAGCACTTCGCAGCAGGCCGTCAGTTCCGCCAGCGTTAATCCTCCCTCTGACTGATAATCTGTCGGCACCGTGCCCGGGGCCAGCACGTCGCAATCCAGATGCACATAAACCGCACGGCCAGCAACGGCCTTACGCAGGCGATCCGGCAAATCTTCACCGGGCGGAAGGCAGGAAATATTGTGCTGCTCGATCAGGTTCACTTCAAAAGGATCGAGATCGCGCTGGCCGACCAGCACGACCTGTTCCATCCTGATACCGCTGCCCAGGCCGGTGTCCCAAAGGCCCAGCGGCCCGGCCAGAGCCAGTCCGCCCAGAAATCCACTGGTGGAAGAAGCCGGCGTATTGAGATCGGCGTGCGCGTCGAACCACACCAGACAAGCGTCGGGATAATGTTGCGCCAGCGCGGGCAGCGTCGCCAGCGACACGGCACAGCGGCTGGTGGCCGCTACGGAAACGGCTCCGGAGGCAAACACGGCGGCAAAATGTTGTTGTACCGCGTGCAAATCGGGCATGGCCGCGTCCAGCTCTTCGCGCCAGCCTGCGCTCAGCGCCGGTTTGGGCGTACCGATAACAGTCGGCCGCTGGCCGAGGCAGGATGCCAGCGCGTTACCAAGGGATTTGGCCGCTGGGATCGCAAGATCGTTATGGTCTCCGGCACGCCCCTGAAAAATAGTACAGACAGTGTGGTTTTCGACCATCAGGCTGCTCCGGTTAATTGCCAGGGAGGATTAAACATAAAACAGCGGGGAATGACGCACAAGATGGCATGATGTTTTACACAAAACCCGGCCGTTTGCCATAAACGCAAGCGGCCAGGTAAATACTTTGCAGACTGAAGATACGAGGCGGTTTTCAGACGAAGAAACGGCGGGCCTAAACAGCCAGCCCGTTGACCCTTAACATAAACAGGTCGCCTTCCCGGATTTCCCTTTTTCTTTCCAGCAGCAAATCGAGATCGTCTCTGACGGTAAGATAAAGTCCGCTTAACGACCTGTATTTCCCGCTGCACAGTTTTTCAATATTGATCAGGCTTTGCGTTTCATCAACGGTATTCCCGGCATCTTTTTCATCATATACCCACTGCAAGGCTTTTCCACGAGCGCTGTTGCTGTCGGTGATGGTATCAATCAGATTCGTTACCATGCCGGTGGAATGAACCAGGCCGGGGTGATAGGCGTAAAGAGAGATATTTTCACGCTTCATTTCAACCGCAAGATTTTCGGTTAATTTAATCACGGCCGCTTTGGTTACGGAATAAGAGGTACAATAAGGCCAGCGGTAAACCCCGGCATTACTGACGATATTAATAATAATCCCACGCTTTTTCACACGCATTGGCTTTAGCGCCTCATGCGTGCAATAAGAAAGGCCAAGCAGGTTAATATTGATGGCCTCAAACCAGTCGTCCAGTTCGATATCGGCAAATTTATCTACCGGCCCCCAGACGCCGGCGTTGTTGATCACAACATCAATATGACCAAACTTGTCGGCTATGCTGGCAAAGCAGGCGGCAACCGCGACCCGATCGGTAACGTCGCACTGGAGGCAGTGAACGGCACCGCCAAACTCCTCTTCAAGTTCGGCCAGTCTTTGCGCATCTCTGCCGGTAATAATAACCCGATGATCTTTCGCCAGCGCTCTGGCATAGGACAGGCCAAGCCCTTTAGACCCACCGGTGATTAATATCGTCTTTTTTTGCGCATCAATCATTGCCTGTTTTCCTTTAATAAAATAGATTTCTGGTCATGCTTGCTATATCGCATTAGTAACATATCTTTATGTAACTTACATGACATTCATCATTCATTTTATTTATGGCAGGATAATAGTTTGTTTCTGAGTTGAATTAACAGATGAATAAGGTGATTATTCCTGTACGTTAATATATGGCAATAAAAAGGAAATTATTTAATAAGTAAATAAAGCCGTCTGGCCCTGTTGATATCAATATATCTGTGCCGTTGCAGGAAAGATGACTTAGTTAGCAGTGCCAGTTTAATGTGGACTGTAGTTATGCCAGTGAATGCTTATGACGTGGCTCGGCTTAAGGCAGAGAGGCCCGGTATGTAAACCAGGCGCCGCCGCCGTTACCGCAGGCTAATGCCTAATATGGCCGCCTCTTTGACCTCACCGTTAAGCAAGGCGGAAGTGCTGCCGTCCCAGAAAATCCGGCCATCGACCACCAGGGCGCTGCGCGGCGTGATGCGCGCCGCATCCTCAATACTGTGCGACACCATCAGCAGCGTCATCTTTCTTTCCCGACAAACTTCATCCGTCAACGCCAGCATCTCTTTACGCAGCGCCGGATCCAGCGCCGAGAACGGTTCGTCCAGCAGCAGGATCGGCTGCTGGCGCACCAGGCAACGGGCCAGCGCGGCGCGCTGACGCTGCCCGCCGGAAAGCTCGCCCGGCAGACGGGTCAGATAGTCTTCCAGACCGACCCTCTCCGCAATCGTCTGTAAGCTTCGCTGCTGTTCCGCCGTCAGCCGCAGCCCCGGATGCAGCCCCAACCCGATATTTTGCGCCACGGTAAGATGGGGAAACAGGTTATTTTCCTGAAACAGCATGGAAACCGGCCGCCTGGCCGGCGGCGTAGCGCGATGATCTTCGCCGTTCAGCCGCAGTTCGCCACTATCGGCGGTAAGAAAACCCGCAACCAGGCTCAGCAGGGTGCTTTTACCTGCGCCGCTGGGGCCAAGTATCGCCAGGCGCTCCCCGGCCTGCATCGACAGGGAAAAGCGCATCGGCAGATGCTGGTAGATCCAGGTAAGGTTAGTCAACGTCAGCATGGCGTCCCGGCAGTTTTTCAATCAGGGTAAACAAAAGAAAGCAGAGCAGCAGCAGCAACAGCGCGGTCACCGCGCCATCCTCGCTGCGATAGGCGCCCATCTGCTGGTAAAGCCAGAACGGCAGGGTGCGGAAATCTTCGTTGCCGAACAGCGCCACCACGCCGAAATCGCCGACCGACAGCACGCTGGCAAACGCCAGCGCCTGCGCCAGCGGCCGTTTTAACGCGCGCAGCTCGATCAGCCGCAGACGGTTCAGCCCGCGAATATCCAGCGCCAGACAAAGGCGGCTGTAGCGCTCGGCGATATCGCGCAGAGGATTTTCCAGCACTTTCATCGCGTAGGGCACGGCCATCAGCGCATTGGTAAAGATAACAATGCCGTCCGCAGACTGCGGCAGACCGAGGGTATCGTTCAGCAACAGGAAAAAACCGGTCGCCAGCACGATCCCCGGCATCGCCAGGATCAGCATTCCGCTCAGCTCCATCAGCTGGCCCGCGAAAGGCTGCAGGCGCAGGCGCAGCTCGCGGCTGCTCCACAGCAGCATCGTGGTCAGCAGCACGCAGAGCACGCCGGCGCCCAGGGCGATGCGTAGCGAGGTAAAGGTCGCCTGCCAGAGCGCGGGCTGTTGCAGGACGCTAAACAGGTTGCTGTTCAGGCCGCTGGCAATCACGGCCAACAGCGGCGGCGCGATCAGCAGCAGCAGCAGCAGCAGCAGTACGCCGTCCAGCAGCTTCGCGCCCGGCGCTTCCTGCTTATCCCGCCAGCCTTGCAGATGAGTGGTGCCTGACGGCAGCGCTTTACTCAGCCGCTGGCTCAGCAACACCAGGCTCAGGCAGCAGATCATTTGCAGCAGCGCCAGTAAGGCGGCGCGGCCGGGATCGTAATCAAAATTCAGCGCCTGAAAAATCGCCAGCTCGATAGTGGTGGCCTTAGGGCCGCCGCCCAGCGCCAGCACGGTGGCGAAGCTGGCGAAGCAGAGCATAAAGATCAGCGAGCCGACCGGCAGCAGCTGGCGCCGCAGCCAGGGCCACTCAACCAGGCGAAACTGATGCCAGCCCGTGACGCCCAGCTGCGCGGCCAGCTGGCGCTGTTCGGTGGGGATTTGCTCCAGCGTTTGCAGCAGCAGCCTGGCGGCCAGCGGCAGGTTAAAAAAGACGTGCGCCAACAAAATGCCCTGCAAACCATAAGGCGTAAAGTGATAGTCCATGCCCAGCCAGGCGCACAGCGACGCCAGCCATCCCGTACGCCCGTAAACGCTGAGGATACCGAATACCGCCACCAGCACCGGCAGCACCAGCGTCATCGCGCAAAGGCGCAGCACGAGTTGCCTGCCCGGAAAGCGGCGGCGATACAACGCCCGCGCCAGCGGCACGGCGGGCGTCAGCGCCAGCAAAGCGGAGAGAAACGCCTGCCAGAAGGAAAAGCGGAGGACGTGCCACAGATAGCTGTCTTCCCAAAGCGCGCGGGCGCTGACCGGCGCGTTGCGCCCCAGCGCGATAAAGGCGAGCAGCGCCACGGCGACCAGCAGCGTGGCGGCCAGGCAGCCAGGAACGAGGCTGCCTGAAGGCTGATAGCTGGCTAGCGGCTGACGGCGCGTTGCCATTCGCTGATCCATTGGCTGCGATGGCTGGCAACGTTCTGCGACGAATATTGCAGCGTGGTTTTCGGCAGGGTCAGCGTGTCAAAGCCTGCCGGCAGCTTGCCCGCCACGGCGGGATACATCCAGTTGCCCTGCGGAATGGTCTGCTGGAAAGGCTGAGCCAGTATAAACTGCATAAACTTCTGCGCCAGCTGCGGCTGTTTACTGGTTTTAAGCTGCCCGGCGACTTCCACCTGGAGGTAATGACCTTCACTAAAGTCGGCAGCGGTATACTGCGTTTTTTTCTCGGCAATCAAATGATAAGCGGGTGAGGTGGTGTAGCTCAGCACCATGTCGGCTTCGCCCTTCAGAAACAGGCCGTAAGCCTCGCTCCAGCCTTTGGTCACGGTCACGGTTTTCTGCGCCAGCTTCTGCCAGGCGGCGGGCGCGTTATCGCCATAGACTTTCTGCATCCACAGCAGCAGGCCCAGTCCCGGCGTGCTGGTGCGCGGATCTTCGTAGATAATTTTCAGCGGCTGACTGCCCTCGACCAGCTCTTTCAGGCTTTTGGGCGGGTTTTGCAGTTTAGTTTTGTCATAGACAAAGGCGAACCAGCCGTAGTCGTAGGGAACGAAAGTGCTGTTTGACCAGCCGCCCGGCACGGTGACGCTGCGCGTATCGACGCCGCTGGCGGCAAACAGGCCGGTTTTTTCCGCCGCGTCCAGCAGGTTGTTATCCAGCCCCAGCACCACGTCGGCGCGGCTGTTTTTCCCTTCCATACGCAGGCGGTTCAGCAGCGCGACGCCGTCGGGCAGGGCGACATAGCGCAGCTCGCAGCCGCAGTCGGCCTCAAAAGCCTTTTTAATGGCCGGACCGGGTCCCCATTCGGAAGAGAAAGAGTCATAGGTATAGACCGTCAGCGCGGGTTTGGCGGCAACGGCGGAAAGCGAGCAGAGCAGCAGCAGAGGCAGGATTTTTTTTAGCACCTGGAGTTCCTTGAGGGTCAGGCGACGCGCGATCTGAGCAGGTGAAGCACTCTCAAATCCCTACGCCGGTATTAGCCGGGTCAGGTTCGACGGGTTTATCTCAGCGTCGGCCAATGCCGCGCACCCCGTTGAGAACGGCTTATTCTAATGATTTCTACAGGGTAGCGAAAGCATCATGATTCGGGCGGTGCAAACCATGCGGACTTGAAGTCAAACCAGCCCAGCGTATTCATGCGCACCCCGCGCATACTGCGTTCGCCTTCCAGCAGCAGCCAGTGATGGAAAAGCGGATGAAAGTAGCAGTCGGCGATCAGCTGCCTGCTCCAGTCGGCCAGCGGCAGCTGCTGTTCGCGCCAGCGCTGCGCATCCTGCTGCCAGTCAATCGGCACGCAGTGTTGCAGCAGCGGGATCTCATACAGCAGGGCAAACAGCGAAAACTCCAGCGGCAGGGTAAAGTTAGCGCTGCCCAGCCAGATGTCGCTTTCCGCTTCGCCCTGATGCCAGCTGGCGTAATCGACCTGCTTCGTGACCAGCGTCACCCCTTGCGCAGCCAGCAGCGGATGGAGCAAATTAGCAATAGCCTGATGCTCAAGATGATCGCCATACCAGGTCAGCGTAAGCGAGGTCAGGCCCGTCGGCTTTTCCGGCGCGTCCAGATCGCGTCGATGATGCCAGCGCGGCAGCAGCCCGTAGGCCGGAAACCAGTATCGCTGATAGCCCGCTCCGGCGCGGTTCAGCAGCGCTATCGGGTTGGCGATGGCGCTGACCCAGCGACGGATCTGCTCGTCCCGTCCCAGCGGCGAACGCTGGTCGAACAGCAGAAAATAGCAGCCTTCTTCAAGGCGGCTCTCTTCCGATTTTTCATCCAGGCTGCCGCCTTCCAGCCTGACGCCGGAATAGACCAGCTCCTCGCTGATTTCCGGTAATACCCAGATGTTGACCTCATCAAGCAGCGCGCGGTAGCCGAAATAGGCGTCGAAGGCTTCGATCTTAAGCTGGCTCTGCTGATTACGCACCACGGCATAGGGCCCGGTGCCGACGGGCTGACGGCTGAAATCGGGCAGAAAAGGCCACTCTTTCGGCACGATCAGCGCGCCGACGCCCGCCAGCAGCCACGGCAGCCAGCGGTCGGGCTGGTGCAGATGAATATCCAGCGTCCAGGGCGTGGAAGAGTGAATACGGACGATATTGGCGAAAAGCGGCTGCGTCCGCGCGCGTTCCAGCGTGGCGATCACATCCGCCATCTCCAGCTCGCGTCCGTGATGGAAATGCACCGCAGGGCGTAAATAGAAGCGCCAGTGCAGCGAAGAAACCGACTGCCAGTGGTGGGCGATATCCGGCTCGATTTCCCCGTTTTCCTCATTTATGCGCGTCAGGCCGCTGAAGATCTGCCGGGCCAGATGCGTTTCCGAACGACGCAACGCGGTGGCGGGATTCAGGTTCAGCAGCGAGCGATAATAGAGCACCCGCAGGATATGTTTTCCCTGGCGAAAGCTGCGGCCGAGATGAGAGAGCAGCATCTGCCGCACGGTATTTTTATCGCCGACCAGCTGCACCAGCTGATCGATGCGATCCTGCTCCAGCAGGTCTTCCGCGCGCTGCTGCTGAAGCGCCAGGCCCGTATAGTGAAACGTCAGCTTCGAGCGCTTGCCGCGCCCGGCTTCTGCCTGCCAGGTTAGCCAGCCCGCCTGCTGCATGGCGCCAAGCAGGTTACGCATATGGCGACGCGAACAGCTAAGCTGGAGCGCCAGCTGGTCGAGCGTGGTTTCCTGCGGCTGGCCCTCGCAGCTCTGCCAGAGCCGGATAAACTGCTGCTGTAAACGCGTTGATTGCATAAAAGGGGAACTCTTGCTGAAAAGTCGCCTGTTTTTCTTGCCCTATATTAAGGCAATACTGGTTAGCGATGAAAGTGCGGGAGGCATTCTTTTGAATGGCGCGCTTTCAAGACTTTATATCTGAGTAAGGTGTGCTTTCACCAGCCAGCAGGCGTCTTGCCCGCTGGCTTTTTTCATTTCCCGTTTTCTTCTATGCTTGCTGTTTGCGCCCGCGTGCGGGCCTCTTTATTTGCAAGGGATGTGGTATGAAATCGTTGCTTACGCGTCAACGTCGTATTAACCCGGTTTACCTCGCTTTTATGGCTGTCTCTTTTATGGTGGGTATCGCGGGGGCGCTACAGGCGCCAACGCTGAGCCTGTTTCTGACGCGCGAAGTGGGCGAGCGGCCATTCTGGGTGGGGCTGTTTTATACCGTGAACGCAATTGCCGGTATTGCGGTCAGCCTGCTGCTGGCGAAACGATCGGACAACCGTGGCGATCGACGTATGCTGATCCTCTTTTGCTGTCTGATGGCGACAGGCAACGCGCTGCTGTTCGCTTTTAACCGCGATTATCTGACGCTGATCACTTTTGGCGTGCTGCTGTCGGCGTTGGCCAGCGTCGCCATGCCGCAAATTTTTGCGCTGGCGCGCGAGTATGCGGACAGCTCTGCGCGTGAAGTCGTGATGTTCAGTTCGGTAATGCGCGCCCAGCTTTCGCTGGCGTGGGTGATTGGCCCGCCGCTCTCTTTCGCGCTGGCGTTGAACTACGGCTTTACCACCATGTTTTCCGTTGCCGCCGCGCTGTTTGTGCTCTGCATCGCGCTGATCTGGTTTGCGCTGCCTTCTGTACCACGGGTGGAACAGTCGCCGGAGGTGGTTATCACGCAAATCAGCGCGTGGAAAAACAGAGACGTGCGGCTGCTGTTTATCGCCTCGCTGCTGATGTGGACCTGCAACACCATGTATATCATTGATATGCCGCTTTATATCAGCAGCGTGCTGGGCCTGCCGGACAGGCTGGCGGGCCTGCTGATGGGCGTGGCGGCGGGCCTGGAGATCCCGGCGATGCTGCTGGCCGGGCACTATGTTAAGCGCTTCGGCAAGCGCAATATGATGCTGTTTGCCGTGGCGGCGGGCGTGCTGTTTTATCTGGGGCTGGTGCTGTTTCACTCGCGTGCGGCGCTGCTGGCGCTACAGATTTTCAACGCTATTTTTATCGGCATCATCGCCGGGATTGGCATGCTCTATTTTCAGGATCTGATGCCCGGCAGACCGGGTGCGGCCACCACGCTTTTTACCAACAGCATTTCGACCGGCGTGATCCTGGCGGGCGTGTTGCAGGGCGCGCTGGCAGAAACGTTCGGCCACTATTCGGTTTACTGGGGCGCGCTGATCCTCGCCGTCGCGGCTTTGGCGATGTCGGCTAAGGTGAAGGATGTTTGAGTGGAGGGAAGCGGCCCGCTCGGGCCGCTTTTAACCCGACTGAAGCTAGCGCAAGAACGCTGGCTGCCGCCGTTCGTACTCGCTGATGCTGGCTTCGTGCTGCAGCGTCAGGCCAATACTATCCAGCCCGTTCAGCAGGCAGTGACGACGGAAAGGATCGATGCTGAAAGCGTAACGCTTGTCGCCCGCCACCACTTCCTGCCTGTCCAAATCCACGGTAAAGCTGACGCCCGGCTCGGCGGCGACCCGTTGAAACAGCGCATCAATTTCGGCTTCGCTTAACGTTACCAGCAGCAGCTGGTTATTAAACGCGTTATTGGCAAAAATATCGGCGAAATCGCTGCCGATAATCGCCTGGATACCGTAATCGGTCAGCGCCCAGGGCGCGTGTTCGCGCGAAGAGCCGCAGCCGAAGTTCTCCCGCGTCAGCATAATGCTGGCGCCGCGAAAGGCCGGTTTATTCAGGATAAAGTCAGGGTCAGGGATCTGACCTTCCGCATCCTTGTAGCGCCAGTCGTAAAACAGGTTGCGGCCAAAACCGGTGCGCGTCACCATCTGTAAAAACTGCTTCGGGATAATGGCGTCGGTGTCGACGTTGGCGGCGTCCATCGGTACCACCACGCCCGTATGCTGCGTAAATTTTTTCGCCATAGTTACTCCTTATCCAGCTCGCGGATATCGGCAAAGCGACCGGCTACCGCCGCAGCGGCGGCCATCGCCGGGCTGAGCAAATGCGTACGTCCGCCACGGCCCTGGCGGCCTTCGAAATTACGGTTGCTGGTTGAGGCGCAGCGCTCGCCCGGACTCAGGCGATCGTTATTCATCGCCAGACACATCGAGCAGCCGGGCAGGCGCCATTCGAAACCGGCAGCCAGAAAGATTTGATCCAGACCTTCCGCTTCGGCCTGCGCTTTGACCGGCCCGGAGCCGGGCACGACGTAAGCCTGCACGCCAGCGGCGATTTTATGCCCTTTGACCACGGAGGCCGCCGCGCGCAGATCCTCAATACGGGAATTGGTGCAGGAGCCGATAAATACCTTATCAATCCGCACGTCAGTCAGCCTGATGCCCGGTTTGAGATCCATATAGGCCAGCGCTTTTTCCGCCGAGGCGCGTTCAATGGGATCGCTGAAGCTGGCCGGATCGGGGATGACGTCGTTGACGGCGATCACCTGGCCGGGATTGGTGCCCCAGGTGACCTGCGGCGCGATCTCACTGGCATTAAGCGTCACGACTTTATCAAAGCGGGCACCGCTATCGGATTTCAGCGTGCGCCAGTAGGCGACTGCCTGTTCCCAGGCCCCATCTTTGGGCGCAAACTGGCGGCCCTTCACATAATTAAACGTGGTCTCATCCGGCGCGACCAGGCCCGCTTTCGCGCCCAGCTCAATCGCCATATTGCACAGCGTCATGCGGCCTTCCATGCTGAGCTGCTCCACGGCCGGGCCGCAGAACTCCACCACGTGCCCGTTGCCGCCGCCGCTGCCGGTTTTACCGATGATCGCCAGCGCGATATCCTTGGCGGTAATGCCCGGCGCCGTCTGCCCCACGACTTCGATCTTCATGGTTTTAGCGCGCGACTGCTTCAGCGTCTGCGTTGCCAGCACGTGTTCGACTTCTGACGTGCCGATGCCAAACGCCAGCGCGCCGAAAGCGCCGTGGGTAGAAGTATGCGAATCGCCGCAGACGATGGTCATACCGGGCAGCGACATGCCCTGTTCAGGCCCGATAACGTGCACAATGCCCTGAAAAGGATGCTTCAGATCGTACAGCCGCACGCCGAATTCTTCGCAGTTTTTGATCAGCATCGACATCTGAATGCGCGCCATCTCGCCGCTGGCGTTGATATCCCGCGTTTGCGTAGAGACGTTGTGATCCATCGTGGCGAAAGTTTTACCCGGCTGACGCACCGGGCGGCCGTGCGCGCGCAGACCGTCAAAAGCCTGCGCCGAGGTCACTTCATGCACCAGGTGCCTGTCGATATAAAGCAGCGGCGTCTCGTCAGGCGCTTCATACACGACATGGGCGTCAAACAGCTTCTCGTATAATGTTTTCATAATCAGGCTTCGCGGATAAATCGGGCGATAACGGAACCCATCTCCTCGGTGCCGACGGCATCGCCGTCGCCAGCCAGGTCGCCGGTACGGTAATTTTCTGCCAGCGCGCGGCTGATGGCCTGCTCAATGGCATCGGCCGCGTCGGCGGCTTGCAGGCTGTAGCGCAGCAGCAGCGCCAGCGACAGGATCTGAGCGACAGGATTGGCAATATTTTTTCCGGCGATATCCGGCGCGGAGCCGCCTGCCGGTTCAAACAGGCCAAAACCCTGTTCGTTAAGGCTGGCGGAAGGCAGCATCCCCATCGAGCCGGTAATCATCGCGCACTCGTCGGAGAGAATATCGCCAAACAGGTTAGAGCAAAGCATAACGTCGAACTGTGAAGGTTCTTTGATCAGCTGCATCGTGGCGTTATCAATATACATATGATGCAGCTCGACATCCGGGTAATCCTGCGCCACTTCCGTTACGATCTGCCGCCATAAAATGGACGATTGCAGCACGTTTGCTTTATCAATCGACGTCACTTTTTTACGGCGCTTGCGGGCAGATTCAAAGGCGATGCGGGCGATGCGTTCGATCTCGAAGCGGTGATAAACCTCGGTATCAAAGGCGCGCTCGTGCTGGCCGCTGCCTTCACGGCCTTTCGGCTGGCCGAAATAGATGCCGCCGGTCAGCTCGCGCACCACCAGAATATCGAAGCCTTTGGCGGCGATATCTGCGCGTAGCGGGCAGAACGCTTCCAGCCCCTGATGCAGGCTGGCCGGCCGCAGGTTGCTGAACAGTCTGAAGTGCTTACGCAACGGCAGCAGCGCACCGCGCTCCGGCTGCTCCGCTGGCGGCAGGTGTTCCCATTTCGGGCCGCCGACGGAGCCAAACAGGATCGCATCCGCCTGTTCGCAGCCCGCCACGGTGGCCGGCGGCAGCGGCTCGCCGTGACGGTCGATGGCAATGCCGCCGACGTCATACTCGCTGGTGGTGATGCGCAGATCGAAACGCTGACGTACCGCATCCAGCACCTTCGCGGCCTGCGCCATGACTTCCGGCCCGATGCCGTCGCCCGGCAATACGGCAATATGATAAGTCCTTGTCATTATACGGCTTCCTTTTCGTTGGCTTTGCGCTGCAGTTCCTGCTCGACCTGACGCGCGCGCCAGATATTGTTCAGGGCGTTGATCATGGCTTTGGCGGAGGATTCCACGATATCCGTCGCCAGGCCCACGCCGTGGAATTTACGGCCGTTATAGTTCACCACGATATCAACCTGGCCCAGCGCGTCTTTGCCATGGCCTTTGGCGGTCAGCTGATATTTCACCAGCTCGATATCAAAGTCGGTAATACGGTTGATCGCCTGGTAAACGGCATCCACCGGCCCGTTGCCCGTCGCGGCTTCGGCGATGGATTCTTCTCCGCAGTTCAGCTTGACCGAAGCGGTTGCCATCACGCTGGAGCCGGACTGCACGCTGAAGTAGTCCAGGCGGAAATGTTCCGGCTCTTCGTTCTGCTTGTTAATAAAGGCCAGCGCTTCCAGATCGTAATCGAACACCTGGCCCTTTTTATCGGCCAGCTTCAGGAAGGCGTCGTACAGGCTGTCCAGATTGTAATCCTGCTCTTTGTAACCCATCTCCTCCATGCGGTGTTTCACGGCCGCACGACCGGAGCGAGAGGTCAGGTTCAGCTGGATTTGGTGCAGGCCGATCGATTCCGGCGTCATGATTTCGTAGTTTTCGCGGTTTTTCAGCACGCCGTCCTGGTGAATACCGGAGGAGTGGGCGAAAGCGCCGCTGCCCACCACGGCTTTATTGGCCGGGATTGGCATATTGCAGATCTGGCTGACCAGCTGGCTGGTGCGGTAGATTTCCTGATGGTGAATATGGGTATGCACGTTCATCAGCTGGCTGCGGGTTTTTATCGCCATGATGGCTTCTTCCAGCGCACAGTTGCCCGCACGCTCGCCCAAACCGTTAATGGTGCCCTCAATCTGGCGCGCGCCAGCCTGCACGGCGGCGATAGAATTGCCGACCGCCATGCCCAAATCGTCATGGGTATGCACTGACAGGATCGCTTTGTCGATATTGGGCACGCGGTTGCGCAGCTGGGTGAAAATGTTGCTGTACTCGCTCGGCAGGGTGTAGCCCACGGTGTCAGGGATATTGATGGTAGTGGCGCCGGCGTTGATGGCGGCTTCCACGACGCGGCACAGATCGTCGATTGGCGTCCGACCGCCGTCTTCGCAGGAAAATTCGACGTCGTCGGTGTAGTTACGCGCATGTTTTACCATACGCACGGCGCGCTCGATCACTTCCGGCAGCGTGCTGCGCAGCTTGGTGGCGATATGCATGGGCGACGTCGCCAGAAAGGTGTGGATGCGGTAGGCTTCGGCCACGCGCAGCGCTTCGTAAGCCGCATCGATATCTTTTTCCACACAGCGGGCCAGCGCGCAAACACGGCTGTTTTTTACCTGGCGAGCGATAGTCTGCACGGATTCGAAGTCGCCTGGCGAAGAAACCGGAAAACCGACCTCCATCACGTCAACGCCCATACGCTCCAGCGCCAGCGCTATCTGCAATTTCTCTTTCACGCTCAGGCTGGCCTGCAATGCCTGTTCGCCATCACGCAGCGTGGTATCGAAAATAATAACTTGTTGGCTCATCAGATAATTCCTTTCATGTTTGCATCGCTAATGCTACGAGCATAAAAAAACCCGCGCAGTAGCGCGGGTTTTTTAGTTTGCAAGCCTGAATCAGTGATTCATTCCGCCCACAAGTCTACCGCGCATAAATATGCGTTTAGTAGTAGACCAGGTAGGAGGAGGGTACGGATCATTGAGTCAGGCCTCATAAATTTGCTGTTCCTTTATTGATACTTGAAAGCGGGGGGCGATGTCAAGGCGAGTCACAAGGTTATAATTAGCGACGTAAAATCAGCGCAGAGAAATTATTCTGGCTCAGCAAAGGCAGACAGAACAAAAAGGCGTACGGCAGGCCGCCCAGCAGAAAACCATCGAAAAACAAAAGGGAGTGCTGGCGGTTTTTAGCAAAAATAGCCTTTTTTATCAGGATATTACATAGGTTTTTCTTATAAACAACTTTCACCAACAATGCCCGGTTAGTTAGCGCATTCTTTTTCAGATAGATCGGGAAGCAGCAGAAAAAACTAAATCCGCCGCGATGTTTGAACAGGTAAACTTTATTCAAAGAAGTTCACTCATTAATAACGAAACGATCACACTGGAAAATAAAGCGCAGTCAGCATAAACCGCTTTTTTCCTGGCGAATAGTTAGTGTAAACGTCGACGCGTTAGCGAAACAGGTAGTGCCTTAATAAGGGCTTTCATTCATCAGTCACGTGCAGGACGTTTGCCTGTCGGGTTTTCTGCGGTTATGGTAAATCTTCACTCAAAGCAAAAATAAAACGGGCATCGCCCTGTACCTGGCCGCTGAAAATATTTTTAGCGGTTGAATAAACACAGGTTTTGAACTTATCGGCAGGCAGGCGTTATTTTCTGCATAAGCGCGTTAAGCACGTCGGTAAATCAGCACCTTAAAGCCTGGAGGCAAAAATGGAGATGTTGTCAGGAGCCGAGATGGTGGTCCGATCGTTAATCGATCAGGGCGTAAAACATGTGTTCGGCTACCCCGGCGGGGCAGTACTGGATATCTATGACGCATTGCAAACCGTGGGCGGCATTGACCACGTGCTGGTGCGCCATGAGCAGGGCGCTGTACATATGGCCGATGGCTACGCACGCGCTACCGGCGAAACCGGCGTGGTGCTGGTCACGTCCGGGCCGGGCGCCACCAACGCTATTACCGGCATTGCCACCGCCTATATGGATTCTATTCCTATGGTCGTGCTCTCCGGGCAGGTTCCTTCCTCCCTTATTGGCTATGACGCCTTCCAGGAGTGCGACATGGTCGGTATTTCGCGGCCGATCGTCAAACACAGCTTTATGGTGAGGCAGGTTGAAGATATCCCCACCGTCGTGAAAAAAGCCTTCTGGCTGGCGGCCAGCGGGCGTCCCGGCCCGGTGGTGATCGACCTGCCAAAAGATATGATGAATCCGGCGAACAAGCTGCCGTATCAGTGGCCGGAATCGGTCAGTATGCGCTCTTACAATCCCACGACGCAGGGGCATCGGGGCCAAATCAAGCGCGCGCTGCAAAGCCTGCTGGCGGCGAAAAAACCCGTTCTCTATGCGGGCGGCGGCGTAATCAATGCCGACTGCGCCAACGAGCTGCGCGAGTTCGCCGAACAACTCAATTTGCCGGTGACCTGCTCGCTGATGGGCCTGGGCGCTTTCCCCGGCACCCATCGCCAGTGTTTAGGCATGTTGGGGATGCACGGCACCTATGAAGCGAATATGACGATGCACAATGCCGACGTTATTTTCGCCGTTGGCGTGCGTTTCGATGACCGCACCACCAATAATTTAATGAAGTATTGTCCGAACGCGACGGTGCTGCATATTGATATTGATCCCGCGACTATCTCCAAAACCGTGCCGGCAGATGTGCCGATCGTCGGCGATGCCCGCGATGTGCTGAAGCAGATGCTGGAGATGCTAAAACAGCACAGCGAGCAGGATTGCGACAGCCTGCGCGACTGGTGGCAGAGCATCGAACAGTGGCGAGCGCGTCAGTGCCTGGCGTTCGATCGCAGCAGCGAGAAAATCAAACCGCAGGCGGTAATCGAAACGATCTGGCGTCTGACCAACGGCGACGCCTACGTGACCTCCGACGTGGGGCAGCATCAGATGTTCGCCGCGCTTTATTACCCCTTTGACAAGCCGCGCCGCTGGATCAACTCGGGCGGTCTGGGCACGATGGGCTTCGGCCTGCCTGCCGCGCTGGGCGTCAAGCTGGCGCTGCCGGAGGAAACCGTGGTTTGCGTCACGGGCGACGGCAGTATTCAGATGAATATTCAGGAGCTGTCGACCGCGCTGCAATATAATCTGCCGGTGCTGGTGCTGAGCCTTAACAATCGCTATCTGGGCATGGTGAAGCAGTGGCAGGATATGATCTATTCGGGACGGCATTCGCAATCCTATATGGAGTCGCTGCCCGATTTTATCAGGCTGGCGGAGGCTTACGGCCATGTCGGCATCGGCATTAATCATCCGCATGAGCTGGAAGAAAAACTGAGCCAGGCGCTGGTAGAGCTGCGTAAAGGCCGCCTGGTGTTTGTGGACGTTAACGTTGACGGCAGCGAGCACGTTTACCCGATGCAGATCCGCGGCGGCGGAATGGACGAAATGTGGCTGAGCAAAACGGAGAGGACATAATTATGCGTCGTGTTTTATCGGTACTGCTGGAAAACGAATCCGGCGCATTATCGCGGGTAGTAGGGCTTTTTTCTCAGCGCGGTTACAACATCGAAAGCCTGACCGTCGCGCCTACTGACGATCCGACGCTGTCGCGGATGACTATTCAGACCGTGGGTGACGAGAAGGTGCTGGAGCAGATTGAAAAGCAGCTGCACAAGCTGGTGGACGTGCTGCGCGTCACGGAGCTGGGCCAGGGCGCGTTTGTCGAGCGCGAGATCATGCTGGTGAAAATCCAGGCGACCGGCTACGGGCGTGAAGAGGTTAAGCGCAGCGCGGAAATCTTCCGTGGGCAGATCGTCGACGTGACGCCTTCGCTTTATACGGTTCAGCTGGCGGGCACCAGCGACAAGCTGGACGCTTTTTTAAGCACCGTTCGTGAAGTGGCGGAAATCGTTGAGGTTGCACGTTCAGGCGTTGTCGGTGTTGCGCGCGGCGAGCGAATTATGCGCTGATTGCCCCGCGTGATAATTGCGAAAAGCTTCTAACCCGGCGTAATGCCGGGTTTTTTTATTTTTGCCAGAAAGCTCCCGACTGGGGCTAAAAGAGGTTGCTGGCGCAGCCGTTAGATGTAAGATTATCTTATCCTTAGCCGCGACATGGCTATTTTTTCTGCGCCGTCATGGTGCCTGAAGCGTGGAGTTATTGTGAAACTGGATGAAATTGCGCGTCTTGCTGGTGTATCGCGCACGACGGCCAGCTACGTTATAAACGGAAAAGCCCGGCAGTATCGTGTCAGCGACAAGACCGTAGAAAAAGTCATGGCGGTGGTTCGCGAGCATAATTATCACCCTAATGCGGTCGCCGCAGGCTTAAGGGCAGGGCGTACCCGCTCGATAGGCCTGGTTATTCCCGATTTAGAGAATACCAGCTATACGCGGATCGCGAATTATCTGGAGCGCCAGGCCCGTCAGCGCGGCTATCAGCTGCTGATCGCCTGCTCCGAAGATCAGCCGGATAACGAAATGCGCTGCGTGGAACACCTGTTACAGCGCAAGGTAGACGCGATTATCGTTTCGACCTCCCTGCCGCCGGAACACCCTTTTTACCAGCGCTGGATTAACGATCCGCTGCCGATCGTAGCGCTGGATCGCGCACTGGATCGCGAACACTTCACCAGCGTCGTCGGCGCCGATCAGGATGATGCCGAGATGCTGGCGGCCGAACTGCGCAAGCAGCCGGCTGAATCCATTCTTTACCTCGGCGCGCTGCCGGAGCTGTCCGTCAGCTTCCTGCGTGAAATGGGCTTTCGCCAGGCGTGGCAGGGCGACGAGCGCCATATCGACTATATCTATGCCAACAGCTTTGAGCGCACGGCGGCGGCGGCGCTGTTTGAAACCTGGCTGGAAACGCACGCCATGCCCGATGCGCTGTTTACCACTTCTTTTGGTCTGCTGCAGGGCGTGATGGACGTGGCGCTCAAGCGGGAAGGGCGGATGCCGACCGATTTATCAATAGCCACCTTCGGCGATCATGAGCTGCTGGATTTTCTGGATTGTCCGGTACTGGCGGTAGGTCAGCGTCATCGCGACGTGGCCGAGCGGGTGCTGGAACTGGTGCTGGCCAGCCTGGACGAGCCGCGTAAGCCAAAACCCGGCCTGACGCGTATCCGTCGCAATCTTTACCGGCGTGGACGCCTGAGCCGTAAAGGAAGTTAATCAGTTGCTAAAAGGGTGTCTTTTATTGGCACCTTTTATTTTTCTGGTTTCGCAACTTTTCGCGCGGTGCCGGATGCCCAAATAAGACCGGTGCGTTTTTGGTTTGTCGTTAGCGTAAATAAAAGTAAAGATAAAGTTTCAAATGATTTTAACTTTCCGAAAATGCACGCTTATTAAAACGTTAGCGACACGCCTTCGCTGCCGCATCAGGCAGAACGGCACTATCAGGCCATTTTCTTAGGAAATTCCTTAAAATACCGGTCAACGGCTAAAGTTGGCGGCCGGAATTTTACGGGTAACGGCTGGTATATTTTTGAACAACTCAGAATTTCTCATCAATTTCCCGTCACTATTCATTAGTTTAATTTTCGATAGCGCGCTAAAGGCGCTTCTTTTTTAACTCTTTGCTGTTTTTTCTGGAAAAGAAATAATTCTTCAGGGCCTGCGCTGTCGCTTGACAATGATTTCCTCCGCTCCGTACACTCCTCCGGGTGGGAATTTGTGGTGTAAAGTGGGACTTAAGGGTAATCAAAGGGGAAGACTGGCATGTTCCGTGGAGCAACGTTAGTCAATCTCGACGGCAAAGGGCGACTGGCTGTGCCCATGCGCTACCGCGAAACGCTGATCGGGGAATCTCAGGGGCAAATGGTGTGTACTATTGACCTCCATCAGCCATGCCTGCTGCTTTACACCCTGCCTGAATGGGAAATTATTGAACGTAAGCTGGCTCGCTTATCGAGCATGAACCCGGTAGAGCGCCGTATTCAGCGCTTGTTGCTTGGTCATGCCAGCGAATGCCAGATGGATAATGCAGGCCGTTTGCTGATTGCGGGTACGCTCCGTCAGCACGCGAATCTGACCAAAGAAGTGATGCTGGTTGGACAGTTTAACAAGTTTGAGCTGTGGGATGAACAGACCTGGTATCAACAAGTCAGGGAGGATATTGACGCGGAGCAGTCGTCTCAGGAACCGCTATCTGAGCGCTTGCAGGACTTGTCATTATAGCTATGCAGGAAAATTTTAAACATACCACGGTGCTGCTGGACGAGGCGGTCAACGGCCTCAATATCAAACCAGACGGCATCTATATTGATGGCACCTTTGGACGAGGCGGGCATTCCCGACTGATCCTCTCCGCGCTGGGCGAACAGGGGCGTCTGTACGCCATCGACCGCGACCCGCAGGCTATTGCCGCCGCCGCCGCCATTACCGATCCGCGCTTTACCATTATACATGGGCCTTTCTCCGCGCTGGCGGAGTATGTTGACGCGCGCGGGCTGACCGGCCGCATCGACGGCATTTTACTGGATTTGGGCGTCTCTTCGCCGCAGCTGGATGATGCCGAACGCGGCTTCTCTTTTATGCGCGACGGCCCGCTGGATATGCGCATGGATCCGACCAAAGGCTTATCTGCTGCGCAGTGGCTGCTTCAGGCAGAGGAGAGCGATATCGCCTTTGTGCTGAAAACCTTTGGCGAAGAGCGCTTCGCAAAACGCATCGCGCGCGCCATCGTCGAGCGCAACCGCGAGCAGCCAATGACCCGCACCAAAGAGCTGGCGGACGTGATTTATGCCGCTACGCCGGTAAAAGATAAATTCAAGCATCCGGCAACGCGCAGCTTCCAGGCTATCCGTATTTGGGTCAACAGCGAGCTGGAAGAGATTGAAAAAGCGCTGAAAGGCGCGCTTTCCGCGCTGGCGCCGCAGGGCCGCCTGTCGGTGATCAGCTTCCACTCGCTGGAAGACCGTATCGTCAAACGCTTTATGCGCGAACAGAGCCGTGGCCCGCAGGTTCCGGCCGGTATTCCGATGACGGAAGCGCAGCTGAGCAAACTCGGCGGCCGTCAGCTTAAAGCGCTGGGCAAAATGATGCCGGGCGAAGCGGAAGTGGCGGAAAACCCGCGCGCGCGCAGTTCCGTATTACGTATCGCTGAGAGAACAGACGCATGATCGGCAACGAGCGACACAGTTTACCCGGCGTGATTGCAGGCGATCTTTTACGCCACGGCAAAATCCCGCTGATCCTGGCTGTCGCCGTGCTCGTGTCTGCGGTGCTGGTGGTGACCACGGCGCATAAAACCCGCCTGCTCACCGCGCAGCGCGAGCAGCTGGTGCTGGAACGCGACGCGCTGGATATCGAATGGCGCAACCTGATTCTGGAAGAGAATGCGCTGGGCGATCACAGCCGCGTGGAAAGAACGGCGATGGAAAAACTGCAAATGCAGCATGTCGATCCTTCGCAGGAAAATATTGTGGTACAGCCATAAGGGCATAAATGAAAGCCGCAGTTAAGACGCTTAAGACAAAACGTCAGGAAGATCAGGCCAGCTTTGTCAGCTGGCGTTTTGCGTTGTTGTGCGGCTGTATTTTACTCGCGCTGGGCGGACTGCTGGCGCGCATGGCTTATCTGCAGGTGATTAACCCGGATAAGCTGGTGCGGGAAGGCGATATGCGCTCGCTGCGCGTCCAGGCCGTTCCGACCTCTCGTGGCATGATCACCGATCGCGCCGGGCGGCCGCTGGCCGTCAGCGTGCCGGTCAACGCTATCTGGGCCGATCCGAAAGAGCTGCACGCCAAAGGCGGCATCACGCTGGACAGCCGCTGGCAGGCGCTTTCCGATGCGCTTTCCATTCCGCTGGATCAGCTGGCGGCGCGCGTTAACGCCAACCCCAAAGGGCGCTTCGTCTATCTGGCGCGCCAGGTCAATCCGGCCATCGGCGACTACATTAAAAAACTCAAGCTTCCCGGCATCTTTTTACGGGAAGAGTCGCGTCGCTACTATCCGGCAGGGCAGGTCACGTCACATCTGATCGGCTTTACCAACATTGATGGTCAGGGCATTGAAGGCGTCGAAAAGAGCTTTGATAAATGGCTGACGGGCGAGCCGGGCGAGCGCACCGTGCGCAAAGACCGCCATGGCCGCGTGATTGAGGATGTCTCTTCCGTAGACAGCCGGGCGGCGCACAACCTGGCGCTGAGCATTGACGAACGCCTGCAGGCGCTGGTCTATCGCGAACTGAACAATGCCGTCGCCTTTAACAAGGCGGAGTCGGGCACCGCCGTGCTGGTGGATGTTAACACCGGCGAAGTGCTGGCGATGGCCAACAGCCCGGCCTATAACCCGAACAACCTTACCGGCGTTACCAAAGACGTAATGCGCAACCGCGCCATCACCGATATTTTCGAGCCGGGTTCAACCGTCAAACCGATGGTGGTCATGACCGCGCTACAGCGCGGCGTGGTGCGGGAAAACAGCGTGCTGAACACCGTGCCTTACCGCATTAACGGCCATGAGATCAAAGACGTGGCCCGCTATAACGAGCTGACGCTGACCGGCGTTCTGCAAAAATCGAGTAACGTCGGCGTTTCCAGGCTGGCGTTAGCGATGCCGTCCTCGGCGCTGGTAGAAACCTACTCGCACTTTGGACTGGGTAAAGCGACCAATCTGGGACTGGTCGGAGAAAGTAGTGGCTTATATCCCCAAAAACAACGGTGGTCTGACATAGAGAGGGCCACCTTCTCTTTCGGCTACGGGCTGATGGTAACGCCGTTACAGTTAGCGCGAGTCTACGCCACAATCGGCAGCTATGGTCTCTATCGCCCGCTGTCGATTACCAAAGTCGATCCGCCCGTGGGCGGACAGCGCGTATTTTCTGAAGAAGTGGTTCGCACCGTCATGCATATGATGGAGAGCGTGGCGCTGCCCGGCGGCGGCGGCGTAAAAGCGGCCATCAAAGGCTACCGCATCGCCATTAAAACCGGTACGGCGAAAAAAGTCGGGCCGGACGGGCGCTACGTTAACAAATATATTGCCTACACCGCCGGCGTTGCACCGGCAAGCCGTCCCCGTTTTGCGCTGGTGGTGGTGATCAACGATCCCCAGGCCGGTAAATATTACGGCGGCGCGGTTTCGGCTCCGGTGTTTGGCGCCATTATGGGCGGTGTATTGCGCACCATGAATATCGAACCTGATGCGCTACCGGTCGTTGAGAAAAACGAGCTGGTAGACAATAAGTGAGGGATCAAGTGACAGATCGTAATCTGCACGACTTACTGGCGCCGTGGGTGCCTGGCGCGCCCGCGCTGCCGCTGCGTGAAATGATCCTGGACAGCCGTTTAGCGGCTGCCGGCGATCTCTTTGTCGCCGTAAAAGGCCATACGGCAGACGGCCGTCGTTTTATTCCCCAGGCTATCGCGCAGGGCGTGGCGGCGATTATCGCCGAAGCGGAAGGCGAAGCGGAAGATGGCGACATCACTACCGTGCACGGCGTGCCGGTGATTTATCTGGCGCAGCTGAGCCAGCGGCTTTCCGCGCTGGCCGGGCGCTTTTATCAGCAGCCGGGCGAAAAACTGCGCCTGATTGGCGTAACCGGCACCAATGGCAAAACCACCACTACTCAGCTGCTGGCGCAATGGGCGCAGCTGCTGGGCGAAACCGGCGCGGTGATGGGCACCGTCGGCAACGGCCTTTACGGCCATCTGGCGCCGGTTGAAAACACGACCGGCTCGGCGGTTGAGGTACAGCAGACGCTGGCTTCGCTGGTGGAGCAGGGCGCGACGCTGGCCGCGATGGAGGTTTCCTCCCACGGTCTGGTGCAGCATCGCGTAGCGGCGCTGCCTTTTGCCGCTGCGGCCTTTACCAACCTCAGCCGCGATCACCTGGACTACCACGGTGATATGACGCGCTATGAGTCCGCCAAATGGCTGCTTTTCTCCGAGCACATGGTCGGCCAGGCCATTATCAATGCCGATGACGAGACGGGACGCCGCTGGCTGGCGAACCTGCCGGACGCCGTTGCCGTTACGCTGGAAGATAACCTGGAGCCGGGCTGTCATGGCCGCTGGCTGAAGGCGACGGACGTGCGCTATCACGACAACGGCGCCGCTATCCGTTTTGACTCCAGCTGGGGCGGCGGCGAGCTGGAAAGCCGTCTGATGGGCGCGTTTAACGTCAGCAATCTGCTGGTGGCGCTGGCAACGCTGTTGGCGCTGGGTTATCCGCTCAACGAGCTGGTGGCGACCGGCAACCGACTACAGCCGGTCACCGGCCGTATGGAAGTCTTCAGCGCGCCCGCGAAGCCAACGGTAGTGGTGGATTATGCCCACACGCCGGACGCGCTGGAAAAAGCGCTGGAGGCCGCTCGCCTGCACTGTAAAGGCAAGCTGTGGTGCGTCTTCGGCTGCGGCGGCGATCGCGACAAAGGCAAGCGTCCGCTGATGGGCGCCATTGCCGAGCAGTTCTCCGACGTGGTGGTGATCACCGACGATAACCCGCGCAGCGAAGATCCTGCCGCTATCGTGGCCGACATTCTGACCGGCCTGCTCGATCCGGGCCGCGCCCGCGTGGTAGCCGGGCGAGCACAGGCGGTCACTAACGCCATCATGCAGGCTAAAGAAGAAGATATCGTGCTGGTTGCCGGTAAAGGTCATGAAGATTATCAAATCGTCGGCAACCGTCGGCTGGACTATTCCGACCGCGAAACCGTGGCGCGTCTGCTGGGGGTGATGGCATGATCGCACTCTCTCTGCAAAAGCTGGCTGAGATCACCGGCGGTGAACTAATCGGCAGCGACCTTACCTTTAGCGAAGTGACCACCGATACGCGCAAGATAAGCGCCGGCTGTCTGTTTATCGCGCTGAAGGGCGAGCGTTTTGACGCGCACGAGCTGGTCGGCGACGCAATAGCGGCCGGTTCGGCGGCTCTGTTAGTCAGTAAGCACTTACCTGTTGCGGTTCCTCAGGTGGTGGTCAGCGATACGCGCATAGCGCTGGGCCGGCTGGCCGGCTGGGTTCGCCAGCAGTCGACGGCGCGCGTCGTGGCGCTGACCGGCTCTTCCGGCAAAACCTCGGTCAAAGAGATGACCGCCGCCATTCTGCGCCAGTGCGGCGAAACGCTGTATACCGCAGGCAATCTGAATAACGATATCGGCGTCCCGCTGACGCTGCTGCGTCTGAGCGCGCAGCACCAGTACGCGGTGATTGAGCTGGGCGCTAACCATCAGGGCGAAATCGCCTGGACCACCAGCCTGGCGCGACCGGAAACGGCGCTGGTCAACAACCTGGCGGCCGCGCACCTGGAAGGGTTCGGCTCGCTGGCAGGCGTGGCCAAAGCCAAAGGCGAAATTTTTCAGGGGCTGCCGGACAACGGCACCGCCATTCTGAACGCCGACAGCAACGACGAGGCTAACTGGCAGCCGATGCTGAAGGGCAAAACGGTCTGGCATTTCTCTTCCCAACCGCAGGCCGAAAGCGAGTTTGCCGCCAGCGATGTGCAAATCACCAGCGCGGGCACCCATTTTGTGATGAAAACGCCTGTAGGCAGCGTAGCCGTTCAGCTGCCGCTGCCGGGGCGTCACAATATCGCGAATGCGCTGGCCGCCGCCGCGCTGGCTATCTCCGTCGGCGCTTCCCTGGAAGCGGTACAGCTTGGCTTAGGCCAGCTTGAAGCCGTGCCGGGCCGCCTTTTCCCGGTTCTGCTGGCGGAAAATCAGCTGCTGCTGGACGACAGCTATAACGCCAACGTCGGTTCGATGACCGCAGCGGCTCAGGTGCTGGCGGACATGCCGGGCTATCGCGTGATGGTCACCGGCGATATGGCGGAGCTGGGCGAGGAGGCCGAAGCGTGCCATCGCGAAGTGGGCGAAGCGGCCCGTCGTGCCGGTATTGATAAGGTGCTTAGCGTGGGCACATTAAGCCGTGCTATCGGCGAGGCCAGCGGCGTGGGCGAACATTTTACCGATAAGGCTGCCGTCACGGCGCGTCTGCGGACGCTGCTGGCGGAACAGCCGACGATCACCATTTTAGTTAAAGGTTCACGTAGTGCCGCCATGGAGCAGGTAGTACAGAGCTTACAGGAGAAAAGAGCATGCTAGTCTGGCTGGCCGAACATCTGGTCGCTTTTTATTCAGGCTTTAACGTCTTTTCCTATCTGACGTTTCGCGCCATCGTCAGCCTGCTGACCGCGCTGTTTATCTCGCTGTGGATGGGGCCGCGCATGATCGCCCGCCTGCAGGAAATGTCCTTCGGTCAGGTCGTGCGTAACGACGGCCCGGAATCGCACTTCAGCAAGCGCGGCACGCCGACCATGGGCGGCATTATGATCCTGTTCTCCATTACCGTCTCGGTGCTGATGTGGGCCTATCCGTCCAACCCTTACGTCTGGTGCGTGCTGGTGGTGCTGGTGGGCTTTGGCATCATTGGGTTTGTGGACGATTATCGCAAGGTGGTGCGTAAAGACACGAAAGGGCTGATCGCGCGCTGGAAATATTTCTGGATGTCGGTGATTTCGCTGGGCGTCGCCTTTACGCTCTATGCGACAGGAAAAGGCACGCCGGCGACGCAGCTGGTGGTGCCGTTCTTCAAGGACATCATGCCGCAGCTTGGCCTGTTTTACGTGGTGCTCGCCTACTTCGTTATCGTCGGCACCGGTAATGCGGTGAACCTGACCGACGGGCTGGACGGCCTGGCGATCATGCCTACCGTTTTTGTGGCCGCCGGTTTTGCGTTGGTTGCCTGGGCCACCGGTAATATGAACTTCGCTAACTACCTGCATATTCCCTATCTGCGCCACGCAGGCGAACTGGTGATTGTCTGTACGGCAATCGTCGGTGCCGGGCTGGGCTTTTTATGGTTTAACACCTATCCGGCGCAGGTCTTTATGGGTGACGTCGGATCGCTGGCGCTGGGCGGCGCGCTGGGCACCATCGCCGTGCTGCTGCGTCAGGAGTTTTTGCTGGTGATTATGGGCGGCGTCTTTGTGGTGGAAACCCTGTCGGTGATCCTACAGGTGGGGTCGTTCAAGCTGCGCGGCCAGCGAATTTTCCGCATGGCGCCTATTCATCATCATTACGAACTTAAAGGCTGGCCGGAACCGCGCGTTATCGTACGTTTCTGGATCATTTCACTGATGCTGGTGCTGATTGGCCTGGCGACGCTGAAGGTGCGGTAATAATGACTGATTACCAGGGTAAAAAAGTCGTCATTATCGGTCTGGGATTGACCGGGCAGTCGTGCGTTGACTTCTTTTTAGCGCGTGGCGTCACGCCGCGCGTCATGGATACCCGACTTGTTCCGCCGGGCCTGGAAAAGCTGCCAGCAGAAGTGGAACGCTGGCTGGGTTCGTTGAACGACGACTGGCTGCAAAGCGCCGATCTGATTGTCGCCAGCCCCGGGCTGGCGCTGTCGCATCCGTCCCTGACGGCGGCGGCGAAAGCGGGCGTGGAGATCGTAGGCGACATCGAGCTGTTTTGCCGCGAGGCGCAGGCGCCGATTGTGGCGATCACCGGCTCTAACGGCAAAAGCACCGTGACCACGCTGGTGGGCGAGATGGCTACAGCCGCAGGCTGGCAGGTCGGCGTGGGCGGCAATATTGGCCTGCCGGCGCTGATGCTGCTTGCTCAGCCCGCCCGGCTCTACGTGCTGGAACTCTCCAGCTTCCAGCTGGAAACGACCCACAGCCTGAAAGCGGCGGCGGCGACCATCCTGAACGTGACGGAAGATCATATGGATCGCTATCCGTTCGGGATGCAGCAGTATCGGGCGGCCAAGCTGCGCGTTTACGAACAGGCAGACGCGTGCATTGTGAATGCGGACGATGCGATGACCATGCCGGTACGCGGCGCGGATAAACGCTGCATCAGCTTTGGCGTCGACGTCGGCGACTATCACCTGACGCGCCAGCAGGGCAGCACCTGGCTGCGCGTTAAGGGCGAAAAAGTGCTGAACACCAGCGAGATGTCCCTGGTCGGCCAGCATAACTATACCAACGCGCTGGCGGCCCTTGCGCTGGCCGATGCCGTGGGTTTGCCTCGCGCCTCCAGCCTGAAAGCGCTGACTACCTTTACCGGCCTGGCGCACCGCTTCCAGCTGGCGCACGAGCGTAACGGCATTCGCTGGATCAACGACTCCAAAGCGACCAACGTCGGCAGCACCGAAGCGGCGCTGAACGGTCTGACCGTGCAGGGCACGCTCTGGCTGCTGCTGGGCGGCGACGGCAAATCCGCCGACTTCACTCCGCTGGCTCGCTACTTACAGGGCGATAACATCAGAATTTACTGCTTTGGTCGGGATGCGGCCGCGCTGGCGGTGCTGCGCCCGGAAAGGGCAGTGCAGACCGCAACGATGCAGGAAGCCATGCAGCAGATTGCCGCCAAAGCGCAGTCGGGCGATATGGTGCTGCTGTCGCCGGCCTGCGCCAGCCTCGATCAGTTTAAAAACTTCGAGCAGCGCGGCGACGTGTTCACTCGACTGGCAAAGGAGCTGGGCTGATGCGTGTTCCGGGTTTAAGCGTTGCCAGCTGGCTGTCAGAACGCCTGAAAGAGTGGGTGATGGGCTCGCGCGAGAGCGATGCCAGCACCATGGTGCTTTACGACCGCACGCTGCTCTGGCTGACGATAGGGCTGGCGATTATCGGCTTCGTGATGGTGACGTCGGCCTCCATGCCGGTGGGCCAGCGTTTATCGGACGATCCTTTTTACTTCGCCAAGCGCGATGCCTTTTACATCGTGCTGGCGTTCGGCATCGGGCTGGTCACGCTGCGCGTGCCGATGGCTTTCTGGCAGCGCTACAGCAACATTATGCTGCTGGTCACGGTGGTGATGCTGCTGATTGTGCTGGTGGTGGGCAGTTCGGTAAACGGCGCCTCGCGCTGGATTGCGCTCGGCCCGCTGCGTATCCAGCCTGCGGAGCTCTCCAAGCTTTCGCTGTTCTGCTATCTCGCCAGCTATCTGGTGCGCAAGGTAGAGGAAGTGCGCAACAACTTCTGGGGTTTCTGCAAGCCGATGGGCGTGATGGTGGTGCTGGCGGTCCTGCTGCTGGCGCAGCCCGATCTGGGTACCGTGGTGGTGCTGTTTGTCACCACGCTGGCGATGCTGTTCCTGGCTGGCGCAAAATTATGGCAGTTTCTGGCGATCATCGGCTCCGGTATTTTTGCGGTTTGCCTGCTGATTATTGCCGAACCTTACCGTATGCGGCGCGTCACCTCTTTCTGGAACCCGTGGGAAGATCCCTTTGGCAGCGGCTACCAGCTGACCCAGTCGCTGATGGCGTTTGGCCGCGGCGAATTCTGGGGCCAGGGGCTGGGCAACTCGGTACAGAAACTGGAATATTTACCGGAAGCGCACACCGACTTTATCTTCTCGATTATCGGTGAAGAGCTGGGTTATATCGGTGTGGTTTTAGCGCTGTTAATGGTATTCTTCGTCGCTTTTCGCGCGATGTCCATCGGGCGCCGCGCGCTGGAGCTTGACCAGCGCTTCGCCGGTTTTCTGGGCTGCTCTATCGGCGTCTGGTTTAGCTTCCAGGCGCTGGTTAACGTTGGCGCCGCAGCAGGTATGCTGCCGACCAAAGGCCTGACGCTGCCGCTGATCAGTTACGGCGGCTCCAGCCTGATAATTATGTCAACCGCCATCGTATTTTTGTTACGCATAGATTATGAAACGCGTCTGGCAAAAGCCCAGGCGTTTACGCGAGGTAGTCGATGAAAGGGAAGCGACTGATGGTTATGGCCGGCGGCACCGGAGGACACGTTTTTCCGGGGCTGGCGGTGGCGCACCATCTGATGGCGCAGGGCTGGCAGGTGCGCTGGCTCGGCACGGCTGACCGTATGGAGGCCGATCTGGTGCCGAAACACGGCATCGACATCGATTTTATTCGCATCAGCGGCCTGCGCGGCAAAGGGCTGAAGGCGCAGCTGGCCGCGCCGCTGCGGATTTTCCACGCCGTACGCCAGGCCCGCGCAATCATGAAGGCTTATAAACCGGACGTGGTGCTGGGCATGGGCGGCTACGTTTCCGGGCCGGGCGGCCTGGCGGCGTGGAGCTGCGGTATTCCGGTGGTGCTGCATGAACAAAACGGCATCGCCGGATTAACCAATAAGTGGCTGGCGAAAATCGCCAAAAAAGTGATGCAGGCGTTTCCCGGCGCGTTCCCTGATGCGGATGTGGTCGGCAACCCGGTACGGACAGACGTGCTTGCTCTGCCGTTGCCTGCTGAACGTATGGCCGATCGCAGCGGCCCGGTTCGCGTATTGGTTATCGGCGGCAGCCAGGGCGCCCGCGTGCTGAACCAGACGCTGCCTCAGGTGGCCGCGAAGCTGGGCGACAGCATTACGCTGTGGCACCAGACGGGCAAAGGCGCGCTGGCTGAAGTCAACGACGCCTACGGTAAGGTTGGACAGACGCAGCATAAAGTCACCGAATTTATTGACGATATGGCAGCGGCCTACGCCTGGGCGGACGTTATCGTCTGCCGCTCCGGCGCGCTGACGGTCAGCGAAGTGGCCGCCGCAGGCTTACCGGCGATCTTCGTGCCGTTTCAGCATAAAGATCGTCAGCAGTACTGGAACGCGCTGCCGCTGGAAAAAGCGGGCGCGGCAAAAATTTACGAGCAGCCGCAGTTTACGGCTGACACCGTGGCGCAGACGCTGGCCGCATGGGATCGCCCAACGCTGATGGCGATGGCGGCGAAGGCCCGTGCCGTGGCGATCCCGGATGCGACCGAGCGTGTCGCAGCCGAAGTCAGCAAAGCGGCGCTATAGCACAGGACGAGACTTGTCCCGGAACAGGGTGCCAGCAGGTACCGACAGGCAGAAAGAGATGAATACACAACAACTGGCAAAACTGCGTTCTATCGTGCCCGAGATGCGTCGCGTCCGGCACATTCACTTTGTTGGCATCGGTGGTGCCGGCATGGGCGGTATTGCCGAAGTGTTGGCCAACGAAGGCTATGAAATCAGCGGTTCCGATCTGGCGCCGAATGCGGTCACGCAGCATTTGAGCGCGCTGGGAGCGACCATCTATTTTAACCATCGTCCTGAAAATGTCAGCGACGCCAGCGTGGTGGTGGTATCCACCGCGGTGTCGCAGGATAACCCGGAACTTATCGCGGCGCGTGAAGCCCGCATTCCGGTGATCCGTCGGGCGGAAATGCTGGCCGAGCTGATGCGCTTCCGTCACGGCATCGCCGTCGCCGGGACGCACGGAAAAACCACGACCACGGCCATGGTCTCCAGCATTTATGCGGAAGGCGGCCTGGATCCGACCTTCGTTAACGGTGGTCTGGTCAAAGCGGCCGGCACCCATGCGCGCCTGGGCAGCAGCCGCTATCTGATTGCGGAAGCGGATGAAAGCGATGCGTCCTTCCTGCACCTTCAGCCGATGGTGGCTATCGTCACCAATATCGAAGCTGACCACATGGATACCTATCAGGGCGATTTTGAGAACCTGAAGCAGACCTTTATCAATTTCCTGCACAACCTGCCGTTCTATGGCCGCGCGGTGCTCTGCGTGGATGACGCGGTGATCCGCGATCTGATCCCGCGCGTAGGCCGCCAGATCACCACTTACGGCTTTAGCGAAGATGCCGACGTGCGTATCGCCAGCTACGAGCAGCACGGCGCGCAGGGCCACTTCACGCTGGCCCGCCACGATAAGCCGCTGATGCAGGTGACGCTGAACGCGCCTGGCCGCCACAATGCGCTGAACGCCGCCGCCGCGGTAGCCGTCGCGACGGAAGAGGGCATTGACGATGCAGAAATCCTGAGCGCGCTGGAAAGCTTCCAGGGCACCGGTCGTCGCTTCGATTTCCTGGGCGAGTATCCGCTACAGGAAGTGAACGGCGTGCAGGGCACCGCGATGCTGGTTGACGATTATGGTCATCATCCCACGGAAGTTGACGCCACGATCAAAGCGGCCCGCGCGGGCTGGCCGGACAAGCAGCTGGTAATGATCTTCCAGCCGCATCGCTATACGCGCACCCGCGATCTCTATGACGATTTCGCGAACGTGCTGTCTCAGGTGGATGTGCTGCTGATGCTGGACGTTTACTCCGCTGGCGAAACGCCGATCCCCGGTGCCGACAGTCGCTCGCTGTGCCGCACCATCCGTGGGCGCGGCAAAGTGGATCCTATCCTGGTGTCGGACCATGACGCCGTGCTGGAAATGCTGGCGCCGAAGCTGTCCGGCAACGATTTAATTCTGGTGCAGGGCGCGGGCAACGTTGGTCGTATTGCCCGCACGCTTGCTGAAAATAAGTTACAACCGCAGAAAGAAGGTAAACATCATGGCTGAGAAAGTAGCGGTATTGCTGGGTGGCACTTCTGCGGAACGCGACGTTTCCCTGATGTCGGGCAACGCCGTGGTGAGCGGACTGCTTGAGGCGGGCATCGACGCGCATGCCGTCGATATCCGTGATTTTCCGGTAACGCGCCTGAAAGAAGAAGGCTTCGATAAAGCTTTTATCGCGCTGCACGGTCGCGGCGGCGAAGACGGCACCCTGCAGGGGCTGCTGGAGTTTCTGGCTATTCCCTATACCGGCAGCGGCGTGATGGCTTCCGCCATTACCATGGACAAGCTGCGCACCAAATGCCTGTGGCAGGGCTGCGGCCTGCCGGTATCGCCTTACGTGGCGATTACCCGTAAAGAGATGGACGCCGGGCTTAACGACGAGATCCGCGCCCGTATCGCAGCGCTGGGCCTGCCGGTTTTCGTTAAGCCCAGCAGCGAAGGCTCCAGCGTCGGCATCAGCCGCGTTAACGACGCTGATTCGCTTCAGGCTGCGCTGACCGAGGCTTTCCGTCACGACGACGACGTGCTGGTAGAGGCGTTTCTGAGCGGCCCGGAATACACCGTAGCGGTGATCGGCGACGATATTCTGCCTTCCATTCGTATTCAGGTGGCTTCGGAGTTCTATGACTATGAAGCAAAATACTTTTCTGACGAAACGCAGTACTTCTGTCCAAGCGGTTTATCGGCCGAGCGGGAAGCGGAACTGAGCGAGATCGTGATTAAAGCGTGGCGCGCGCTGGGCTGTAGCGGCTGGGGACGCGTCGATCTGATGATGGGCGGCGACGGCCAGTTTTACCTGCTGGAGGTGAATACCTCGCCCGGCATGACCAGCCACAGCCTGGTGCCGATGGCCGCTAAGCAGGCCGGCATGAGCTTTTCGCAGCTGGTAGCCCGCATTCTGGAACTGGCGGACTGATATGTCCCAGGCTGCTCTGAATGTTCGCAATCGCGAGGCGCAGGAAAAAGCGCGCACCGGCCGCAGCAACGGCTCGCGGCTGGCCGGCATTCTTTTCCTGTTGATAGTGCTTGGCGTGATGTCGGCAGGCGGTTACGTAGTGGTACGCTGGATGAACGACGCGTCCCGGCTGCCGCTGTCGAGGCTGGTGGTGACGGGGCAAATGCACTACACCACCAACGACGATATTCGTCAGGCTATCCTGTCGCTGGGCGAGCCTGGCACTTTTATGTCGCAGGACGTGGATGTTATCCAGCAGCAGATCGAACGGCTGCCCTGGATCCAACAGGTCAGCGTGCGTAAGCAGTGGCCGGACGAATTAAAGATTCATCTGGTTGAATATGTGCCCGTTGCCCGCTGGAATGACCTGCATCTGGTTGATGCAACGGGAAAATCGTTCAGCGTGCCGGCTAATCACCTCGGCAAAGAGAAGATGGTGATGCTTTACGGGCCGGAAGGCAGCGAATCCGAAGTGCTGGCAGGCTACCATCAGATGGACGCTATGCTGGCCGCCGGAAAATTTAAGCTGAAGGCGGCGTCAATGACGGCGCGGCGTTCATGGCAGCTGGTGCTGGATGACGATACGCGTCTGGAACTGGGACGCAACGAGGATATGAAGCGGCTGAAACGCTTCATTCAGCTCTGGCCGACGCTCCAGCAGCAGGCGCAAGCGGAAAATAAGCGGATCGGTTATGTGGACCTGCGATACGACTCTGGCGCGGCAGTAGGCTGGGCACCGCCACTTATTCAGACCACTGACGGTAATAAGCAACAGAATCAGGCACAGGTTAAACAACAATGATCAAGGCGACGGACAGAAAACTGGTAGTTGGACTGGAAATCGGCACCGCGAAGGTCGCCGCTTTGGTAGGGGAAGTTTTGCCCGATGGTATGGTCAATATCATCGGGGTGGGTAGCTGTCCTTCTCGCGGCATGGATAAAGGCGGCGTCAACGACCTGGAGTCGGTCGTCAAGTGCGTACAGCGTGCAATTGACCAGGCCGAACTGATGGCGGACTGCCAGATTTCGTCGGTTTATCTGGCGCTGTCCGGAAAACACATCAGCTGTCAGAACGAAATAGGGATGGTTCCTATTTCAGAAGAGGAAGTGACCCAGGAAGATGTGGAAAACGTGGTGCACACCGCGAAATCCGTGCGTGTTCGTGACGAACACCGGATTTTGCACGTTATTCCGCAAGAATATGCGATCGATTATCAGGAAGGGATCAAAAATCCGGTAGGCTTATCGGGCGTGCGTATGCAGGCGAAAGTCCATTTGATCACCTGCCATAACGATATGGCGAAAAACATCGTTAAAGCGGTTGAACGATGCGGCCTGAAAGTTGACCAACTGATTTTCGCCGGTCTGGCCTCCAGTTTCGCCGTGCTGACCGAAGATGAACGCGAGCTGGGCGTTTGCGTTGTGGACGTCGGCGGCGGCACAATGGATATCGCGGTCTATACTGGCGGGGCGCTGCGCCACACCAAGGTTATCCCGTATGCGGGCAATGTGGTCACCAGCGACATCGCCTATGCGTTCGGCACGCCGCCGACCGATGCGGAAGCCATTAAAGTGCGTCACGGCTGCGCGCTCGGCTCCATCGTCGGCAAAGACGAAAACGTCGAGGTGCCGAGCGTGGGCGGACGGCCGCCGCGCAGCCTGCAGCGCCAGACGCTGGCAGAGGTCATTGAGCCGCGCTATACCGAGCTGCTGAACCTGGTCAACGACGAGATTTTACAGCTGCAGGAGCAGCTGCGTCAGCAGGGCGTCAAGCATCACCTGGCCGCAGGCATCGTCCTGACCGGCGGCGCAGCGCAGATTGAAGGCCTGGCGGCCTGCGCGCAGCGCGTGTTTCATACGCAGGTACGCATCGGCCAGCCGCTGAATATCACCGGCTTAACAGATTATGCGCAGGAGCCTTACTATTCGACGGCTGTCGGGCTTCTGCACTACGGAAAAGAGTCTCATCTTAACGGTGAGGCGGATGTGGAAAAAAGAGCGTCAGTGGGCAACTGGTTCAAGCGAATCAACAGCTGGCTGAAAAAAGAGTTTTAATTTAGAGAAAAGGAGATCATGCTAGGCTTATTTTATGATCTCCAGGCGACAGGCACATAACGGAGAGAAATTATGTTTGAACCTATGGAATTAACCAATGACGCGGTGATTAAAGTCATCGGCGTCGGCGGCGGCGGCGGTAACGCCGTAGAGCATATGGTGCGTGAGCGCATCGAAGGCGTAGAATTCTTTGCCGTTAACACCGACGCTCAGGCGTTGCGCAAAACGGCAGTAGGCCAGACCATCCAAATCGGTAACGGGATTACCAAGGGTCTGGGTGCCGGGGCAAACCCGGAAGTAGGACGCAATTCAGCGGAAGAAGATCGTGAAGCATTACGTCAGGCGCTGGAAGGCGCGGACATGGTGTTTATCGCCGCAGGTATGGGCGGCGGCACCGGTACCGGCGCGGCGCCGGTCGTGGCCGAAGTAGCCAAAGATTTAGGTATCCTGACCGTGGCCGTCGTGACCAAGCCTTTCAATTTTGAAGGCAAGAAGCGTATGGCTTTCGCGGAGCAGGGTATTGCCGAGCTCTCCAAGCATGTCGATTCTCTGATTACTATTCCAAACGACAAGCTGCTGAAAGTGCTGGGTCGCGGTATTTCTCTGCTGGACGCGTTCGGCGCGGCTAACGACGTGCTAAAAGGCGCAGTGCAGGGCATTGCCGAACTGATTACCCGTCCGGGCCTGATGAACGTCGACTTTGCCGACGTGCGCACCGTGATGTCCGAAATGGGCTATGCGATGATGGGCTCCGGCGTGGCGTGCGGCGAAGACCGTGCGGAAGAAGCGGCCGAAATGGCGATCTCCAGCCCGCTGCTGGAAGATATCGACCTTTCCGGCGCGCGCGGCGTACTGGTCAACATCACGGCTGGTTTCGACCTGCGTCTGGACGAATTTGAAACCGTGGGTAACACTATCCGCGCCTTCGCTTCCGACAACGCGACCGTGGTTATCGGTACCTCGCTGGATCCGGAAATGAACGACGAGCTGCGTGTGACCGTGGTCGCAACCGGCATCGGCATGGACAAACGTCCGGAAATCACGCTGGTGACCAACAAGCAGGCACAGACTCAGCCTGTTATGGATCATCGTTATCAGCAGCACGGTATGGCGCCGCTGCCTCAGGAACAAAAGCCTGCGGCGAAGGTGGTCAACGAGCCCGGCACGCAAACCAACAAAGAGCCTGACTATCTGGATATTCCGGCCTTCCTGCGTAAGCAGGCGGACTAAGAATTCCCTGAAGGTTGGGGTTCTCCGCTCTTTGTGTTAAAGTGTTCGCCCGTCAGTGATTTATACTGGCGGTCGGATGAGTAATTTTGCGAGATAATGCGATGATCAAACAACGGACATTAAAACGTATTGTTCAGGCGACTGGCGTCGGTTTGCATACCGGCAAGAAAGTCACTCTGACGCTACGCCCTGCGCCGGCTAACACCGGGGTCATCTATCGTCGCACTGACTTGAATCCACCGGTTGATTTCCCGGCTGATGCCAAATCCGTGCGTGATACCATGCTCTGTACCTGTCTGGTCAACGAGCATGACGTGCGTATTTCCACGGTCGAGCACCTGAATGCGGCCCTTGCCGGTCTCGGCATTGATAATATCGTGGTGGAAGTTAACGCGCCTGAAATCCCTATTATGGATGGCAGCGCGGCGCCCTTTATTTATCTGCTGATGGACGCGGGTATTCAGGAGCTGAACTGCGCGAAAAAATTTGTGCGCATCAAACAGCCTGTCCGGGTTGAAGACGGCGACAAATGGGCCGAACTGGTCCCGCACAACGGCTTTAAGCTCGATTTCACCATCGACTTTAAGCACCCGGCTATCGACGCCAGCTCACAGCGCTACAGCATGGATTTTTCCGCTGAAGCCTTTGCGCGTCAAATCAGCCGTGCCCGTACGTTCGGCTTTATGCGCGACATCGAGGCGTTACAGTCTCGCGGTCTTTGCCTGGGCGGCAGCTTCGACTGCGCCATCGTGGTGGACGACTATCGCGTGCTGAACGAAGACGGCCTGCGTTTTGAGGACGAGTTCGTGCGTCACAAAATGCTGGATGCGATCGGCGACCTGTTTATGTGCGGACACAACATCATTGGCGCGTTTACCGCGTTCAAAGGTGGTCACGCGCTGAACAACAAGCTGCTGCAGGCCGTGCTGGCGAAGCAGGAAGCCTGGGAATGGGCAACGTTTGAAGACGAAGCCGAGCTGCCGGTGACCTTCCGTGCGCCAAACCTGGTGCTGGCTTAAGCACTATTTATGACGACTGGTTGAGCGGGTACTCTCTCCGGCCAGCAAGGCCAGTCGTTCTAATGTTTTCTTTAGTTTTTCCGGGCTACGGCTCGCGACTCCCCGTAAAATTTCCGCACTCTCTTCGCTAAGCTGACGCCCCAGATTATTCTCTTTTGCTGGCCGAACGCTGTTTTCCTGCGCGTTTTCCTGAGCTTTTGCCGCCATCGTTGGATTTATCCTGATGTCGATTGACGTCAATGATGGTAATATTTGCGCTCGTAAAGCTGACAGCAGGCTGGATTGTTCATAGCGTAAGCGCATCATCCAGCTGGCATTAGCGGTTTCAAGCACCAGAACGCCCTGGCGGAAATTCGCCACGCGGCACCAGGGATGCAGCTGAGCCGGGATAATACCCTGCAACGCACGGTTCAGCTTATTCAGCGCAATAGCGCGTTGCTGAATGGATTGCAGCATACTCTGGCCTTCGGCAGCTTCGAAAAAACTTTCAATTGATTGCGGGCGACTATCGCGCATAGCAGGCTCCGGCGGAAAACAGTGGGTATTCTTAATTGTTGGCGACAATTTGGCAGACGTTACTTCTGGCCGCATCTCCTGTTGGGGATGGTCGCGGCGAGCTTTGGTCTGCCTCACGCCTCAGGTGATACCTTACCAGAAACGGCTTCCAGAAGCCTGAATATCAATAATAGCGTGCGCTTCGACAGCCTTGCGTTGTTAAACGCGCGTCGCGCCAGCTTTAATGTGGATTACTGGCATCAACACGCCATCCGCACCGTTATTCGCCATCTCTCTTTTACGCTGACGCCCGCTGCCGTTATTGAGCAGGCCACGCCGCTTGAGGTGCATCGGCTGGCGCTGCTGGACACGCTGAATGCGCTACTCACGCATGAAGCCAGACCGCCCGCGATTGTTCGCCAGACCACGCCGCAGCAAACAACCGACGCGCCTCGCTATCAGACCGGCCTGTGGCTGGCCAGCGTGCAGGGCATTCGCGCCGGGCCTGTCTCTCTCGCATAAATCGACTATAGTTCCCCCATTAAAAGTTTAGTGATGCGCTGTAGAAGCAGTGGCTGAGAGAATATTGTTTATGTTAATCAAATTATTAACCAAGGTTTTTGGTAGCAGTAACGACCGTACGCTGCGCCGTATGCGCAAAGTGGTTGAGCAGATCAACAAGATGGAACCGGACTTTGAGAAGCTGTCCGATGATGAGCTGAAGGCGAAGACCGCCGAGTTCCGCGCGCGTCTGGAAAAAGGCGAAGTGCTGGAAAACCTGATCCCGGAAGCCTTTGCGACCGTACGTGAGGCCAGCAAGCGCGTCTTTAACATGCGTCACTTTGACGTGCAGCTGCTGGGCGGCATGGTACTGAACGATCGCTGCATCGCGGAAATGCGTACCGGTGAAGGTAAAACCCTGACCGCTACGCTGCCTGCTTACCTGAACGCCCTTAGCGGCAAAGGCGTGCACGTCGTCACGGTCAACGACTATCTGGCGCAGCGTGATGCGGAAAACAACCGCGCGCTGTTCGAGTTCCTGGGACTGAGCATCGGCATCAACCTGCCGGGAATGCCTGCTCCGGCCAAACGTGAAGCCTACGCTGCCGATATTACCTACGGCACCAACAACGAATATGGCTTTGACTATCTGCGCGATAACATGGCGTTCAGCCCTGAGGATCGCGTGCAGCGCAAGCTCAACTATGCGCTGGTGGATGAGGTCGACTCCATCCTGATCGATGAAGCGCGTACGCCGCTGATTATCTCCGGCCCGGCGGAAGACAGCTCCGAACTCTATATCAAAGTTAACAAAATCATCCCTCACCTGATCCGTCAGGACAAAGAAGACTCCGACACCTTCCAGGGCGAAGGCGACTTCTCCGTGGATGAAAAAGGGCGTCAGGTGCATCTGACCGAGCGTGGCCTGATGAAGGTGGAAGAGCTGCTGGTCAGCGAAGGCATCATGGAAGAGGGCGAGTCGCTTTATTCGCCGGGCAACATCATGATGATGCACCACGTCACGGCGGCGCTGCGCGCCCATGCGCTCTTTACCCGCGACGTGGACTATATCGTGAAAGACGGCGAAGTGATTATCGTCGATGAACATACTGGTCGTACCATGCAGGGCCGTCGCTGGTCGGATGGTCTGCATCAGGCGGTAGAAGCGAAAGAAGGCGTGGAGATCCAGAACGAAAACCAGACGCTGGCTTCTATTACCTTCCAGAACTATTTCCGCCTTTACGACAAGCTGGCCGGTATGACCGGTACGGCAGATACCGAGGCTTTTGAGTTCAGCTCTATCTACAAGCTGGAAACGATTGTCGTGCCGACCAACCGCCCAATGGTGCGTAAAGATCTGCCGGATCTGGTCTATATGACCGAGAAAGAGAAGATCGACGCGATCATTGAAGATATCCGCGAGCGTACCGCTAACGGCCAGCCGGTGCTGGTGGGAACGATCTCTATTGAGAAATCGGAAGTGGTGTCAGCCGAGCTGACTCGCGCCGGGATCAAACACGAGGTGCTGAACGCCAAGTTCCACGCCCGTGAAGCGGATATCGTGGCGCAGGCTGGTCAGCCGGGCGCGGTTACCATCGCAACCAACATGGCGGGTCGCGGTACGGATATCGTGCTGGGCGGCAGCTGGCAGGCGGAAATCGCCGCGCTGACCGATCCAACCCCTGAGCAGATCGAAGCGATCAAGAGCGCCTGGAAAGTGCGTCACGATGCGGTACTGGCTTCCGGCGGTCTGCATATCATCGGCACCGAGCGTCATGAATCACGCCGTATCGATAACCAGCTGCGCGGCCGCTCCGGTCGTCAGGGCGATAACGGCTCCTCACGCTTCTATCTGTCGATGGAAGATGCGCTGATGCGTATTTTCGCCTCCGATCGCGTCTCTAATATGATGCGTAAACTGGGCATGAAGCCGGGCGAAGCGATTGAGCATCCGTGGGTGACCAAAGCTATTGCCAATGCACAGCGCAAAGTGGAAAGCCGTAACTTTGATATTCGTAAGCAGCTGCTGGAATATGATGACGTGGCTAACGATCAGCGTCGCGCTATCTACACCCAGCGTAACGAGCTGCTGGACGTTTCCGACGTATCGGAAACTATCACCAGCATCCGTGAAGACGTGTTTAAAACCACGATCGATACCTACATTCCACCGCAGTCGCTGGAAGAGATGTGGGATGTGCCAGGCCTGCAGGAACGTCTGAAAAACGATTTCGACCTGGAGCTGCCAATTGCAGAGTGGCTGGACAAAGAGCCTGACCTGCATGAAGAGACGCTGCGCGAACGTATTATGACGCAGGCCAAAGAGCAGTATCAGCGTAAAGAAGAAGTGGTCGGCATTGAGATGATGCGCAACTTTGAAAAAGGCGTGATGCTGCAAACGCTGGATTCGCTGTGGAAAGAGCATCTGGCTGCAATGGACTATCTGCGTCAGGGCATCCATCTGCGTGGCTATGCGCAGAAGGATCCTAAGCAGGAGTACAAGCGCGAGTCTTTCGCCATGTTCGCCGCAATGCTGGAGTCGCTGAAGTATGAGGTGATCAGCACGCTGAGCAAGGTGCAGGTGCGGATGCCGGAAGAAGTCGAAGCGATGGAAGAGCAGCGTCGTGAAGAAGCCGAGCGTCTGGCGCAGCAGCAGCAGCTGAGCCATGTGGATACCGAAACGGAAGCAGCGATGGCGCTGGCTGAGCAGACCGGCGAGCGCAAAGTCGGACGTAACGATCCTTGCCCTTGCGGCTCAGGAAAAAAATATAAGCAGTGTCACGGCCGCCTGGCCTGACGGGTATTGCTGACCACGCTTTAAAAAACCGGGGAATTCCCCGGTTTTTTTTATGGCGGAGAGACAGGGCAAACCAGTACGCTCTTGCACAGCCCCAGCCCCAGCCCCAGCCACAGCCACAGCCACAGCCACAGCCACAGCCCCAGCCACAGCCACAGCCACAGCCACAGCCACAGCCACAGCCACAGCCACAGCCACATAATTTTTACTAAAGCCAGCTCACCTTGCGTCAGTTATAGTCTTTGCCAAAGCGAGGCCGTGTTATGCCAGTTATAGTCTTTGCCACGTCAGGGCCGGCCTCCTGGCCGTTATCCATAGAGCCAGAGAAATATCGTCCAGCCTGCAAAGGCCAGCGCAGGCCCAAAAGGGAAAGGCGCATTAAGCGGATGCCTGAACATCAGCCACGCGGCAAACAGTGCGGCTGAGGTGATAAGCGTCGCCAGCAGCACGATCCAGGGCAGCCGCTCCAGGCCCGTCCAGGCGCCCAGCGCCGCCAGTAATTTGGCATCGCCCAGCCCCAGCCCCTCTTTGTTTCTCAGCAGCCAATAGCCGCGCGAGAGCAGCCAAAGCGTGCTGTAACCCGCCGCTGCGCCATAAACGGCCTGCTCCGGCGTCAGACCCGGCAGCAATCCGATCGTGCTGGCAAGCAGTCCAAGCCAGAGCAGCGGCAGCGTCAGCATATCCGGCAGCAGAAACAGGCGATAATCCACGACTGCCAGTGCTAATAACGTCCAGCTTAGCAGCAGCGCCGGCAGCCACAGCCTCAGAGGCAGCTGCGCTATGACGATTGTTGTCACTGCCAGTAGCGCTGGCAGCATGAGCATGTTTACCTGAAGGCTAAAGATGCGGCGCATATTTCTCTCCTCTTATCCGTGAGTCGGCAGACGTCGCCGTGCCTGTCTGCTTTGCTTAAGACGGGCTTCCCTGAAACGAAATTCTACGCTTTGTTTTTACTGCCGTACCGGCCTTCGGCCATTTTCATGCTGTTACATAGCTGATTTTCGTAACGGCTCGCAGTTTACAATCGGGCTTGCGATTGTGCCGCAACGCTGGAATAGTGGCGGCGTACTTCAGGCAATCCAGAGAACAGTTATGAAGCATTTGCAGGTGGCAGTAGGCATCATTCGTGACGGGCAGAAAAGAATATTTCTAACCCAGCGCTCCGCTAAATCCCATATGGCTAACCGATGGGAATTTCCCGGCGGGAAAATCGAAGCAGGCGAAACGCCGGAACAGGCGCTGAAGCGCGAGCTACAGGAAGAAACGGGCATCACTCCGCTGAGCGCATCGGCCTGCGGTATGGCCAGCCATACGGACAGCGAGCTACAGGTCACGCTGCATTTCTTTCTGGTAGAGGCCTGGCAGGGCGAACCGTGGGGACGTGAAGGGCAGCCGCAACGTTGGGTCGCGCAGCAGGCGCTGGTGGCGGAAGAATTTCCTCCCGCCAATGCAGAACTGATCGCTCGCCTGCAGGCCGGACTGATTTAGACGCGATCGTTGCCCGTAGGCTTGGGTGGATTCAGGCGATATCGCTCGCAGGCCGTGCTGATTCAGACGATATCGTTGCCTGCAGACACAGGCTAATTTGAGCGATATTTCTCGTGTGCAGGCCGTGCTGATTCAGGCAATATCGTTGCCTGCAGACACAGGCTAATTTGAGCGATATTTCTCATCTGCAGGCCGGGGCTGATACAGGCGATATTGTTCGTCTTCAGAGCGGGTCAACGTAGACGATATTGCCTCGCTGCTGGCTGAAAAGGGCCATATTCAGCCAGCGGTCATCTTCCTGGTAGTAGGCTTTCAGTAGCGATCTTTCGGTTCTTCGCTCCATTCATCGCTGTCGGAAAGATCGCCCTCGCTGGGAATACGTTTCTCTTCGTTAGCCCATTCGCCCAAATCGATCAGTTGGCAGCGCTTGCTGCAGAAGGGCCGCCAGGGGCTCAGCTCATCCCAGATAACCTCTTTATCACAGGTTGGACAGTTTACGGTGATGACTTCATTCATTGATCGTTACCTCAGCAGCAGGCAAGTTGAAAATCGAGGCGCGCCGGCACCTCGCCGTGCTCGCTGTCGAGCGGCAGAAAGCGGATAGCATAGCGGCTTTTATGGCCGGAAACCTGCGGATAAAGCGAGTCCTCCAGCATCAGCCGCAGGCGCAGCAGATCGGCGCCTTCCGCATTGTCCTGATAAAATCCGTTCAGGCTGGTCTGATGGCGAAAAGCGCCCGACTGGCGAATTAAGTCCAAAATCAGCGTCAGCGCGTCGCGGATAGGCGCAAGCGAGTTCATCCACAGCGCAACCTGACTGTCCCGTTTCTCCTGTTCTATATGCAGCCAGATATGCAGCGTAGGCAGGTCGAAACTGCAGCAGCCGCCGGGAATACTTAAGCGCTGACGCACCAGTCCGATCAACCGATCTTCCCGCATCATCTGTCCCATACGCGGAGCGGCCATCAGCGCAGTCGAACGCGTTTTCAGACTGTCGTGCAGCTTATGCACCAGATCCATATCCACACCCGGCACTTCCGCCCAGGAGCGCAGCTTCTGCTGCTGCTTATCCAGCTCTTTGACAATTTCGGTACGCAGTTCGCCGCGTTCAAATACATCCAGCAGCTCGGCCGCATTGCGGAAAAAAGTTAGCGCGCTGACTGAATCGACGATGGTGCGGCTGCTATCCAGCTGATTCATTAAAAATTCAATGCGCAGCCAGGTCCGCATTTTTTCATTTAATGGGTACTCAAATAAAACCGTTGTGCTCATGCTTTAATCCTGATCTGTTGCTCCGGCAAGCTGGCGATAGCGCTGGTCCAGCCGGGCAACTTTGGCGGCCACATCATCAGGTGTGCCGCCGTTATCGATAATGTCGTCGGCTACGGCAAGTCGCGCTTCACGCGTGGCCTGCGCAGCCAAAATATGTTCAGCCTGTTCACGGCTGATGTGGTCTCTGCTCATGGTACGCGCCAGCTGCGTTTCGCGATCGACATCCACAACCAGCACCCGATCGGCCAGCTGTTGCAGATTGTTTTCAACCAGCAAAGGAACGACCCACAGGCACCAGACGGAGCGGGTTAACGCCAGCTGGCGACGGGTCTCACTATGGATCAGCGGATGCAGAAGGGCGTTCAGCCAGGCTTTTTCCTGCGCGGAACTAAAAATCCGCTGACGCAGCGCGGCGCGATCTAACGAGCCGTCCGGGCGAATGACCGCCGCACCGAACCGCTCTTGTATCGCTTTCAGCGCGGGTTGACCGGGCTCCACGACCTGCCGGGCAATAATATCGGCGTCAACGATATCCACGCCTCTGGCCGCGAAGGCGTTAGCGATAGTGGTTTTCCCGCTGCCGATACCGCCGGTCAGCGCAACAGTATAGCTCATAGTCCCGATTCTCACGGCTCCGATGTGGCCGCATCCGCTCAGGCCAGCATTGACGCGGCCGCTAAAAGTGGGGTGCAGATCACATAAGAGAATCACAGATAAATTTATGGGATTGTAGCCTAAATAAACCTGTTTTCGCAGTCTTGTCCGTGCGTTTTTAGCGCGTATGATAAGGCTACTGGAGCTGGCAGCAGCACCCAATCATCAGATTGCGCCATCAACCAGGAAGTGATTTATGCGTATTGAAGAAGATATTAAGCTAGGTTTTAAAGATGTCCTGATCCGCCCCAAGCGTTCCACCTTGAAGAGTCGTTCACAGGTTGACCTGAACCGTCAGTTCACCTTCAAACACTCCGGCGTCGCCTGGTCAGGCGTGCCGATCATTGCCGCCAATATGGATACCGTCGGCACCTTCAGCATGGCGGAAGCGCTGGCCTCATTCCAGGTCCTTACCGCCGTTCACAAACATTATAGCGTGGCACAATGGCAGGCCTTTATCGATCGCGTACCTGAAAGCGTACTGCAATACGTGATGGTTTCTACCGGCACTTCCGATGCCGATTTCGTTAAAATGCAGCAGATCCTCGCGCTGTCGCCCGCGTTAAATTTCATTTGTATTGACGTTGCTAACGGCTACTCCGAACACTTTGTCGAGTTTTTACAGCGCGCTCGCGAGGCCTGCCCGGATAAAACTATCTGTGCGGGTAACGTAGTGACGGGCGAAATGGTGGAGGAGCTTATTCTTTCCGGTGCCGATATCGTAAAGGTGGGCATCGGCCCCGGATCCGTCTGTACTACAAGGGTGAAAACTGGCGTAGGCTATCCGCAGCTTTCCGCCGTAATTGAATGTGCGGATGCGGCGCATGGGCTGGGCGGTCAAATTGTCAGCGACGGCGGCTGTTCGGTACCGGGCGACGTGGCGAAAGCCTTCGGCGGCGGCGCCGATTTTGTGATGCTCGGCGGGATGCTGGCCGCGCATGATGAATGCGAAGGCACGCTGGTGGAAGAGGACGGCGAGCAGTTTATGCTGTTTTACGGCATGAGTTCTGAATCTGCGATGAACCGGCACGTTGGCGGCGTGGCGGGCTATCGGGCGGCAGAAGGCAAAACCGTTAAGCTTCCCGTTCGCGGCCCGGTAGACAACACGGCGCGAGACATTCTTGGCGGCCTGCGCTCTGCCTGTACCTACGTTGGCGCTGAGCGGCTGAAAGAGCTGACCAAGCGCACGACCTTTATCCGCGTGGCGGAGCAGGAAAACCGGGTGTTCAACCGTTAAAGTCGGCAACCGGCCTGCCGCTTGCGCTGAGCGGCAGGTTTTTACGCTGTCGCTTTCACACCCTGCCTGGCAGAACGGCATCACTTTGCCTGCCTTAAAGCGTCGCCTGTCCCAAAATGTTACCTGCTTCAAAACATTGCCTGCCTTAAAGCGTTGTCTGTCTTAATACGTCCTCTGTGTGAATATATCGCCTGGTCAAAACGGTCACTATCCCAAAGCATCGCCCAGGTTAAAGATGGGCAAGTACATCGCGACTACCAGCGTGCCGACCAGCACGCCGGTAACGATCATCATTAACGGTTCCAGCGCGGCGGCCAGATTATCCGCCAGCTCATGCGTGCTGGCCTCATGCCATTCCCCTAGCCGCAGCAGCAGGCTGTCCAGCGCGCCAGCCTCTTCGCCCACCTTAATCAGCTGGTAACACAGCGGCGTGAAAAGCTCGTGCTGTGCCAGCGCCTGGTACAGCGGGTTACCGGCGGCGATATGCTGCTGCAGGGCGACTATCGCCTCCCGCCACAGCAGATGATCGAGCGTTTTCTCTACCGCCTGCAGCCCCTGCAACAGCGTCAGACCAGCCTGCTGCGTCAGCGTCAGGGTCAGAAAGATACGGCTGAGCTGGCCGCCGCGATAAAGCCTGCCGATAAGCGGCAGCTGTAACAGACATCGCTGCTCGTTACGCTGCCAGACGGGCAGGCGACGGCTCTGCCAGCGCCAGTAAGCGAGGCTGCCGAAGGCCAGCGGCAAAATAAGCATGCCATAACGCTGCAGCCCCTCGGACAGCGCGATTATGGCCGCGGTAAAAGCCGGTAGCGGCGCTTTAAAGGAACGATAGATAGCTACAAACTCCGGCAAAACGAAAACCAGCATCCCGATGCTGACCAGCAGCGCGACGGCGACCACAAACAACGGGTAGCGCAGCGCTTTCATTACTTTCTTTTGCAGCTGTTGTTCTCTTTCCTGCTGACCGGCCAGCCGCAGACAGCATTCGTCCATTCTGCCGGTCAGTTCGCCAACCGCGATCAGGGCAGGGTAGAGCGGTGGGAAAACTACAGGCCAGTCGGCCAGCGCCTGTGAAAAGGGTATGCCTTCCGACACGCTTTGCTCTATCTGCGTGAGTAAAGCCTGCCAGCCGGGATCGGCATGGCCTTCAGCCGTCAGCCGCAGGCTGGCAGAAAGCGTCATGCCTGCCTGCAAAAGCGTAGCCAGCTCGCGGAAAAAGGTAATCTTGTGCTGCCATTTCCAGTCGCCGGCGTGATAGCGGCGTCCTTTGCTAACCTTTAGCGGCAGCAGGTCGAGCGCCATGAGCCGTTCCGTTGCTTCCTGGCGGCCACGGCAAAAACAGGCTCCCTGATGAAAAGCGCCTTCTTTGTCCATGGCCTGCCATTCCACTAACAGCGGATCAGTCATCGTCATTACCGACAATTCGATTCAGCTCTGCCAGCGTGGTTTCGCCTTTATTCACGCTATGTAGTCCTTCTACAAACAGCGAGTTTATATTTTGCTGCCGGGTAATTTTCAGCAGCGCCTCCTGAGCGCTGTCGGTCGCGATAGCATTTTGCAGCCGCGCATTAACGGGAAGCAGCTCGAACAGCGCCAGCCTGCCATAAAAGCCGGAATAGCAGCGTTCGCAGCCGACGGCGCGCCAGTTTTGCACCGTACCCGGCCAGAGATCCTGAGGGAAATGGGCCAGCGCTTCGGCGGGTTCGCGACAGTGCGGGCAGAGACGGCGTACCAGACGCTGGGCGATAACCAGCTTTAGCGCGGAGGCAAGCTGGTAGCCGGGAATGCCGATTTGCCTTAGCCGGGTCAGCGTTTCCGCCGTGGAGTTGGTATGCAAAGTCGACAGAACCAGATGGCCGGTCTGCGCCGCCTTGATGGCGATTTCCGCCGTTTCCGCATCGCGGATTTCGCCAATCATAATTACGTCGGGATCCTGACGCAGCAGAGCGCGTAGCACGCGGTTGAAATCAAGTCCGGTTTTAGGATGTACCTGGGTTTGATTAACGCCCGGCAGCGGGATTTCCACGGGATCTTCCACGCTGCACAGGTTGCGGCCCGGCGTGTTAAGCGAGCTCAGCCCGCTGTAAAGGGTAAAGGTTTTCCCGCTGCCGGTAGGGCCGGTAACCAGAATCAGCCCCTGCGGCCTCGCCAGCGCCTCGCGAAAGCAGCGCAGCGCCGCTGGCGACATGCCGAGATTCTCCAGCGACACGGACTGGGTGTCAGTTTGCAGCAGTCGGATAACCGCTTTTTCACCGCAGCGCGTGGGCAGCGTCGAGAGGCGAAAGGAAGCGGGTTTTCCCAACAGTGCCAGCGTGAACTGGCCATCCTGCGGGATCCGGCGTTCGGCGATATCCAGGTTAGCGACTATTTTCAGCCTTGCCAGCAGCGCCGCGGCGTTGTCGGCTGGCGAAGTCGGCACGTTTTGCAGCACGCCATCCACCCGAAAACGGATGCGTAACGCGTCGGCCTGAGGTTCGATGTGGATATCGGACGCGCGCTGCTGTATCGCCAGCGCCAACAGATTGTCGATACGCTGGATGGTGGTTTCGCTATGTGCCGCCGCAGGTTCCGATGCGGCCGGACGATCCTGTCGATACTGTTCCAGTCGCGCCGGTGGCCAGTACTCAATCTCAATCGCGCCCTGAGCGGTAAAACGCAGCGCCGCCATCATATCGGCCGAGGGCGGCGTCGCCATCGCGATGTGCAGCCGCTGCGGCGTAAGCGAAAGCACCACGGCGTGATGACGTTGACAAAGGGCCTCGACGGCCTGCAGAGAGGAAGACGCTGTCATTCCGCCACCTCGCTGTCATCGTCAAAGCGGAAGATATTTTCACAGGCTTCTTTCAGCCCCGTTTGCTGGGTAGCGCAGGTGCGCTGCCAGCCGATTTGGCCTTCGGCACCGTCCCACTGCGGTTTCATCGTTACCGTCAGGCCGTTCAGGCTTTCCTGGCCCGTCAGCGTCAGCGCGCCGCCCTGCACGGCCACAGTGGCAACATAGCGCGACCCTTTCCCGGACGGCACGCCGTTGCTGCCTGCGCTACAGCTTTCCGCGCCGCCGTGCTCGATGGCACACAGTTCCACGGCGGTTTTAAAAGGCATCGCCGTTTGCAGCATATCGGTCAGCGCGGCTTTTTGCAGATAGTTCTGGTAAGCCGGCAGGCCGATAGCGCTGAGAATGGCGATGATAGCGATAACTATCATTAGTTCGACCAGGGTAAATCCCTGCTGATTTTTCATGATGTTGACTTCCATGTGTTTAAGGAGTCAGCAACGTACCGCTGAAAAAAAAGCACAAACCAGCGGCAAAAAAACGTTTCCGAAGAAGGGCAGCAGGAATTCTTTCGCTATTACATCAGCAGACAAAAAGGCGGGAAGACGGCTCGCAAAATTCAGTGATGGGAGCGAAAACGCCATCCGGAGACGGCGTTAAAATGACAGGTAAAATTAATGGGCGGCAGCGGGGCGAAAGCGCATGGAGAGATCCAACGCCCGCACGTGCTTGGTTAGCGCGCCGACCGAGATGTAATCCACGCCCGTTTCGGCGAAAGTCCGTAGCGTCTCGTCGGTGACGTTGCCGGAAACCTCCAGCAGCGCGCGGCCGTTGGTCAGGCGCACCGCTTCCCGCATCTGCTCAACGCTGAAGTTATCCAGCATGATGATATCCGCCCCGGCCTCGATCGCCTGACTAAGCTCGTCCAGCGATTCAACCTCAACTTCCACCGGCACGTCCGGATGCAGCCAAAACGCCTTTTCCACGGCCTGGCGTACTGAACCGGTGGCGATAATATGGTTTTCCTTGATCAGGAAAGCGTCGGAAAGGCCCAGTCGGTGGTTAGCGCCGCCGCCGCACAGCACGGCATACTTCAGCGCGGTGCGCAGTCCCGGCAGCGTTTTTCTCGTATCCAGCAGCTGCGTTTTGGTGCCTTCAAGCATAGCCACATAGCGGCTGACCTCGGTCGCCACGCCGGATAACGTCTGGACAAAATTCAGCGCGGTGCGTTCCGCTGTCAGTATCAGCGAGGAAGGGCCGGTTACTTCAAACAGCGGCTGGTTGGCGACGATCGCGTCACCATCCTCCACGTGCCAAATCATCTGCGTCTTATTACCAAGCTGGATAAAAACTTCTTCGACCCAGCGTTTCCCGCAGAAAATACCCGGTTCACGGGTAATCACTACGGCATGAGAGCGGGCATCTTCTGGTAACAGGCTGGCGGTAATATCCCGGCTGACGTCGATCTCGCCGCCCAGGTCTTCTCGCAGCGCCAGGGCGACGGCAGGAGGAATATCATCCTTAATACGTTCCAACAGCGCGGCACGGCGGCTGTCCGCATCGTAGCGACGGGTTGTCATGGTCAAACTCCAAAAGGGCGGATTGAAGAGAGAACCATGCTAGCTTTTTTACCTGCGGCTGGCGAGTCGGTTACTGCGCCAGGGCAGCCGATTTTTTGCCGCCTGACAGGGCAAAAAGCGACGAAACTTCCCCGAGCTGTTTCTGCGGCGGCGGGGCTTCCCGCGTCAGGGATTCATGTTACTCTGATGTTATCTATAGAAAAGGAGAGCAGGCCATGCAGTTGCAGTCAGGCTGGCTGACCGGCGTGAAGCGGGTGCCGTCGCCGCATTTTAATCAGCGCCCGCAAAACGAAACGCCCACGCTTCTGGTTATTCATAATATCAGCCTGCCGCCGGGCGAGTTCGGCGGCCCGTGGATCGATGCGCTATTTACCGGCCAGCTGGATGCCGGGGCCCATCCTTACTTTGCGGATATCGCGCATCTGCGGGTTTCCGCGCATTGCCTGATCCGTCGCGATGGTGAAATCATCCAGTACGTGCCTTTTGATTTACGCGCCTGGCATGCGGGCGTTTCCTGCTATCAGGGACGGGAGGCCTGCAATGATTTTTCTGTTGGCATTGAGCTGGAAGGCACCGATGTGCTGCCCTATACCGATGCGCAATACCAGGCTTTGCAGGCGGTGACCCGTTTACTGGCAAAGCACTATCCGCAAATAGTCGAAAATATTACCGGGCATAGTGATATCGCGCCGGAAAGAAAAACCGATCCCGGACCGGCGTTTGACTGGGAAAGATTTCGGAGCGGGCTGGAGCACGATCCCTCCGCTGTACAGCAGGAGTAACAGGCATGACGCTTTTTAGTTTGTTATTGGTTCTGGGTTGGGAACGCTTGTTTAAAATGGGCGAGCACTGGCAGTTGGATCACCATCTGGCCCGGTTGTTCCGTCGTCAGCGGCGCTTTTCGCTGCTGCGCACGCTGGCGATGACGCTGGCGGCGATGGCGGTGGTCGCACTCTGTTTACTGGCGCTGAAGGGCCTTTTTTTCGGCGTTTTACAGCTGCTGTTCTGGATTGCCGTTGGGCTGTTGTGCATCGGTGCGGGGTCGGTAAGGCTGCATTATCATGCCTATCTGAAAGCGGCCAGCCATAACGATACGGACGCGCACAGCGCCATGGCAGAAGAGCTGACGCTGATCCACGGCCTGCCGATGGAGTGTAACGAGCGCGAATATCTCTGCGAACTGCAAAATGCGCTGCTGTGGATTAACTACCGCTTTTATCTGGCACCGCTGTTCTGGTTTGTCGTGGGCGGCCCATGGGGACCGGTTCTGCTGGTGGGATATGCTTTTCTGCGCGCGTGGCAGAGCTGGCTGGCGCGTCGTTATACGCCACTGGAACGGTCGCAATCCGGCGTGGATGCTATTCTGCACTGCGTTGACTGGATCCCGGTAAGACTGGCGGGAGTTGCCTATGCCTTATTGGGACATGGCGAACGCGCGCTGCCGGCCTGGTTTGCTTCATTGGGCGACCGGCATACCTCGCAATATCAAGTGCTGACCCGACTGGCGCAGTTTTCGCTGGCGCGCGATCTGCATACGGACAAGGTGCAAACGCCGCGAATTGCCGTTGCGCTGGCCAAGAAAGTGTCGCTGGTGATCGTGGTAGTGGTGGCGCTGCTGACTATTTACGGCGCGCTGGTATAGCAGGAATAATCCGGCCCGCAGGCCGGATTATTGGCTGTCAGGTTATTGCTCAGGCAGCCGCGCTGTCGTTGGTGCCAAACCCTCCCTCGATAAAATTACCCACGCTGCTGCCAATCCAGCTACCGATCCGTTTTCCAATATAGCCGGTTGCTTTGGATACCAAAGTGGAAATAACCGGGATAGTCGTCAGGTTGCCGACCGCAGCGCCAATAAACTCGCCTGCCCGGCATCAAATTAACGGCTTTGTTAATCCACGGCCGCCGGCGGTTCGCCAAAGACCGGCATGCCGTCGCTATCCCAGGTAAAGGTTTTAATGCAGGTGTGCCGGTTGGGATCGTAAAGCGGATCGCCTTCGATTTCCGTGTAGTCTCTCGCATGATAAACCAGTACGTCCTCACCCTGTTCCGTTACCGTAAAGCTGTTATGCCCCGGCCCGAACTGGCGGTTTTCCCAACTGGTTTTAAAGACCGGCTGAGGGGATTTTTGCCAGTTTTCCGCTTTCATCGGATCGGCAGCAACGTCGATCCACAGCAGGCCCATACAGTAGTTTTCATCCGTCGCGCTGGCCGAATAGCTGACGAACAGGCGGTTGCCGTGACGAATAACCGCAGGCCCTTCGTTGACGCTGAAGCCCACGCATTCCCAGTCGAACTCAGGCCGACTCAGCATCACCGGCGCGCTTTTCAGCGACCAGGGCGTTTCCAGTTCGGCCAGATAGAGATTGGAGTTGCCGGGGATCGCCGGATCTTTTTGCGCCCACAGATACCAGTTTCTGTCCTGATGCACGAAGTGGGTCGCGTCCAGCGCAAAACTGTCGATGGGCGTCACGACCTGACCGCATTCATGCCAGGCGCCGGTAAGCGGATCGTCGTCATGACAGGCGATAGCGAACATGCGGTGCTGGAACAGCCCATCTTTGATTTCTCTGGACGGCGCGGCGGCAAAATAGATGACCCAGACGTTATCAATAAGATGCAGTTCAGGCGCCCAAATCAGCTCGCTCATTTCGCCGCTGGCGTGTTTTTTCCAGACCACGACGGCTTCGGCTGCCGCCAGATCGGCTAAGGTCGCGGCGCGGCGCAGCTCAAGCCGATCGTATTCAGGTACGGAGGCGATAAAATAGTAATGCTGCCGATGGCGCAGAATAAAGGGATCGGCGCGCTGTGCAATAAGGGGGACGGGCCAGTGACTGCTCATGCTCCTGTTCCTTCTGGTTTAACCGGCGCTTTGCCGTGATGATAATCGTTAAGTTCGCGGAAATTATGGCGACGCTGTTCCAAATCCAGCTGGATTTTTTGCATCGTTGGTCGGTCAACCTTCAGCAGCCTGACCACGCCAGCGGTAATCAGATAACCGACGCCCGGAATAATGGTAAACAGCAGCGTGATGCCGTTGACGGCCAGCGGCGACTGGGCTTTCGCGCCCGCGTCGTAGCCGTAAAAAGAGAGCAGGAAGCCAACCATCGCGCCTGCTACGGCCAGGCCAACCTTGAGGAAAAACAGATTGCCTGAAAAGCTGATGCCGGTAATGCGCTTGCCGGTTTTCCACTCGCCGTAATCGTCCACGTCCGCCATCAGCGACCAGTGCAGCGGCGAAGGGATCTGATGCAGAATATTCAGCAGGAAGTACATCACCACAATCAGTACCGTAGCGTGCGGATCCAGGAAATAGAAGCCGCAGGAGAACAGCGCCAGCACGATATTGGTCCAGAAGAAGACTTTCAGTTTGCACCAGCGATCGGTCAACACTTTGGCCAACGTGCTGCCCAACATCATGCCTATTACGCCCAGGCTGATAAACAGCGTGGCGAAATGGGTCGTTTGCCCCATGACCCAGGTGACGTAGTACATGGTGGCCGCCATGCGGATAAAGCCGGGACAGACGTTACAAAAGGTCAGCAGCAGGATGCGCACCCACTGGTCGTTTTTCCACACGTCCCGTAAATCGGATTTCAGATCGCTGTTGCTCGGTACGGCAGGATGAATGCGTTCACGCACCGTGGCGAAGCAAAAAAGGAACATGCAGAGGCCGATAAAGGCCAGCACGCTCATCGCCATCTGGTAGCCGCGCGCTTTGTCGTCGCCGCCAAACCATTCCGCCATCGGCAGCAGGGAGAGCGACAGGATCAGCGTGGCGATGCCGACCATTACAAAGCGGTAAGACTGGCAGGAGACGCGTTCGCCGGGATCGTTGGTAATCACGCCGCCAAGCGAGCAGTAAGGAATATTGATAGCGGTATAGGTTAACGACATCAGAAAGTAGGTGGCAAACGCGTAGATAACCTTATTGTCATAGCTCCAGTCCGGCGTGGTAAACATCAGCACGCTGAACAGCACATAGGGCAGGGAAATCCATAGCAGCCAGGGGCGAAAACGTCCCCAGCGGCTCTGCGTTCTGTCGGCCAGCGCGCCCATAATGGGGTCGGTAATCGCATCCAGCACGCGCACGGAAAGCAGCAGGACGCCGACCAGCGCGGGCGCAAGGCCAAAGACATCCGTATAAAAATAGTTAAGGAAAAGCATGATCGCGCCGCCGATCATATTGCAGCCCGCGTCTCCCATGCCATAGCCAATCTTCTCTTTTACCGAAAGCGCCGCGCTCTTCATGGATAATCTCTCCCACAGGATGAAGCAGAGATTATCACTGGCTTAATAGCGTCTTGCGCTGGCGCAAAAGGTTGCAGAGATGGACAAAACGGCTGTAACCGGAAAAGTGTGAGTAAGCTGGCAATTCGCGCGGTGAGGGCCATAAAAGGTAAGGCAGGCTGGAGGATTAGCGCGCAGTAAAAAGGGCGCCGAAGCGCCCCGGGCCATCAGGCTTTTTGCAGCCGGTTTTTTACCGCGTAGCCAATGGCCAGCACGATAATCCACGGCGGAATAAGCCATACGGAAATCGCCATGCCCGGCGTCATCGCCATAATGACCAGAATGCCGATCATAAACAGCAGGCAAATCCAGTTGCCGGCGGGATAGAGCAGCGCCTTGAAGCGAGTCTGCACGCCTTCGCGCGCTTTCGCCTGGCGGAACTTCAGATGGGCGTAGCTGATCATCGCCCAGTTGATCACCAGCGCGGAGACCACCAGCGCCATAAACAGGCCCAGCGCCTCGCCCGGCATCAGATAGTTCACCAGCACGCAAATCGCCGTGGTAGCGGCTGAGAGCGCCAGTGCCACGTAAGGCACGCCACGACGGTCAACCTTCAGCAGCGCCTTCGGGCCGTTGCCCTGACGGGCCAGGCCGTAAAGCATCCGGCTGTTGGAATAGACGCAGCTGTTATAAACGGAGAGCGCCGCCGTTAAAAACACCAGGTTCAGCACGTTCGCCGCCAGGCTTTCACCCAGGTCGTGGAAAATCATCACAAACGGGCTGCTGTTGGCGGTAACTTTTGTCCAGGGATAAAGCGAAAGCAGCACGATAATCGAGCCGACATAAAAGATCAGGATACGCCAGATCACCTGGTTGGTGGCCTGCGGAATGCTTTTTTGCGGGTCATCCGCTTCGGCCGCCGTGATGCCTACCAGCTCCAGGCCGCCGAAAGAGAACATAATGATCGCCATCGCCATCACCAGTCCGCCCACGCCGTGCGGGAAAAAGCCGCCGATCGCCCAGATATTGCTGATCTTCGCATCCGGGCCGCCATGACCGCTGAACAGCAGCCAGCAGCCGAACACAATCATCGCCACCACGGCGACCACTTTCACAATCGCCAGCCAGAACTCCATTTCGCCAAAGATTTTTACGCTGGTCAGGTTGATAGCGTTAATCAGCACAAAGAAGATGGCGGCGGCGGCCCAGGAAGGAAACGCGGGCCACCAGACCTGAATATACTGGCCGACGGCGGTCAGTTCCGCCATCGCGACCAGGATATAGAGCACCCAGTAGTTCCAGCCGGAAGCGAAACCGGCAAAGTTGCCCCAGTATTTATAGGCAAAATGGCTGAAAGAACCGGCAACCGGCTCTTCCACGATCATTTCGCCCAGCTGGCGCATAATTAAAAAGGCAATAAAGCCGCCGATGGCGTAGCCCAGTAAGACGGACGGGCCCGCCATTTTAATGGTTTGTGCGATCCCCAGAAAAAGGCCGGTGCCGACGGCGCCGCCTAATGCAATTAGCTGAATATGGCGGTTTTTCAGGCCGCGCTTCAGCATATCGCCCTGCTGTTGTTCCATAGTGATCCTCTTGGTCTCGTTATTGTACTAAGGGCGAGCCTTTGTCATCATTTTATTACGATAAATGTACTTAAATGTTTACATAAGAAACCCCGCAAAAGCGGGGCTGCCTCTACTTTCGCGATAAGAATAATGATAAGCGCCGGGTAATGCACTCGCTTTCTGTTTAAGCCGGGACGGCTGCAAAAAAAACAGGTTTCGGCAACGTTTGTTTTTGTCATAAAGGATGCCTGAAGACGAATCGATTTTACTTATGACGCCGTTAATCGGGCGCCATTAACTGCCTGGTCTTCTTCACAAAAGTTAATTTTTTTAACATTCTTTCTAACGCTTTTAACCTGTTATAAGGCGTTAATTCGCGCCCGTAAAACGAGACATGCGTCTGGTTTTGCGCCGTTGCCATATAGACATCAGGTGAATACTTTGTTACTTTACGGGCTCCTTTTTGCAATTGGTATGACCAATTTACTCGGGCAAACGGCACGAAGAAGGGATGATGGCCTACAGCAAAATCCGCCAACCAAAGCTATCCGATGCTATCGAGCAGCAGCTTGAGTCCTTGATTATGGAAGGGACGCTGCGTCCCGGTGAAAAGCTCCTCCCTGAACGCGAGCTGGCTAAACAGTTCGACGTCTCCCGTCCCTCTTTGCGTGAAGCTATCCAGCGTCTGGAAGCAAAAGGCCTGCTGCTGCGCCGTCAGGGCGGTGGCACTTTTGTAAAGACTAACCTCTGGCAAAGCCTGAGCGATCCGCTGGTGGAACTGCTGGCCGATCACCCTGAATCGCAGTTCGATCTGCTGGAAACGCGCCACGCGCTGGAAGGGATAGCGGCCTACTATGCGGCGCTACGAGGAACGGAAGAAGATCTGGCACGTATCCGGGATTGCCATCTGCAAATCCAGACCGCGCAGGAGAGCGGCGACCTTGATGCCGAAGCCAACGCGGTCATGCAGTATCAGATAGCTGTCACAGAGGCGGCGCATAATGTGGTGCTGCTGCATTTGCTACGCTCAATGGGGCCGATGCTGCAACAGAACGTCCGACAGAATTTTGAATTGCTCTACTCGCGCCGCGAAATGCTGGCGAAAGTGAGCGGTCACCGCGCCAGTATTTTCGAGGCGATTGTGGCGCGCGAACCCGAAAAGGCACGCGAGGCCTCACACCGCCATCTGGCGTTTATCGAGGAAATATTGCTGGACAGAAGCCGGGAACAGAGCCGAAGAGAGCGCTCCCTGCGCCGATTACAGCAGCGTAAGGATTAACGCGTAATCATAACGCGACAACCACGAAGGGCCTGTCTCTCTGTGTTTTGCACTGAGCCAGAGGATAGAGAGACAGGCTCCAGACAATTCAACGTATTAGACACAGATAAGGAATACCCCCATGTCAGAACGTTTACACAATGACGTGGATCCGATTGAAACTCGCGACTGGCTACAGGCGATCGAATCGGTCATCCGTGAAGAGGGCGTGGAGCGCGCGCAGTTCCTGATCGATCAGGTATTGAGCGAAGCACGCAAAGGCGGCGTAAAGGTAGCGGCGGGCACTGGGGCCGGCAGCTACATTAACTCTATCGCCGTTGAGGACGAACCTGACTATCCGGGTAATACCTCGCTGGAACGTCGTATCCGTTCCGCCATCCGCTGGAACGCCATCATGACCGTTCTGCGTGCATCGAAGAAAGATCTGGAGCTGGGCGGCCATATGTCTTCCTTCCAGTCCTCGGCGACCATTTATGAAGTGTGCTTTAACCACTTCTTCCGCGCGCGCAGCGAAAAAGACGGTGGCGACCTGGTGTACTTCCAGGGCCACATTTCGCCGGGCGTCTACGCGCGTGCTTTCCTGGAAGGCCGCCTGACCGAAGAGCAGATGAACAACTTCCGTCAGGAAGTGCACGGCAAAGGCCTCTCTTCTTATCCGCATCCAAAACTGATGCCGGATTTCTGGCAGTTCCCGACCGTTTCGATGGGTCTTGGCCCAATCGGCGCCATCTACCAGGCGAAATTCCTCAAGTATCTTGAGCACCGTGGCCTGAAAGATACCTCACAGCAGACCGTTTACGCCTTCCTGGGCGATGGCGAGATGGACGAGCCGGAATCCAAAGGCGCGATCACCATCGCCACCCGCGAGAAGCTGGACAACCTGGTGTTCATCATCAACTGTAACCTGCAGCGCCTGGACGGCCCGGTAACCGGCAACGGCAAAATCATCAACGAGCTGAGCGGCATCTTTGGCGGCGCAGGCTGGGAAGTGATCAAGGTTATCTGGGGCGGACGCTGGGACGAGCTGCTGCGCAAAGATACCAGCGGCAAGCTGATCCAGCTGATGAATGAAACCGTTGACGGCGACTATCAGACCTTTAAATCCCGCGATGGCGCCTACGTGCGCGAGCACTTCTTTGGTAAATATCCGGAGACCGCCGAGCTGGTCAAAGATATGACCGACGACGAGATTTGGGCGCTGAACCGTGGCGGCCACGATCCGAAGAAAATCTACGCGGCGCTGAAAAAAGCGCAGGACACCAAAGGCAAACCTGTGGTGATCCTGGCGCATACCATTAAAGGCTATGGTATGGGCGACACGGCAGAAGGCAAGAACATCGCTCACCAGGTGAAGAAAATGAACATGGATGGCGTACGCTACATCCGCGATCGTTTCAACGTGCCGGTAGAAGATGACAAAATCGAAAGCCTGCCGTACGTCACCTTCGACAAAGAGTCGGAAGAGTACAAATATCTGCATGGCCAGCGCGAGAAGCTGGGCGGCTATCTGCCGACGCGTCAGCCTAACTTCAGCGAGAAGCTGGAGATGCCTGCGCTGGAAGACTTCCGTCAGCTGCTGGATGAGCAGAACAAAGAGATTTCCACCACGATCGCCTTTGTGCGTGCCCTGAACGTGATGCTGAAGAACAAGTCGATCAAAGATCGTCTGGTGCCGATCATCGCCGACGAAGCGCGTACCTTTGGTATGGAAGGCCTGTTCCGTCAGATCGGCATCTACAGCCCGAACGGCCAGCAGTACACGCCGCAGGACCGTGAGCAGGTTGCCTACTACAAAGAAGATGAGAAAGGTCAGATCCTGCAGGAAGGCATCAACGAACTGGGCGCAGGCGCATCCTGGCTGGCGGCGGCAACGTCCTACAGCACCAACAACCTGCCGATGATCCCGTTCTACATCTACTACTCGATGTTTGGCTTCCAGCGTATCGGCGATCTGTGCTGGGCGGCGGGCGACCAGCAGGCGCGCGGCTTCCTGGTCGGCGGCACCTCCGGTCGTACCACGCTGAATGGCGAAGGCTTGCAGCATGAAGATGGTCACAGCCACATTCAGTCGCTGACTATCCCTAACTGCATCTCTTACGATCCGGCTTACGCTTACGAAGTCGCCGTTATCATGCATGACGGTCTGGTGCGTATGTACGGCGAAGCGCAGGAAAACATCTACTACTACATCACCACGCTGAACGAAAACTACCACATGCCGGCGATGCCGCAGGGCGCAGAAGAAGGTATCCGTAAAGGTATCTACAAGCTGGAAACGGTAGAAGGCAGCAAAGGTAAAGTCCAGCTGTTGGGTTCAGGCTCTATCCTGCGTCACGTTCGTGAAGCGGCACAGATCCTGGCGAAAGACTACGGCGTTGGCTCCGATGTTTACAGCGTGACCTCCTTCACCGAACTGGCTCGTGACGGTCAGGACTGCGAGCGCTGGAACATGCTGCACCCAACTGAAGCGCCTCGCGTGCCTTACGTTGCGCAGATCATGCACGACGCACCGGCCGTGGCTTCAACCGACTATATGAAACTGTTCGCCGAGCAGATCCGTACCTATATTCCAGCCAGCGACTATCGCGTGCTGGGCACGGATGGTTTCGGTCGTTCCGACAGCCGCGAAAATCTGCGTCACCACTTCGAAGTGGACGCGTCTTACGTGGTGGTTGCAGCGCTGGGCGAACTGGCTAAACGCGGCGAGATCGATAAGAAAGTGGTGGCGGAAGCCATCACCAAATTCAATATCGATGCCGATAAAGTCAACCCGCGTCTGGCATAAGAGGTAAAGAGTAATGGCTATCGAAATTAAAGTACCGGACATCGGTTCCGACGAAGTGGAAGTCACCGAGATCCTGGTCAAGGTCGGCGACAAAGTGGAAGCAGAGCAGTCGTTGATCGTCGTTGAAGGCGACAAAGCCTCAATGGAAGTGCCTTCGCCAGAAGCGGGCGTGGTCAAAGAAATTAAAATTTCTACCGGCGACAAAGTGGAAACCGGCTCGCTGATTATGATCTTTGAATCTGCCGACGCGGCTGCGCCAGCGCCAGCCAAAGCGGAAGCAAAAGAAGAGAAGAAAGAAGCGGCGCCGGCTGCCAAAGCGGAAAGCAAAGACGTCAACGTACCGGACATCGGCGGTGATGAAGTTGAAGTCACCGAGATCCTGGTCAAGGTTGGCGATAAAGTCGAAGCCGAGCAGTCGCTGATTACCGTCGAAGGCGACAAGGCCTCAATGGAAGTGCCTGCGCCGTTTGCCGGCACGGTAAAAGAGATCAAAATCGCTACCGGCGACAAAGTCAGCACCGGCTCGCTGATTATGATCTTTGAAGCGGAAGGCGCAGCACCGGCCGAAGCGCCGAAGCCAGCGATGAAAGAAGAAGCGGCAGCGGCGCCTGCGGCGACCAGCGGCGCGAAAGAAGTGCAGGTGCCGGACATCGGCGGCGACGAAGTTGAAGTCACCGAAGTGATGGTTAAGGTTGGCGATAAAGTCGAAGCCGAGCAGTCGCTGATCACCGTCGAAGGCGACAAGGCCTCGATGGAAGTGCCTGCGCCGTTTGCCGGCACGGTAAAAGAGATCAAAATCGCGACCGGCGACAAAGTGAGCACCGGCTCGCTGATTATGATCTTTGAAGTGGAAGGCGCGGCGCCTGCTCCGGCAGCGAAACAGGAAGCGGCTCCGGCTCCGCAGGAAGCCAAAGCGGCGCCTGCTGCGGCACCGGCTCCAGCGAAAGCGGAAGCAAAAGGCGACTTCTCCGAGAACGACGCCTACGTCCACGCCACGCCGGTTATCCGTCGTCTGGCGCGCGAGTTCGGCGTTAACCTGGCGAAGGTAAAAGGTACGGGACGTAAAGGCCGTATTCTGAAAGAAGACGTGCAGGCGTACGTGAAAGACGCGGTGAAACGCGCCGAGACCGCGCCAGCGGCTGCCGCCAGCGGCGGTGGTCTGCCAGGCATGCTGCCGTGGCCGAAAGTGGACTTCAGCAAGTTCGGTGAAATCGAAGAAGTCGAGCTGGGCCGCATCCAGAAAATCTCTGGCGCGAACCTGAGCCGTAACTGGGTGATGATCCCGCACGTTACGCACTTCGACAAAACCGATATCACCGATCTGGAAGCGTTCCGTAAACAGCAGAACGCCGAAGCCGAGAAGCGCAAGCTGGACGTGAAATACACGCCGGTTGTGTTCATTATGAAAGCCGTTGCCGCCGCACTGGAGCAGATGCCGCGCTTTAACAGCTCGCTTTCTGAAGATGCGCAGAAGCTGACGTTGAAAAAATATATCAACATCGGCGTGGCGGTCGATACGCCTAACGGCCTGGTGGTTCCGGTCTTTAAGGACGTGAATAAAAAAGGCATCACCGAGCTTTCCCGCGAGCTGATGGCAACCTCGAAAAAGGCGCGCGACGGCAAGCTGACGGCCAGCGATATGCAGGGCGGCTGCTTCACCATCTCCAGCCTTGGCGGTCTTGGCACCACGCACTTTGCGCCGATCGTCAACGCGCCGGAAGTAGCTATCCTGGGCGTCTCTAAATCCGCGATGGAGCCGGTCTGGAACGGTAAAGAGTTTGTGCCGCGTCTGATGATGCCAATCTCTCTTTCCTTCGACCACCGCGTTATCGACGGGGCTGACGGTGCCCGCTTTATCACCATCGTCGGCAATCTGTTAGCCGATATTCGCCGACTGGTGATGTAAAAGTACTCTGGCCGGCTTATGCCGGCCTTCTTATAGCCGACTCTCGCTGTTTTAGTCGACAAGTTGTGATGGTTTGGGGCAGGTTGTTTGCACTCTGTTAACAATTCTGTAAACTCTTGCCCTGAATACGAACCGGTGGATGGATATCCGCCAGTTAACTAAGAGGTCATGATGAGTACAGAAATTAAAACTCAGGTCGTGGTACTTGGGGCAGGTCCGGCAGGTTACTCTGCGGCATTTCGCGCTGCTGATTTAGGTCTGGAGACCGTGATTGTTGAGCGTTACAGCACCCTGGGCGGCGTTTGCCTGAACGTGGGCTGTATTCCTTCCAAAGCGCTGCTGCACGTGGCGAAAGTCATTGAAGAAGCCAAAGCGCTGGAAGAACACGGCGTGGTGTTCGGCAAGCCGCAAACCGACATCAACAAAATCCGTACCTGGAAAGAGAAGGTCATTAATCAGCTGACCGGCGGTCTGGCCGGTATGGCGAAAGGCCGTAAAGTGAAAGTGGTCACCGGCGAAGCTAAGTTCACCGGCGCGAACACTATGTTCGTTGACGGCGAAAACGGCGGCACCACTATCAACTTCGATAACGCGATTATCGCTGCCGGTTCTCGTCCTATTCAGCTGCCGTTTATTCCGCATGAAGATCCACGTGTGTGGGATTCCACCGCCGCGCTGGAGCTGAAAGAAGTGCCTGAGCGTATGCTGGTCATGGGCGGCGGCATCATCGGCCTGGAAATGGGTACCGTTTATCACGCGCTGGGTTCTCAGATTGACGTGGTTGAGATGTTCGATCAGGTGATCCCTGCGGCCGATAAAGACGTGGTGAAAGTCTTCACCAGGCGCATCGAGAAGCAGTTCAACCTGATGCTGGAAACCAAAGTGACCGCGGTAGAAGCCAAAGAAGATGGTATCTACGTCACGATGGAAGGCAAAAAAGCGCCTGCTGAACCACAGCGTTACGACGCGGTGCTGGTGGCGATTGGCCGCGTGCCGAACGGTAAAGGTCTGGATGCCGGTAAAGCGGGCGTGGAAGTGGACGATCGCGGCTTTATCCGTGTCGATAAGCAGATGCGTACCAACGTGCCGCACATTTTCGCTATCGGCGACATCGTTGGTCAGCCAATGCTGGCGCATAAAGGCGTGCACGAAGGCCACGTAGCGGCGGAAGTGATCTCCGGCAAGAAGCACTACTTCGATCCAAAAGTGATCCCATCTATCGCCTATACCGAGCCGGAAGTTGCCTGGGTTGGCCTGACCGAGAAAGAAGCGAAAGAGAAGGGCATCAGCTACGAGACGGCGACCTTCCCGTGGGCGGCATCAGGCCGTGCTATCGCTTCCGACTGCGCAGACGGCATGACCAAGCTGATTTTTGATAAAGAGACGCATCGCGTGATCGGCGGGGCCGTTGTTGGCACCAACGGCGGCGAGCTGCTGGGCGAAATCGGTCTGGCTATCGAAATGGGCTGCGACGCCGAAGATATCGCGCTGACTATCCATGCTCACCCGACGCTGCACGAGTCGGTAGGCCTGGCGGCGGAAATCTTTGAAGGCAGCATCACCGATCTGCCAAATGCGAAAGCGAAGAAGAAGTAAGCGCTAAAAGCATTCGAAGCGGCTCCGAAAGGGGCCGTTTTTTTATCTCATTTCCGCGTCATTTTTCTGATTAAACGCCTGCAAATACTCAATAAAACAGCGCAGCGCCATTCCTTTGATGAAAAATGCAAGACTTATAGTGTGCAGGGTTATCCGATTATAACTGCGTTTTTTGCCACGAAAGTGGGTAGCAGGCCGCGGATGAGTTTAAAGCAGGGCGCTGAAACCCTTTTTTTGAGGGGTATTTCAACGGACTGTTTTATAAGGAGATTAAGTAATGGATGAAAAAGAGGGGTTTTATCGGGTTTTGGTCAAAATTCTTTTAACATAAGTGCGTTATGTTGTATCGCCAACTGTTCACTGCCGTACAGGCAGCTTAGAAATACTGTGCAAAGCGGGGAGGCTACGATTGCCCGTTCACTGCCGTACAGGCAGCTTAGAAACTCGTCATAAAAATCGGCCTTCAGCGCGTAGTGTTCACTGCCGTACAGGCAGCTTAGAAAGACGCTACTCGGTACGCGTGGGAGTGAAATAAGTTCACTGCCGTACAGGCAGCTTAGAAAAACTCAACCCCTCATCATTAGAGAAATCAGCCGTTCACTGCCGTACAGGCAGCTTAGAAAAGAACCAGATAACCACCAATACGCCGATCAATGTTCACTGCTGTACAGGCAGCTTAGAAATATAAACGATCCGACTGCTCTTATCTGTCTGAGTTCACTGCCGTACAGGCAGCTTAGAAACAATACGCACGCTATAACCGCTTCGCTTTCCCGTTCACTGCCGTACAGGCAGCTTAGAAACACTAACGAACTTGCCGCATCTGAATTAAATAAAGTTCACTGCCGTACAGGCAGCTTAGAAGACCAAGAAGTGATGCTGGTTGCGCGGCTGGTGGTTCACTGCCGTACAGGCAGCCCAAAAATATCCCCATACTGCTATTCCCATCCTTAAACTTGTCGCTAAAACCCTACTGACCTCTCATTACCTTTTCTGATGATTTAATACACTGCTTGCCTGATGGAAATCAACGGCCAGGCTGACGCAAGGAATGCGTATGGAACACTTAAAACCCTCCGATTTAAAAACTATTCTTCATTCAAAACGCAGCAACATCTATTACCTGCAGTATTGCCGCGTGTTGGTCAACGGCGGACGCGTAGAATATGTGACAGATGAAGGCAAGCGTTCGCTTTACTGGAATATCCCCATCGCAAATACCACGGTAATTATGCTTGGCACCGGCACTTCTGTTACCCAGGCCGCTATGCGTGAATTCGCCAGAGCGGGCGTACTGGTCGGTTTTTGTGGCGGCAACGGCACGCCGCTGTATGCCGCTAATGAAGCTGAGGCCGCCGTTTCCTGGCTGACATCGCAGAGTGAATATCGACCTACGGAATATCTGCAACATTGGGTGAACTTCTGGTTTGATGACGAGAAAAGGTTAGCGGCGGCAATAGCTTTTCAGCGAGAGCGTATTAAACAAATCCAAAAACACTGGCTTAGCGAGCGACTGAGCAGACAGGAAAAATTTGTTATTCAGCAGCCCGTTCTTCAAACCTTATTGGAACGTTATGAAAAAAGCCTGATTACCTGTACCAGCGTGCAATATTTGCTGGCGCAGGAAGCGGTACTGACAAAGGCGCTTTATAAGCTGGCCGCCGAGGCGACGAAATACGGCGAGTTTACTCGTGCAAAACGCGGCGGCGGCGCTGATATCGCTAATCGTTTTCTGGATCACGGCAACTATCTGGCCTACGGACTTGCCGCTACGGCCTGTTGGGTAACAGGACTACCGCATGGCTTGGCGGTCATGCATGGCAAAACACGACGCGGCGGTCTTGTTTTTGATGTGGCCGATATTATTAAAGACGCGCTGATTTTGCCGCAGGCATTTATTTCCGCAATGGCCGGAGAAGACGAGCAGGAATTTCGCCAGCGCTGTATTAGCGGTTTGCAAAAAGCCGATGCGCTGGATGTGATGATCGAAACTTTGCAATCAACTGCTGAATACTTTGGCCGGGCGGTCTGATGAATATCTTACTTATCTCTCAGTGCAGCAAGCGCGCTTTAGTAGAAACCAGACGCATCATCGATCAATTTGCCGAGCGTAAAGGAGAAAGAACCTGGCAGACGGCCATCACGCTGGAAGGGCTTAATACGCTACGGAAGCTGCTGCGTAAAACCGCCAGGCGAAACAGTGCTATTGCCTGTCACTGGATTAAAACTTCTGGCCAGACCGAGCTGCTATGGATTATCGGCAACCTGCGACGCTTTAATCGCGATGGTAGTGCACCCACGCATTCGACAGAGCGCGACGTGCTGAAAAGTCAGGATGAAAATCAATGGCAAAGCGCTCAGGCTATTGGGCTGATAGCCGCTATTGCCGGGCTGTTTCATGATTTTGGCAAAGCAAACCGGCTTTTTCAGCAAAACCTGTTTGGCGAGGGGAAAAACTTCCAGCCTTATCGTCATGAATGGATATCGTTACGGCTTTTTTGTGCCTGGGTAGGGGAGCGTAATGACTCGCAATGGCTACAGGCGTTAGCCGCTGTTGACGCTAATGACGAAGCGGAAATGCTGGCCAGAGTGATACAGGATCCGGCCCCCCTTAATCCCTTTGCGACGCTGCCGCCCGTCGCCGCAACGGTAGCCTGGCTTATCCTGTCGCATCACCGGTTACCGACTTATCCTTCAGGACGCAGTAATCCACCGCAGCTCGCGGAGGCGGATGGCTGGTTGACGCATCAGCTGGAACCGATTTGGAACGCGCTGAATCATTTGAAATATGAGTGGCAGGACAAAGAGTTAAAGGCGCAGTGGCTTTTTTCGCAGGGAACGCCAATCCAAAGCCGTACCTGGCGCGCTAAAGCGCAAAAAATGGGTCGTCGTGCGCTTACCCAGCCTTCGCTGCTGCGTTTTGCCCGGCTGGATCAGGCCTTTACCTGTCATATGGCACGGTTGGTGTTGATGCTTGCCGATCATCATTACTCTGCTTTGCCCGCCACGTCTGGCTGGCAGGATGCTGACTATTCGCTGTTTGCCAATACCGGGAAGCCGCGCGTGGGCAGACAAAAGCTGGATGAACACAATCTTGCCGTTGCACATAATGCATTATTGCTGGGAACCAGTCTGCCTCATCTACGTAAAACCCTTCCGGCGATAACGCGGCATAAAACCTTTCGCGAGCGGGCGACAGACACAAAGTACAGATGGCAGGATCGCGTGTTTGACCTTGCGGCCTCACTACGTGAACAAACCGAAAGCCAGGGATTTTTCGGCGTGAATATGGCTTCTACCGGTTGCGGAAAAACATTCGCCAATGCCCGAATAATGTATGCATTAAGCGACGAAAAGTTGGGATGTCGTTTCTCTGTCGCATTAGGGTTACGTACGCTGACGCTGCAAACAGGCGACGCGTTGCGTGAAAGGCTGCGGCTTGCCGAGGACGATCTGGCGGTGATGGTTGGCTCGCAGGCAGTAAAAGATTTGCATCAGCTTTACAGCGCCAATGATGAAGAGGAAGCGGATGCCGGAAGCCAGTCTGCTGGGGCGTTTTTTCATGAGCATCAATATGTTCGTTATGACGGCAGTCTGGATGATGGGCGGCTCAGCCGCTGGCTGCAAAATAAGGGTAAACTGCACAAGCTATTAAGCGCGCCGGTGCTGGTTAGTACGATTGATTATCTAATTCCCGCAACGGAAGGGTTGCAGGGCGGCAGGCAGATTGCGCCGATGTTAAGGCTGCTTACGGCTGATTTAGTGCTGGACGAGCCGGACGATTTTGATATCAACGATCTGTCGGCGCTCTGCCGACTGGTGAACTGGGCCGGAATGCTTGGCTCACGCGTGCTGCTCTCTTCCGCCACGTTGCCGCCCGCGCTGGTGCTGGCGCTGTTTAACGCCTATCGCTGTGGGCGCGCCGAATGGCATAAAAACGCCGGTCGTACAGAGGTTACTCCAGCGGTTTGCTGTGCGTGGTTCGATGAATATGAAGCTTTGCATCAGGACATTGATTCAGGAAGGGACTTCCGGCAGCAGCATGATGCTTTTGTAGCGAAGCGGGTTATTAAGTTACAACATGCTAAAGCGCTCAGAAAAGGCTCGCTGGTAGATGTTACGCCAGAGAGTCGTACAGAAAACGATGTGCTGGCGGCGCTGGCAACAACGTTTTATGCTGCCATGCAGCAGCTTCATTCTGTACATCATCAGCAGCATAAACCCAGCGGAAAGCGCATATCGCTGGGTGTTATTCGCATGGCGAATATCGATCCGTTGGTAGCGGTGGCGCAGCGTTTGCTGACTATGCCTGCACCGGAAAATACGCAAATCCACTACTGCATCTATCACAGCAGGCATCCCTTAGCGATGCGATCTTATATAGAAAACCGACTGGAAGTGACATTGACGCGTCACGATGAGCAGGCGCTGTGGCAGGTTGCAGAAATTAAGCAGGCGCTGGAAAACAGCGCAGCGCGGGATCATCTGTTTGTGGTACTGGCCAGCCCCGTCATTGAAGTCGGAAGAGATTTTGATTTTGACTGGGCCATTGCGGAACCCAGTTCAATGCGTGCGCTTATCCAGCTGGCGGGCCGGGTACAGCGCCATCGGCAGTGGGTGCCTGCAGAACCTAATATCTGTTTACTGCGTAAAAATTATCGGGCCTTGCGCTTCCCGGATAAAGCCGCCTATAACCGTCCCGGATTTGAAGATGGCGAGTTTCAGTATACCAGTCACGATCTGCACGATTTATTACGCGAGAAAGAAAATTTTGTGATTGATGCCAGACCACGCGTGCAGGAGCCTGACAATATGCAAACGCACGGGCCTTTTACGCATTTTGATGATTTGGAGCACGCCAGGCTGCGTACAGAACTGTTGGGAAGAAAGCGCGAGCCGGAAAAATATTGCGCGGCGCTGTGGTGGCGTAAGCCCGTCAGCTGGTGTGGTGAAATGCAAAAGCGACGTCCTTTTCGGCAATCATCACCGGATGAGCTGCACTATCTGCTGATGAAGGAAGAGGGCGATGCAGGGCGTTTCTGGCAGCCGGATGACGGTATCGTCGGGCGGAAAGCCAGCGCGATGGAATATGTGGCAATACCGGAACTGGCAGAGGGCGTGGCGATATGGATAGCGCCGGACTATCAGCAGATTTATACGAGACTGGCCGACGAGTTGGGTATGGAGCTGGTGGAGGTGAGCGAAAGGTTTGGCGAGATACGGTTAGATAAAAAAGAAGAGGCATGGCATTTTCACCCGTTATTGGGCGTGTTTGGCGCACTCGACTGAGTGCGCCGCTGCCTGTACGGCAGGAAAGAAGGGTATCGTTACAGGTGACAATTGATTATTTCTAAGCTGCCTGTACGGCAGTGAACTTTATGAGCCACGATGACCTGGATCGCCAGCTTTTCTAAGCTGCCAGTGCGACAGTGAATAGCACGCTCCAATAAATCCCGCTTATGACTTCTTTCTAAGCTGTCTGTGCGGTAGTTCAGAAATGATAGTGCTTTAGGTTTGTTATGCAAAATATATTTAAAATGATTTTTTTGTTTGGAGGCCAAATCCTGCGCTAGATCTAAATAAAAAGAAACGTTTCAGTCTTAAAGTTAACGTAATAATTTTACTATCATTCAGTACAATGTTACTAATGAATGCGTCTGTTTTTTACGAATATTTTTATACAATAGATTAGGAGGTAATAAAGCAAAGTTGTGGGGTGACTTTCTTCTGGTAATGGCATTGATGCTGCTGGGTTATTAGATTGGTAGCATTTTTTATGAGGTGTAAACTTATTGTTTTTTATAGTTATGTTTCGGAAGGTGATTTTAATTCTTCAGGTTCCTTGTATTTGTACGTGAGTAATTTCTCAAAGGGAGGCAAAGGATGCCAGAAAAAGGACTTACATCATTTATTATTCAATATATAGCCGAGCGCAAACAGCCAAAGCGCGAAGCGCTGGAAAAAGAAGAGGTAAAAGCGCTGGCTGGCGTACAGTTAGCGGCAGAGCAGGCAGCCATCAAAAATGATTATGCGCGCCAGTACGCAGAGCTGGATGAAAAGTATGAAGTACGCAATTGGCTAAGCGATGCGGCAATACGTGCAAGTCAAATTAGCTTAATAACTCATGCGCTTAAATTTACCCATAGCGACGCTAAAGGCAGTAGTGTTTATCAAGCCCTTGGTGTGGGAAGCCCTGATTATCTTTCTTCCGCCTCATTAAAAAATCCTGAGCTGGACGCGGTTGGGAACGCAGCCGCGCTGGACGTTGCCAAACTGCTGCAAACTGAATATCAGGGCGATTCGCTGATTGCCAGCCTGCTCCGTGATGATACTTCCGCACTGGCTGAGCTGGCAGAAAATGAGCAGCAGTTAGCAGAGTGGGTTTCTGGCTTTAATCAGGTACTAGCCAGTGCTAATCCCGCCTCGCACAAGCTGGCAAAGCAAATCTACTTCCCAATCGGCGACGGCCAGTACCACCTTATCAGCCCATTATTTGCTACCTCATTAGCTCATGTGTTACATGAACATCTTACTGCATCGCGTTTTAGCGAAGAGGCCAAAGAGATCAACGCCACCGTTAAAGCCGGAACCTGGCATAGCCAGTCCAGAACCACTTATCTTCAAACTGCCGTGCAAAAGTTTGGCGGCACCAATAAGCAAAATATTTCTTACCTCAACAGTGCTCGCGGCGGCAGAGTCCGGCTCTTATCCAGCGCCGCGCCGGTCTGGCAATCCATTAATAAACCACCTCTGCAACATAAAACCATTTTTCATTTCCGCAGTGAATTTGCCTGGTTAGCACGTGCAAGCGTGGCGGGCCTTAAGCGCCATCTATTAAGCAGCTATACGAAACAAAATAATGAGGAAATTCGCCAGCAGCGCCTGAGCTATGTCGATGAAATTATCGATATCTTATTTAACTACGTAACCGGTATTCAGCAGCCTGAATTCGCCAACTGGAGTAAAGATACAAACTGTGAGCTAAAACGATCGCAGCAGCTATGGCTTGATCCTTTGCGCAGTAAAGCTGACGAACATTTTCGTTTTGAGCGGGAAGCGGGCGACTGGCAAAAAGAGGTCGCGCGAGATTTCGGCTACTGGCTGAGCCGTCAGCTTAGCGTTAATCCTCTGAATATGGGCGAAGTGGAACGGCGCTATTTTTCAACGGCAGCACTATTTAAAAAACGCCTGCGTGAAATGGAACAGGACTTAAAAGAGGAGCTGCTATGAGCCACCTGATTATTTTGCGCCGTTTGCGTGTGGAAAATGCCAATGCCGTCGCCGGATTCACCTGGGGTTTTCCCGCCATAACTCATTTCCTGGGATTTACTCACGCTTTGTCGCGCAAACTGGAGAAAAGCCATGGGATAAGCCTGAGCGGCTGCGGCGTCATTTGCCATCAGCAGCAAGTTCATGCGCACTCTTCTGGTTATGACCACGTATTTGCTCTGACGCGCAATCCGTTAACCAAAGAGGCGAAAACAGCTTCTTTTAACGAAGAAGGCCGTATGCATCTGACCGTCTCGCTGTTGTTGCAGTGCGAAGGCAGTATTGCGGGCGGTGAACATGGCGCGGCCGAGTTGGCACGGTATCTTGAACAGCTCTGCCAGGTACAGCGGCTGGCTGGCGGCAACATTGTACAGCTTGAACGGGTTGACGTTATTGGCTGGCCGGAAGAGGAACAGACAACGCGTAAAATTCTGCGTCGTTTATTGCCTGGTTTTGCGCTGTTGGATCGCTCGTCGTTACTGGCGGAGCATTTTTCTCAGCTTCAGCAGAGCAACCCGACGGCGGACATGCTGGATGCCTGGCTTGACTTTGCCAGCCTGAAGATGCGCGCCGTAGCGGAAACCGAAGATCCGCAGCCAGGAGACAAAGCTCGCTGGGAGTATCAACCCAAACCGGCCAGCGGTTTTTTGGTGCCGTTAATGACAGGCTACCGCGCTATTTCGCCCGTATTGGCACCTGGTCAGGTCGCCAATTCACGTGATAACGACACGCCTTTCTGCTTCGCCGAATCCGTATACGGCGTGGGAGAGTGGCGCAGCCTGCATCGGATTACCCGCCTCGATGAGCTGATATGGCGCCATGCATATGAAAACGGGCACTACCTTTGCCGCAGCAGTCAGGCTGTAAGCCAGACGATTTACGACGATGTTGAAGATGAATTTAACGACGAATAACTGATAAGGAAATTGAAAATGGCTAAAGCAACTTTGAAAACCGCCTCCGTATTAGCATTTGAAAAAAAATTAGCGAACTCTGATGGCATGATGTTTGCCGGAAAATGGCAGCAAAAAGAACCGTGGCAGCCTGTAGTCATCAAGGAAAAAGCGGTACGTGGCACTATTTCCAACCGCCTGAAAAATGCGCTGGCCAGCGATCCGCTAAAGCTGGATGCAGAAATTCAAAAGGCCAACCTTCAACGTGTGGATGTTGCTGCACTGCCAGCGGATACCGACACGCTAAAAGTCGTTTTTACGCTGCGTATTCTTGGCGATCTGGCTACACCTTCGGTTTGTAACGATCAGGCTTATCAGGCTGAACTGACTAAAGTCATCAATGGTTACGTAGAGCAGCATGGCTTTAACGAGCTGGCCGCACGCTATGCCGAAAATATCGCCAATGGTCGTTTTCTGTGGCGTAACCGAATCGGTGCAGAGTCGATAGAGGTTCACGTAAAACAGGGCGAAAAAAACTGGGTATTTAATGCTCATAGTTACAACATGCGAAGCTTTACTCAGCCGAACGGCGATCTGGCGGAGCTGGCAGATGCTATCAGTGAAGGTCTGGCCGGAAAGTCATTTGTTTTGTTAAACGTGGAGGCTTTTGTCCGCTTAGGCAACGGTCAGGAAGTTTATCCTTCTCAGGAACTGGTGCTGGACAGCAACAGTAAGAAAAGCAAGCTGCTGTACCAGGTTGATGGCACGGCAGCTATGCATTCTCAAAAAATTGGCAACGCATTACGTACGATTGATACCTGGTACCCACACGCGGAAGATCCAGACATGGGGCCGATCGCGGTAGAACCCTATGGATCCGTGACCAGTCGAGGCCTGGCTTATCGCCAGCCTAAACAGAAGATGGACTTTTATACGCTGCTTGATAACTGGGTAACCAAAGGCGAGGCGCCTGCGGTAGAGCAGCAGCACTATGTTATTGCCACCTTGATCCGCGGCGGCGTCTTTGGTGAGAAAAGCGAGTAGGGGGAGGTATGAATTATTATCAGGATATCCTTATTCTGCCCGATCCGGAGATAGCGGATCAGGTGCTGATGGCGGCGCTTTTTGCTCAGCTGCATCTTAAATTGTTCCATGTTGGCGAAGGCCGTATCGGGATCAGTTTTCCAGCGGTAGGCCTGACACCGGGAAACCGGTTACGACTACATGGCTCGCAAGACGATCTGACAAAGCTTGCTGCAACCGACTGGTATGACAACCTCAAGGAGTACATTTTTTGCAAATCGGTGCGTCCTGTACCCGAAGGTTGCCGATACCGTACCGTACGTCGGGTACAGTATAAAAGTAACGCGGAAAGACTACGGCGGCGTTCAGTGAAAAAGGGCTGGCTTACCCAGGAACAGGCGCAACAGCAGATTAGCGTGCTGAGTGAAAAAAGAGGCAGGCTGCCATTTTTATCAATGAAAAGCCGCTCGAACGGGCATTCATGGTTGCTCTTTTTTGAGCACGGGCCGCTAAGAGAAAAACCGACAGAAGGGACTTTTAGCAGCTATGGCCTGAGTGCTGTAGCAACCGTCCCCTGGTTTTAACTGTTGATACCTTTTTTTTGATGGTGTTTATAACTCATTGAAATTAAATGGTTATTTCATCAAGCTGAAAAAAGGGTATTTTTGAAAAAAGTGGATGATTTATTTTTTTTTTCAACAGTTAAGTGGTCAAAGCTAACTGTTCACTGCCGCACAGGCAGCTTAGAAAGCCGGGCAAAGGGGCGGCGGCGCAAAGTTCGGGTTCACTGCCGCACAGGCAGCTTAGAAATGCGTAACTTGTTCCCGAAGGTATTTTTCCGTGTTCACTGCCGCACAGGCAGCTTAGAAAGTTGACGCAGGAGCTGTACGGCAGTTCTCGGAGTTCACTGCCGCACAGGCAGCTTAGAAAACCAGGGAGAATCCTTTTTTTAAAACGGAGGCGTTCACTGCCGCACAGGCAGCTTAGAAAGGCCTGGTCGCTCACGCGGTTACGGTTCTGCCGTTCACTGCCGCACAGGCAGCTTAGAAACGGTGATGATGCACAGTTAGAATCGTCATATCGTTCACTGCCGCACAGGCAGCTTAGAAATCAACGTCGCCCAGCACAATGATGCTCGGCTCGCTCACTGCCGCACAGGCAGCTTAGAAAGTATCCGCAGCGGGAATACACGCAGCTGGGGTGTTCACTGCCGCACAGGCAGCTCGGCAGCCTCAATTAACATCACGCCCTAATCTCTGGCACCTACTAAACCGCTATAACGGCTAGTTAATCCACCGCCACGCTCGCAATACAAAAAGTGCGGATAACCAGGCAACACGGTGCAGTTGCCGTCCCCGCAAGCCGCTTAAAAGGCCTTTCCGGTCGAGTAATCCGTGCCTGATCCACTCTGTTAATGATGTTGCTTTTTTGTAAACAGATTAACACCGCATCAAAATCCTGCTATGCTGGCCCTCGCGAAACCGGGCACCTTACCCTACAGAAAAGAGCGCAAAGCATTTGCGATAAGCCTGAAGGCGCCCGGTCATTACACTGTGAGCGAGGAGAACGTCGTGCTAGAAGAATACCGTAAGCACGTTGCCGAGCGTGCTGCCGAAGGGATCGTTCCTAAACCATTAGATGCTTCCCAAATGGCCGCGCTGGTTGAACTGCTGAAAAACCCGCCAGCGGGTGAAGAAGAATTCCTGTCCGATCTGTTGATTAATCGGGTTCCGCCGGGCGTTGACGAAGCGGCCTATGTAAAAGCCGGATTCCTGGCTGCTGTCGCCAAAGGCGAAGCGACCTCTCCTCTGGTTACTCCTGAAAAAGCGATTGAACTGCTGGGCACCATGCAGGGCGGCTACAACATCCATCCGCTGATTGACGCGCTGGATGACGAAAAGCTGGCGCCGATTGCCGCTAAAGCCTTGTCCCACACGCTGCTGATGTTCGACAGCTTCTACGATGTAGAAGAGAAAGCCAAAGCCGGCAACCCACACGCAAAACAGATCCTGCAATCATGGGCGGATGCCGAATGGTATCTTTCCCGTCCGGAGCTGGCGGAAAAAATCACCGTCACCGTGTTCAAGGTCACCGGCGAAACCAATACCGACGATCTTTCTCCTGCACCTGATGCCTGGTCACGCCCGGATATCCCTCTGCACGCGCTGGCGATGTTGAAGAATGCCCGCGAAGGCATCGAGCCGGATCAGCCTGGTGCCGTTGGCCCGATCAAACAGATCGAGGCGCTTCAGGCCAAAGGCTTCCCGCTGGCTTATGTCGGCGACGTAGTCGGCACCGGTTCTTCCCGTAAATCCGCCACCAACTCGGTGCTGTGGTTTATGGGCGACGACATCCCTTACGTGCCGAACAAAAAAGGCGGCGGCGTGGTGCTGGGTAACAACATTGCGCCAATCTTCTTCAACACGATGGAAGATGCTGGCGCGCTGCCAATTGAAGTGGATGTGCAAAACCTGCATATGGGCGATGTTATCGACATCTATCCTTATAAAGGCGAAGTCCGTAACCACGAGACGGGCGAAGTGTTAGCTAACTTTGCGCTGAAAACTGACGTTCTACTCGATGAAGTTCGTGCGGGTGGTCGTATCCCGCTGATCATCGGTCGCGGTCTGACGACTAAAGCTCGTGAAGCGCTGGGCCTGCCGCAAAGCGACGTGTTCCGTCAGGCGAAAGACGTGGCGGCAAGCACGCGCGGCTACTCGCTGGCGCAGAAAATGGTTGGCCGCGCCTGTGGTACGGAAGGCGTGCGTCCGGGCGCATACTGCGAACCAAAAATGACTTCCGTGGGTTCGCAGGACACCACCGGCCCAATGACCCGTGACGAGCTGAAAGACCTGGCCTGCCTGGGCTTCTCTGCCGATCTGGTGATGCAGTCTTTCTGCCACACGGCAGCCTATCCTAAGCCGGTTGACGTCTCTACGCACCACACGCTGCCGGACTTTATTATGAACCGTGGCGGCGTATCGCTGCGTCCGGGCGACGGCATTATCCACAGCTGGCTGAACCGTATGCTGCTGCCGGATACCGTAGGAACAGGCGGCGATTCGCACACCCGTTTCCCAATCGGCATCTCTTTCCCGGCCGGTTCCGGGCTGGTGGCGTTTGCGGCGGCAACCGGCGTGATGCCTCTGGATATGCCAGAGTCCGTGCTGGTGCGCTTCAAGGGCAAAATGGAGCCGGGCATTACGCTGCGCGATTTGGTTCACGCCATTCCGCTGTATGCCATCAAGCAGGGCCTGCTGACCGTTGAGAAGAAGGGCAAGAAAAACATCTTCTCCGGCCGCATCCTGGAAATCGAAGGCCTGCCGGATCTGAAAGTCGAACAGGCGTTTGAGCTGTCCGATGCGTCCGCCGAGCGTTCTGCGGCTGGCTGTACGATCAAGCTGGGCAAAGATCCTATTATTGAATACCTCAACTCCAATATCGTGCTGCTGAAGTGGATGATTGCGGAAGGCTACGGCGATCGCCGCACGCTGGAACGTCGTATTCAGGGAATGGAAAAATGGCTGGCGGATCCGCAGCTGCTGGAAGGCGATGCGGATGCGGAATACGCGGCGGTTATCGAAATCGATCTGGCTGAAATCAAAGAGCCAATCCTGTGCGCGCCAAACGATCCGGATGATGCTCGTCTGCTGTCGGACGTGCAGGGCGAGAAGATTGACGAGGTCTTTATCGGTTCCTGTATGACCAACATCGGTCACTTCCGTGCCGCCGGTAAGCTGCTGGACAGCCATAAAGGCCAGCTGCCGACGCGCCTGTGGGTGGCTCCGCCAACCAAGATGGATGCGGCACAGCTGACGGAAGAGGGTTACTACAGCGTCTTTGGCAAGAGCGGCGCGCGTATCGAAATCCCTGGCTGTTCACTGTGCATGGGTAACCAGGCACGCGTGGCGGACGGTGCGACGGTGGTTTCCACCTCAACCCGTAACTTCCCGAACCGCCTGGGCACCGGCGCGAACGTTTATCTGGCTTCAGCAGAGCTGGCTGCGGTTGCTTCGCTGTTGGGCAAACTGCCAACGCCGGACGAATATCAGCAGTTTATGGCGCAGGTTGATAAGACGGCGGTGGATACCTATCGCTATCTGAACTTCGATCAGCTGAGCCAGTATACGGAGAAAGCCGACGGCGTGATTTTCCAGACGGCGGTTTAAATCCTCGATAAGCGTTATTCAGAGCCGAATAGCGCTTTCGCGGTAAATAAAAGTCCGGGGCTGTTTTCAGTCCCGGATTTTTTATGGGCGCAAATCAGAGGATCGTATGAAGGAATCAGGCAGGTCCTTTGAAACCCTTTTTTAGAGTGGTTATTTAATCTATTGATTTTAAGTGGTTTTAATGAAGGGCTAAAAAAGGGTTTTTACCCGAGATAGGTCAATTTTCCCTGCAATACATGATGTTAAACTGAAAGCGTTACTGTTCACTGCCGCACAGGCAGCTTAGAAAATGCAACCACAGCCAGCCTTGATCTTGTGAGAGTTCACTGCCGCACAGGCAGCTTAGAAAAGCAGGATCCGCAAGGAACGCAGCGCATTATCGTTCACTGCCGCACAGGCAGCTTAGAAATAACGCGGTTGAAAATGCAGCAGGCAGTGCGGGTTCACTGCCGCACAGGCAGCTTAGAAAAGCGAGAGAAATACCCAGCCCGCCCTCGCATCGTTCACTGCCGCACAGGCAGCTTAGAAAAAAAATAGGGACGGTTCAGAGCGTAAGGCGTAGTTCACTGCCGCACAGGCAGCTTAGAAAATAGCCCAGCAGATCGCCAATCTGCGCCGTGGGTTCACTGCCGCACAGGCAGTTTAGAAAAGGCTCAGCGCCTGACACTGCTCCACGTCGAGGTTCACTGCCGCACAGGCAGCTTAGAAACGGCATCGATACGCTGTTCATCGCGCAGTAGCGTTCACTGCCGCACAGGCAGCTTAGAAAGCTCGGAAGACATTTTTTTGAGCAACGGGACGGTTCACTGCCGCACAGGCAGCTTAGAAAATCATATCGAGAAGAGCAGGCGCAGGGAGACAGTGTTCACTGCCGCACAGGCAGCTTAGAAACTATTCCGGCAGCGATCAGGCATACAATTAATGTTCACTGCCGCACAGGCAGCTTAGAAAAGAACTGCGCCCCATCATCAGTCCACATCTCAGTTCACTGCCGCACAGGCAGCTTAGAAATACTGCCTTCAGGATGCCAGCGTCTAGAAGCTGTTCACTGCCGCACAGGCAGCTTAGAAAATTTCGGTTACGCAGCTTTTAAAGCGCTCAGTGTTCACTGCCGTACAGGCAGTTTAAAATCAGGGAATGATACGCATCCGCCATTTTTATCCCTAAGCACCACTCTTACCCTCCTATGGCAAAAGTGAACGCCAGGAGACATTTCTGTGCCCCTTCAGATAAGCCGCTACCTTGCCGTCCATTTAAAAAGGAAAATAGTGTAGCGGCAAACGCTCAGGAAAAATAACGTCGGATAAAAGCGCAGTCCAACAAGAAAAGATAATATAGATGTGGGCTGAAAACTAAAGCTGACTTATGCCGACAAACCACGCATTGCCTGTTTATAAATTAGCGCATGATAAATCACTACGCAAAAAAAATGATACAGCGTCTCATTATTTTTCAGGAAGGGCAGGTAAGCGCATAACCTTCCTTTTAAAGACCAGTTCGGTTATTGTGGGAATGTCCCTATACTGATTTTAAAAACATCCTGTAACTATCTTCTGATATGTCGAGGCTCAATGAACATCCTGGCAAGAAATCTCATCATCTTTCTATGCTTCTTTTCTTATAAGGTTTTTGCTCAACCCGATATCTCTGAAGTTTTAATAAAGGGCGGTGATTATTACGTAGGCGACGTTTTTGGCAAACACGACTATGCACAGCATGCCAATGCAAAAATAAAAAGCTTTTACATCATGCAAACCGAGGTTAGCTACGCGCTTTATCAACAGATCTATGCGTGGGGGCAGAATAATAACTATTTGTTTAACCCCGGCTGCAATGGCGCTATTTATGAAGATTGTCGCGAGCCTGATTACGAACAGGGAAAGCATCCGGTAACTAATATCGAATGGGGCGATGCCGTTGTCTTTGCCAATGCGTTAAGCGTGTTACAGCATTTGCAGCCCGTCTATCTGACGAACAAAGGCGCTATTGTCTATAATGTTGAAGAGACTGACAACCTGCATGAGGACAGCCACGCAGACGGTTATCGCTTACCTGATATTAATGAATGGCAGGTAGCCGCGCGAGGCGGAGAAAAAGCAGTAGCCAAAGGTCGCTATGGCAATCGTTTTTCTGGCAGTGACAGAGCCGACAGCGTCGCCTGGTATCCACCGTTTAACAGTCAGCAATTTGGCACGGCCAAAGTAAGTTCGTTAAAACCAAATGATGCGGATATTTATGATATGAGCGGTAACGTCTATGAATGGATAAACGATAAAAGCGAGACGGCAGGCATTGCCATGCACTATTTTTGCGGAGGAAGCTATATTGCCCATTCTGCTTCCCTGGCAAGCTGTGACTCGCATAGTGCAAAATTCGTCATGTCTGATATCGGTTTTCGCCTGGTCAGGAATGCCGTCAGTGAAAAATAAATTTTTACTGATGGGTCTGCTCTTTTCGGGATTTGCCAGCGCTCAGGCTGAATACGTCTCTTTACACAGCGGGCAGAACGTTATTGATATCAATGCCGATGGTCTGAAAGATATTTTGTTTATCGCGGATTATGACAATAACACGTCTCATCCCAGCCAGACGATGAATATTTTTATAAAAAATAAGCAGGGTGGTTACAACAGCGTTCCCTGCCCGCAGGCCAGCGGTTTTACATGGGCCGATATCAGGCTTTCTGCCTCTGGCGTTAAAATATATGATTACAGATTGCTCGTTTACCACAACGGATATTCTTTAGTTAGCGCTGAAAAATTCGCTACTGATAATGATGGCAGCGACGTATTGAACTCAGGCCTGGTCAGGATAAATCGCTATGTTATGACGGAAGGGGAAAACGATCCGGGCATCCCTGCGTTTCAATGGAGCCTGGCGGGAAGCTACATCACCAAAGAAAAATTCAACGACGTGGACGACGCGCTTAAAAATATTAATATGGATGAGTTTAAATGAAAGCAATTATCATGCTGGCGGCAGCGTTATTTACTGTATCTTGTCATGCCGGTAACGCTGGCGTGAATGATAATAACTATAAAGCGGCGATACAGCAGGCATTAGATAACCAGCCGCCACTTTGTCTTGGCGAGAAAACCTGGCCAGCCGTTACAAATACGCAGGGCTATAGCTGGATAAATGCAAAAATGGAGGCGTTAAAAGAGGCTGGTCTGATTACTAAAAAAACTACAGGCGGAAAAATAGACTGGCGGTTGACCACATACGGCCAAAAAGCTTTCAACCAGTCCGGTGACTTTTGCTACGGTAATTTTAAGGTTAGTAAGATAACCGATCTCAATCATCATAACGATGGCACGGTGACCGTTGATTTTACCTACCAGATAACCGCTTTACCCGCATGGGCTAAAAACAAAGCCGTCAGAGTGGCCTATACCGATCTGGATAATGACGTTATGGGAATAGGCCATGCCAGATATGAAATCGTTTTCCGAAAAGAAAATTCAGGCAAGCTGGTGGTGCTTTCTCCACCTTCGCAGCTCGATCTACTTTACTGAAGCTAATTAATCCAATGTTTTTAGCCCTTTTCTGTATGCCGAACGGCCCGAAGTTTAGTGTATATGCATTATAGCGAGTTTATCTTACGTTCCCGGACAGAGCCGCCCGAGCGGTTGATCATACGTCTGCCGTTTTTGCGAGATCGTTGTTTCATTTCTTCTCTCTTTCCTTTTCTTTGGCCCTTATGCTGCGATAATAGAAAGGTTAACCCGTTCACAGGAGCGGGCCGGCGCAGGCGGCAGATTGAGGCCGCAGCCCGGTAAGGTCAGAGGAAAGCAGTATGGAATATGAATTTTTACGCGACGTTACCGGCACGGTAAAAGTACGCATGTCGATGGGGCATGAAGCTATCGGCCACTGGTTTAATGAAGAGGCAGCGGACAATTTAGCGCTGCTGGATGAGGTAGAGGCCGCCGTCGCCGAAGTGAAAGGCAGCGAGCGCCAGTGGCAGCGCGTGGGCCGCGAATATACGATCTGGCTGGATGAAGAAGAGGTGATCGTGCGCGCCAATCTGCTCAGTATTGAAGGCGACGAGATGGAAGAGGGCATGAGCTACTACGATGAAGAGAGCCTGTGCTTCTGCGGCGTCGAGGATTTTCTGGCGGTGATTGCCGCCTATCGCGGTTTTCTTCAGGGGCGTTGATCCGCCTTCTTTGACATTTTTTAATCAATCTGGATGCTTTTATCTGCGATCGTGATCGTTTTTATTCACTTTTGATTCATTAGAATCAAACGGGGGATAACCTTAAAACGAGGCAGGATGCTGATGAAACTGAAAAGGATGATTGAGAAAATTCCCGGCGGCATGATGGTCGTGCCGCTGGTTGCCGGAACCACCCTCAATACCTTCGCGCCACAGCTGCTGGAAATCGGCGGCTTCACCACGGCCTTGTTTAAACAGGGCGCCGCGCCGCTTATTGGCGCTTTTCTAATCTGCATGGGGGCCGGCATCGGTTTTGGCGCGGCGCCTCGCGCCATTCTTCAGGGCGGCAGCATTACGCTGGTTAAGCTGCTCGTCGCGGTGGCGCTTGGGTTTGCTGTCGATAAGTTCATGGGGGCGGAAGGCGTTTGGGGGCTGAGCAGCGTAGCGATTATTGCCGCGATGAGCAATGCCAACGGCGGCCTCTATGCGGCGCTGGTTGGGGAGTTCGGCAGCGAAAGTGATATCGGCGCGATCCCGCTGATGACGTTAAGCGATGGCCCCTTTTTCACGCTGATTGCGTTGGGCGCGGCCGGTATGGCTTCCGTCCCGCTGATGGCGCTGGTTGCCGTGATCGTGCCGCTACTGGTCGGCATGATGCTGGGGAATCTTGATGCCGATATGCGGCAGTTTCTTACCGCTGGCGGGCCGCTGCTGATCCCCTTCTTCGCTTTTGCGCTGGGCACGGGGATCGATCTGGCGATGCTGATTGAAGGCGGCCTGGCTGGCGTCGCGTTGGGCCTGTTGACTACTTTTTTCGGCGGCTTTTTTAACGTTCGTATCGATCGCCTCGTTGGCGGAACGGGAATAGCAGGCGCCGCGGCCTCCAGTACGGCGGGGAACGCGGTTGCCACCCCGCTGGCGATTGCGCAAGCCGATCCTTCTCTTCTGCACGTGGCTTCCGCCGCTACGCCGCTGATTGCCGCTTCTGTGATCACCACGGCCATCCTTACCCCGTTATTTACCTCATGGATAGCCAGGCGCAACGTCCGGCAAAGCGTTGCCGCCCAAAAGGTCGAGCAATAGACAGGCTGAGGGATGCAGGGCAGGCGCACGTTTTGCCGTTAAGTTTTTGCGGCAGCAACGCAAATCCGGTGCGCCCGAGAATTATTGCAGCAGGCCGGATAAGATACGGGGATGATGTGCATCCCCATCAGGTTTACCGTTCGTAAGCGTCGTTTTTTTCCAGCGTGACGGCGGGGGCATTCACGCTAACCTGTTCAAAGCTCAGCTTATTCACGCCAGCGATTTTGCCGAACTCCTGCGCCTGCAAGGTAATATGGCTGAAGTGCAGCCGTTCGATCGGACGTTCCTCTGCGCCTTCGATAAAAAATGCGCGAGAAAAATGGTGCGGCGCGGTTAACCGGCTGGTAACGTGAGAAACGGCAATGTTTTCTACCTGCGTGAGTCCCGCCGCGCCTTCCACGCCTTCGCTGAGTTTGCGCCAGTGCGGAGGGCTATCCTCACCCACCTGCTGGCCGTAGCTGTACTGCGGAAACCAGTTAAGCTGCATCATAAAGGGATAGCTGACGTCTTCCAGCCGCAGCTGGCGCACGGTAATATTCCTGATCCAGCCGCCGCGATTACGCGCAGATTTGATGCGAAAACCGACGCCGGTGCCAAAAAAGCGGTTATGTTCAATCAGCACATTTTCGATCCCGCCGGACGTTTCGCTGCCCAGCGTAATGCCGGAGCCTTTATGCAGTTCACAGTCGCGAATAACAATATCGCTCGTCGTTTTTGCCAGTCGCTGCGCTTCCGCGCCGCGTCCCGATTTGACGCAGATATTATCGTCATTGCAGGAAACCACGCATCGTTCCACGCGAACATGCTCGCACGAATCGATATCAATGCCGTCGGTACTGGGACCGGTCGCGTTACTCACCCGCAGATCCTGTAAAAAGACCCGATGCGAATAGCAAAGATGAATATTCCAGAAGCCGGATTCGCGTGAATGAAAACCGTTCAGCTCTACCGCTTCGCTCTGGTAAACCACCACGTTGCGCGGGCGCTCGCATTCGTAATCCACTACCCAGCGCAAGCCCTGCCGACTGTATTCCGCCAGCATGCCGCCGTTTTCATCCTCGCCCCAGAATTTATGCCACCAGACCGCGCCCTGGCCGTCAATCGTGCCCTCGCCCGTGATTTTCACCGCCTGACACCGGTTGATATTAACGATCCCCGCCGGCCAGAGCATATCAATACCGGCAACGCGGGTGGCGATTTTAGGGTAATCCTCCAGGCGCTGGCTGCCGAGCAAAACCGCGCCTTCGGCCAGTTCCAGCGTCATCTCGCTTTTTAAAAACAGCGAGCCGGTAAGATAGCGTCCGGCAGGGATAAGGACGCGGTCGCCCGCCGCCGCCTGGTTGATGGCGCTTTGTATCGCGCCGGTTGATAAGGTTGTTCCGTCAGGTACCGCACCGAAATCCAGAATATTCAGGATCGCCATGTTTTTTCCTTTCCATGCTGAATAAAAAACAGGCAGGCACTATAGCATTTCTGACCGTTGCCATATTTCCTGAGATCAAAGGAGCTGCCGTTGGCGGCAGCTGCTTGCCCTTAAAACCTCGGCTACAGCGATCCGCCGCCGCAGATCACCAGCTCCTGGCCGGTGATAGCATCGGCGGCGGGGGAGAGCAGATAGCCGACCAGCGCGGCGACCTCTTCCGGCTGGATATAACGCCCGATCGGCGGCATTTTCGGCGGCGAACTTTCCCGTCCGGGCTGGCTTAACATCGGCGTCGCCGTTGCGCCCGGCGCGACAATATTGGCGGTAATGCCGCGCGGCGCCAGCTCCGCCGCCCAGCTTCTTACCATGCCTTTCATCGCCGATTTGGTACTGACATACTGGCTGCGTCCCGCCGCGCCGGTTGAGGTGCGGCTGCCGATCAGTACAATGCGCCCGCCCGTGGGTAGCTGCGGCGCCAGCTGATTCGCCAGCACCTCTGCTACCCGAATATGCAGTTGCCAGAGCTTTTCGCTTGTCTCCTCATCCAGATCGCCCAGCGGCGCGGCCTTCATCATGCCAGCGGCGTGAATAACCGCATCGACCGGCGGCACGCTAACCAGCGCCCCCTTCAGCGCGGCGGTGTTAAACAGATCCACCGAAAGCGAGACGAAAGCGTCGCTGTCGCGCTTTACCAACGTGCGGCTTAGCCCGGTTACGCGCCAGCCTTCTTCCAACAGCTTATCGGCGATGGCGGCGCCAATGCCGGAGCTGACGCCCGTGATTAACGCGTGACGGCTCATGCGCGCGCCTCCAGCATCGCCAGCGGGATCTTAAATACCGCCTTGCGTACCGCTGCCGCTTCGCCGACCGCGCAAAGCGCCTGATGCGCTTCGCCAGGATAGAAAATCACGAAATCGCCGGGCTGCAAACGCACCGAATGCGGCAGCCAGGGGCGCTCAACGATAAACAGATCCGGCTTGCGCTCTTCCGCCTGCTGGTTACGGGCATCGGCACAGGAAAAGTGGACGATCTCTTCACCCGCCAGCAGGATCTGAATATCCAGATACTGCCGGTGAAATTCGGTATGCCGCGTTGCCGCCGGTGCGGTGCGCGTCGGACTCAGCGTGCAGAACCAGCTTTCCCCTTCCGGCTGGATGCGGCCGTCATCCCGCGCCTGTAGCGCCGCCAGATGATGTTCCGGCCTGGCAAGCAGCGCGGCAAGCACGGGCGGCAGCGTTGCCATTTTCAGCGTCGACAGATTACCGGTAATCATGGCGCCTCCTTAGCCCAGGCCTCGTCCACGCAGACGTATTTAATCGCCTGGCGGAAATAGGTGTAGGCAATATGCAGTTCGCCATTCAGCCCCTGTTTGATGCTGGGATAGGAGAACTCGCGGTTCAGCTTCTGCTGCGAGTTATTGGTCATGCAGTAACCGTCGCCTTCGTCGAGGTTGCGTTGCCACGGCCAGCTGCGGCCGCCGTCGGCTGAAATCGCCAGCGTCATCGGCGCGCGCGGCGCCCCCCAGAACGCCGTTTTTCCGGCGTGCGTCACGGGCGCAACGGCCGTATCGCCTTCCTCATCCTCAATTTCATCGTAGAGGGAAAGACGCCGCTCGCTGGCGCCCTCGGCGCTCATGGCGTTAAATACCAGCGCCAGATCGCCGTTAGTCAGCGTCGTGACCTGGATTGACGAATTATTATTCGGCAGTTCCGTCGGCTGCGGCGCCGACCAGCTTTCGCCGTTATCAACGGAACGGCTGGCGTAAATATTATCCGCCCAGCGGCTGCGAAACAGCGCCAGCAGCGAGCCATCTTTCAGCAGGGTAATATTCATATGCACGCAGCCGGTGCTTTCCGGCACCGCCACGTCGCGCCAGGTTTTACCGTGGTCAGCGGAGATTTTCACCGCGCTGGTATCCTCGTTGCCGACCCATTTTTCGCCGGACCGCGTGGTGCAGTAGAACACCGGCAGCAGCCAGTTGCCGTTGGCTAACACCACAATCGGCTGACGAATAAAGGTGCCGGGCTTGTCCAGCAGCGTGGCGATCGGCCCCCAGCTTTTGCCGAAATCCTGCGACTGACGAAAACGCACGATGGCGGTGTCCTGATTGCCGGATTTCTGCGCCGTCCACAGCAGCCACAGCACGTTGTCGGGCGCTAAAAACAGCACCGGATTTTGCTCGGAACGGCTGCTGTCGTCGGAAAGTTTTTGTGGTTCGCTCCAGCGCTCGCTGTTTTTCGCCAGCCGCGAGCACCAGATGGAGATATCGGCAATGCCTTCTTGAGTGCCGCCAAACCAGACGCAAAGCAGATCGCCATCCGGCAAAGGCAGCAGATTAGCCGCGTGATTTTGCGGGCAGGGCGAGGGCAGCATGGCGCTGCGCAGTCGCGAGGCGTTATCCGCGGGCTGCACAAGGCCGCTGCGTTCTACGGTCAGGGTTTCACTCATCTCAGGCTCCACTTTTTTGCATACGGTTGTCGGTTTTCTTCACGCTCTGACGGCTCGGGATCATATAGTCGATAGCCATAATCACCGCTGGCGTAATCAGCGCGATATACATGTTGTTGATGCCGAAAGGATCGCCCAGCACAAACCAGACGGAGGTCATTACGCAGGCGCCAATCAGCCCCCAGTTTGCGCCGCGCGCGCTTTTAAACATCGGCAGATAGAAGGCGATGATCGCCACCACGGAAATCGACAGGCGAATGGCGCGGGTAAAGAACGAAAGCTTAAGCACTTCCGGCACGAACAGCACAAAGACCAGCGGCGCAAAGCCGATTGCCAGCGACAGCCAGCGGGTCATTTTGAATTCGCGCTCCGGCGTGGGGTTGCGGTACGGCACATAGAAATCTTTTACAATCAGCGACGCGATAGCCAGCGCCACGGTGCCGACGCTGACGAAGATCGACGCGACCAGCGACGTGGTGACGATACCGGCCAGCCACGGGCTCATATCCTGCAAAAACACCGGCAGCGCATAGAGGCTGTTGATCTCAGGGTGCAGATATTTCGCCGCCACGCCGATCATGGCGATAGCGATACCGATAGGCAGGCAGAAGAAAAAGGCGACCCAGGTGGCGCGTCTGGCCGCCGCCGGGCTTTTAGTGGAAGAGATCGCCTGAATCACAAACTGGGTGCAGAAGATCGAGCCGATGGTGCCAATCAGCCAGGCGACGATGGTGCTGGCGCCGACATGGCCGTCCCACGTCCAGTAAAAGGACGGCATTTTCTCGACCATCGGCGTGATGCCGCCGGTCATTTTCAGCGCCACGCCAAGAATAATCAGGATGCCGACATATTTCAGCGCGCTGTGCAGCATGGTGACCCACGCCATACCTTTCATGCCGCCAAAGGCGAAATAGAAGGTGCTGACGATAGCGGTAATAAAGGCCGCAACGGGCAGATTAACTTTTAATACGGTGGAAATAGCCGCCGCGCCGCTGACGTAATTCCCTACGTTCACCAGCAGCAGCGCATAAATCATAATAATAGAGATAATATTCTTGGTGGTGCTGCCGTACTTTTCCGCTATCGCGCCGGAAATAGTAATCTTGCCGGTATTATAGATACGCTTGACCAGCAGCAGCCCGAAAATGGGAAAGCCAATTGCCGCGCCGATGACCGACCAGGAAGCGGCAAAACCATCCTCAAAGGCGGCCTGCGCCGTGCCGATGGTGGATTTGGCGCCGATATATTCTGACATCAGCATAATACCCACGATAAAAGCGGGCATAGCGCGCGACCCTTCCATAAAGTCGCCGGAGCTTTTACTTCTTAAGCGGTAAGTCAGCCAGGTGGTAAATAAAATATAGGCGACCACCATACAGATAATAATCAACGTGCCTTCAGTAGAAAACGCTTTCATTGTGATGCCTCACTATGAGCAGACGCGGCGGCCTTGCGGCTCTTTTCACGCCTTTGTAGGGTTAAGCGCCGAAAGCGCTGGAGGTAGATCCCCGTACGGCCTGCATACTGCCGCACGGGCTGAAAATTATGTCCGACTCGCTACCGCCTGGGGCGACGAGGCGTGCTCTTCTTCGTTAATTGGTTCAACTTTACCCATCAAAAACAGGTAGTTAATGATGCCAATCATCACCAGCGCGGCGGAGAACACCAGCGCCCAGGTAAAAGATCCGGTCGCGGCGACGATAGCGCCGGTCACAATTGGCCCGATAGCGCCGCCCATATTGGAAACGGTGTTCTGCAAGCCGGCCACGATAGAGACGCTGTTTTTCGGCGCGACGTCGCCGGGCAGCGCCCAAACCTGCGAGGCGGCTACCGTGGTGCCGGACTTCGCCACGCAGAGCAGAAACACGGTCATAAACACGGAATCGGTAAAGGGCGCAAAGCCGATGCAGAGCGCCATCAGCAGGCCGACAGTCAGGAAAAGCTTGCGGGTGGCGGTCAGAGACAGCACCTTCTTATGCACCAGCCGATCGGAAGCCCAGCCTGCTGCCACTTCGATAATCATGCCGCACAGCAGCGGCAGGGCGGCGATCATCCCCATCTTGATAAAATCCATGCCTTTCTCTTTCACCAGATAAGTGGGCAGCCAGGTGATAAAGAAATAGGAGGTGTAGTTGATGGTGAAAAAACCGATGCACATGGCCCAGATGTTGCGGTAGCGCAGCAGCTTGTACCACTTCATCGGGCGAACGTTTTTATCGCCGTGCTTACGGGCCTGGCCGTCGCGGATCAGGCTGATTTCCTGAGCGCTGATAGCTTTGTGCTCTTCCGGGTTCTCCGCATAGATAAAATACCAGGCGATCACCCACAGCAGCCCGACCGCGCCGATAATCAGAAAGGTCAGGCGCCAGTCGAACAGATAGATCATCCAGACGATCAGCGGCATCGCCACGGCGCCGCCGAATTTAGAGGCGCTGTCGAACAGACCAGAGACGGTGGCGCGCTCTTTATCCGGGAACCAGCGCGCCGTAATGCCCGCATTGCTGGGATAGGCGGCCGCTTCGCCGACGCCTAACGCCAGGCGCAGCGCCAGTAGCGATTTAAAGCCGGTCGCCAGCCCCATCATGGAGGTAGCGATGGACCACCAGGCAACGGCCAGCCCCAGCCCTTTTTTCTGTCCGAAGCGGTCGGCAAACCAGCCCGCCGGGATCTGCAACAGCGAATAGGACCAGAAGAACGCCGCCATAATAAAGCCCATCAGTTCGGGGCTGAGCTTCAGCTCGTCGATCAGGTGCGGCGCGGCGGCCGACAGCACGGTGCGGTCGATATAGTTAATGGCGATAGCCAGCCACATCAGGCCAGCGATCCACCAGCGGATACGGGTTGGGTTTGCAGTTTTCATCGTCCTGGCTCGGTCAGAGGTTAGTGGCCGACTCGACGGTCGGCTTTTTAAGTCGGGACGGAAACGGCGTCCCGCGTTTGACTACAGGGCATTTACCGGCCGCTGCTGTTGTTTAACGCACTGAATAATTTGCTGAACGCAGCGCTCGCCGATGGCGCTGATAGCGCCGTCGGTATAGCCAGCAATATGCGAGGTGGGCATAAAATTAGGCAGTGAAAACAGCGGATGGCGCTCCAGCGGCTCGTGGTCGAATACGTCTGCGGCGGCACCAGCAATCAGGTTGTCGGCCAGCGCGTGGTACAGATCGTTTTCGTTCACCACGCCGCCGCGTGAGACGTTAATTAAAAAAGCGGACTGCTTCATGCTGCGGATGCGCGTGGCATCAAACAGGCTGTGCGTCTCTGCGGTCAGCGGCGTGTGCAGCGTAATAAAGTCGCTTTGTTCGGTCAGCTCATCCAGAGAGACGAACCGGATATTATGTTCGGCGGCAAATTTCTCGTCGGGATAGTAGTCAAAAGCCAGCACGCGCATATTAAAGCCGCTGGCGCGCAGCGCGACCTGCTTGCCGATATTGCCCAGGCCGACAATGCCCAGCGTTTTGCCATAGACGTCGGTGGCGAAAATACGCGGCCAGTTCCCGGCGCGCGTTTCCGTCACCGCCTGCGTCACCTGACGGGCAGCGTTGAGGATCAGCGCAAAGGCGAAGTCCGCCACGGCATGCTTGTTGGCGTCCGGCACGTTGGTAACGGTCACGCCGCGCGCCTTAGCCGCATCGAGATCGATGTTGTCCACGCCGACGCCGTGCTTGCAGACAATTTTCAGCTGCGGCGCCAGCGCCAGCAGCGCGTCGTCGACCTCGGTAAAGGCCACGATCATCGCCACCGTCTTGGCCAGATGCGGCATCAGCGCGTCCAGCGACGCGTCGGCGGGCAGCGTTATCAGCTCAAAGCCCTGCGCCTTCAGCGTGGCGATGGGCTGCGCGTCATATTTGGCAAACGAGGGCGAGGTACAGATCACTTTCATTTTGCTTGTCCTGGTCGAAGAGCGGGCGCGCCGCAAAATAAAGGGTCGACGAAGCGGGGCGCGGTCATTTTTGCCGCGTCGCCACGGTCGGGTTACCGGGTGTACTGATTAACAATCTGGCGAATACGCTGCTCTTCTTCGGCGCTGAAGCGCACGGCATAGCGGCTTTCGCCTACGTCATAGCCCATCAGCGCCACGGCTTTTTTCACCGCCGCTGGCGAGAAGGCGACGCTGTAAAGGTCGGTGCGCAGACCGGTCACGTTTTCCTGCGCGCGGCGCGACCCCTCGATATCGCCGTCGTTAAAACGCGCCCAGATGGCGTTGATCTCTTTCGGCGCGACGTTGGCCAGCCCGGAGATGCAGGCGGCGCAGCCGTCAACAAAGCCCTGATGGATCAGCGAGTCCGGGCCGTTCAGCACGCTGAAATTTTCCGTGCCCTGCGCCGCCTGCAAAAAGCCGCTCAGGCTCTCATAACTGCCCGCGCTGTCTTTGATGCCAACGATATTGGGATGCGCGGCCAGTTTGCGCACCGTCTGCGGCTGGAGCGTGTTGCCGGTGCGGGCCGGAATGTTATACAGAAAGACCGGCACCTCCAGCGCGTCGGCGACCGCCTCGTAATGGGCGATCAGCTCCTCCTGTTTTAGCGGCACGAAGTAAGGCGTGATAACCGAAACGGCATCCACGCCCAGTATGGCGACCTGCTTGCCCAGGCGAATGGTTTCGCGGGTGGAGATTTCGCCCACGTGCGCCACCAGCGGCGCTTTGCCCGCGACTTCCTCCACGCAGGTGGCGGTGACCGCCAGCTTTTCCTGCTCGTTAAGCACAAAAAACTCGCCGTTGGTGCCGCCGCAAAAAATACCGTTGCCAGCGGCAAGCTGGCGCTGGATCTGCTGGCGCATCGCCTGCTCGCAGTAGTCGCCGTCAGCGGTAAAAGGGGTGACGATGGCGGTCAGTACGCCGGTGATTGTGTTCATCATGGCCTCATTATTCGTTTAGTGATTCAGGGTCGGAAACAGGGTCAGATAGACCTCGCGGACGTCGTCGGCGCTGACCGCACACGGCACGTTTTTCATCAGGCGCTGCACGTCCAGCGCGGCCTCGACCAGATAAGGCAGATGCTCAGCGTTGATGCCCAGCTCGTCCAGGCTGGCAGGCAGCTTCAGGCGCTTCACCAGCGCGGCGAAATAGTCAACCAGCGCCACGGACTTCGCTTCTTCGCTCAGCGAGGCGTCGGCGTCCGGCAGCAGGTCGTAAGCCTGGGCGAACTTGCTGACCGCCGCAGGACGGACAAAACGCATACACGGTGCCAGCAAAATGGCGTTCGCCACGCCGTGCGGCAGGTGATATTTGCCGCCCAGCGGATAGGACATGGCGTGCACCAGGTGCGTACCGGCATGGGCGATGGCCGCGCCGCCGTAATACGATGCCCAGAGCATATCCAGACGCGCCGCCAGGTTATCCGGCTCCGCAATCGTCTTTTCCAGGCTGGCGAACAGCTTTTTCATGCCGATCAGCGCGTAGTTGTCGCTGACCGGATTGGCGACGGTGGCGGTGAAGCACTCAATCAGATGGCAAAGCGCATCGATGCCGGTGGAAGAGGCGATATGCGCGGGCATACTGGTGGTCAGCTCGGGCGCCAGCACCACGTAATCCGGCAGCATCACCGGCGAGATAATGCCGACCTTGGTTTCTTTCTCCGGGATAGCGAGGATCGCGTTTGGCGTGGCTTCGGAACCCGTGCCTGCGGTCGTTGGGATCAGCAGCGAGGCCGTGCGGCGCAGCGGTTTTTCACCGGCCAGCAGCGCTTCCAGCGAAGGCGCGTCCTCAACGCAGAGCACGGAAAGCAGTTTGGCGACGTCCAGCACGCTGCCGCCGCCGACGCCAGCCACCATATCCACCTTTTTCCCCGGCAGCGACGCCACTATAGCCGCCACGTCATGCTGGCTCGGCTCCGGCGGCACGCTGTCCACAATGCTCAGCGTCGCTCTGCTGCCAATCTGTTGGATCAGCGTTTGCACCGCCGGAATGCCGACAATGTTTTTATCCGTCACCAGCAGCACGTGCCGATGGTTTTGCAACAGATAGCCGATGTCGCTAAGCGCCTGGTAACCAGCAATCACGGTGCTGTTAATGGTCATAAGTCCTGTCCTGGTTGAGGGTGAATTGATTACATTTGGTCATTAACCTGCTCATTCGCGGCAGGCAGGAGGAATTTATAGGGCAAATTGATTTTGATTAATTTGACCGTGCTCACATATAATCAATTGTGATTGAATATAATCAATCCCAATGAAAACCGGCTTGTCGAACTTAGGGAGTGATGAAGATGCGCACAAAATGGAAGATGCCTGTGCTGGTGATTGCGGATGACTTTACCGGCGCGAACGATGCCGGGGTCGGGCTTGCCAACGTCGGCGCGCGGGTTCATGTGCTGTTTGATGCGGCCACGCCCACCGTGGAACAGGCCGATGCCTGGGTCGTCAATACCGACAGCCGGGCGACCAGCGCGGAACAGGCCGCCCGGCGTACCGCTGCGGCAATAGCGGGCAGAAGAGATGTGGCCCGCGACGGCTGGCTGTTTAAAAAAATCGACTCGACGCTGCGCGGCAATCCCGGCGCGGAAATCGAAGCGGCTTTGCTGACAGGCGATAAACGCGTGGCGCTGATAGCGCCAGCGGTGCCCGCGCTGGGCCGTACCACCGTAGAAGGCTGCTGCTATATCGATGGCCGCCTGCTGACGGAAACGGAATATGCCAGCGATCCTAAAACGCCGGTAAGCAGTGCCAGCATAGCGGCGCGCCTTGGCGAGCAAACCACGCTGCCGGTTGGCCTGATCCCGCTGTCGGCGCAGGCGGATCTGCGGCAACGCATCGAAGCGGCTATTGCTGACGGCAAGCGGCTGATCGTGCTGGATGCGCAAACGGACGCCGATCTGCAACGCATCATGCAGGCGGCGGACGAGCTGGACGAGCGCCCTTTGCTGGTGGGTGCCGCCGGGCTGAGCGACGCGCTGGGCAGGCGGCTGACGAGGCTGGCGCAGCAGGCGCCGGGCGGGACGGCAGGCTCGCCCGCTCCGGTAAACGCCGGGCTGGCGGTTATAGGCTCGATGAGTGAAGTCGCGCAGCGGCAGATAACGCAGCTGATGCAGCAAAAGGCAATCCGGCTGATCGATGTGGATATCAGTCAGCTTTTTAGCGGCGGCGCGCCGGGACAGCGCTGGCGACAGGCGGTGACGGAGGCGCTACAGCAGGGCCGACACTGCGTGATCCGCACCTGCCAGCAGGCGGAGCAGCGTCAGGCTATCGCCTCGCTGTGCGAACGGCTCGATCTCAGCCGCCAGCAGCTTGGCGAACAGATTTGCGCTTACCTGGCGGAGCTGACCGCCGACGTGCTGCGCGACGTTACGCCTTCAGCGCTTTATCTCTCCGGCGGCGACGTGGCGATAGCGGTGGCGCGCGGGCTGGGCGCGCAGGGCTTTCAGATTTCAGGGCAGGTGGCGGGCTGCGTGCCTTACGGCCATCTGCTGCAAGGTAACGACAACCTGCTGGTGCTTACCAAGGCTGGCGGTTTTGGTGATGAAAACACCCTGGTAGAAGTTTTTCGTTTTATTGAGGAGAAGGCGAGTGAGTAAAATTATTGCGGTTACCATGGGCGATCCGGCGGGTATTGGCCCGGAAATAATCATCAAATCCCTGGCGGAGGGCGAGCTTTCCGGCGCGCCTGCGGTGGTAGTGGGCTGCGCCAGCACGCTGCGGCGGATTATGACGATGGGCATTACGCCGCAGGCGGAGCTGCGGATAGTTAACAGCGTGGCCGAAGCGCGCTTTGCGCCGGGCATTATTAACGTTATCGACGAGCCGCTGGCCGATCCTGATGCGTTAAAGCCCGGCGTGGTGCAGGTAGCCGCAGGCGATTTGGCCTACCGCTGCGTGAAGCGCGCAACCGAACTGGCGCTGGCGGGCGAAGTGCAGGCTATCGCCACCGCGCCGCTGAACAAAGAGGCGCTGCATTCGGCGGGCCATCTCTATCCCGGCCATACCGAGCTGCTGGCGAAGCTGACCGACAGCAAAAACTACGCGATGGTGCTTTATACCGATCGCCTGAAGGTGATCCACGTCACCACGCATATCGCGCTGCGTAAGTTCCTGGATACGCTCAACCGCGAGCGGGTGGAGACGGTAATCGGCATGGCGGAAACCTTCCTCAGGCGCGTCGGCTATGATAAGCCGCGCATCGCGGTGGCGGGCGTTAATCCGCACGCGGGCGAAAACGGGCTGTTCGGCGACGAAGAGATCGCCATCGTCGGCCCGGCCATAGAAGCCATGAAAGCGCAGGGCGTCAACGCCTTCGGCCCGTGCCCGCCGGATACGGTGTTTTTGCAGTGTTATGAAGGCCAGTACGACATCGTGGTGGCGATGTACCACGACCAGGGGCATATTCCGCTTAAGCTGCTGGGCTTTTACGACGGCGTGAATATTACCGCTGGCCTGCCGTTTATCCGCACCTCGGCCGACCACGGCACGGCGTTTGATATTGCCTGGACAGGTAAAGCGAAGTCTGAGAGCATGGCGATTTCCATTCAGCTAGCGATGCAGCTTGCATAAGGACCTATGAAGGGACAAAGTCGCCTGGACCAGATCATGGACTATCTGAAAAGCCATAATCTGGTGACTGTCGATCAGCTGGTGGCGGCGATTTCCGCGTCGCCGGCTACGATCCGACGGGATCTGATCAAACTGGATCGGGAAGGGGTAATCAGCCGGACGCACGGCGGCGTTACCCTTAACCGCTTTATTCCCGCTCAGCCCACCACGCTGGAAAAAATGCAGCGTCATCTCACGGAAAAACAGGCTATCGCCCTGGCGGCGGCCAGCCTGGTGAAAGCCAACGACGCGGTGGTGCTGGATGCCGGCACCACCATGCTGGAACTGGCGCGTCAGCTGACGCATCTGCCGCTGCGGGTGATCACCGCCGACCTGCATATCGCGCTGTTTCTGTCGGAGTTCAGGCAGATTGAGGTGACGATTATCGGCGGGCGCATCGACGACTCCAGCCAGTCCTGCATTGGCGAGCACGGGCGCAGGCTGCTGCGGAATATCTACCCGGACGTCGCGTTTGTCAGCTGTAACTCGTGGAGCCTGGAGAAGGGCATCACCACGCCGACCGAAGAAAAAGCGGGGCTGAAAGAGGATTTGCTGATCAACGCGCGACGCAGGGTGCTGTTAGCGGACAGCAGCAAATATGGTTCCTGGTCGCTGTTCTGCGCCACGCCGCTGCAAAGCCTGACCGATATCATTACCGACGAGCTGCTGGGCGAGCAGGAAGTGAAGGCGCTGAGCGGGCAGCCGTTTACGCTGACGCTGGCGAAACCCTGAGCAAAACGGGCCGCCTACAGGCCGCCCGTAGTAGAGACCAGCTTCTTACAGCGTTTTAAAGCCTACAGAAGGAATATTGCGGCCGTAGTAAATTTCCCGCATCTCTTTCCACAGCAGGTCGGTAATGCGCTTGTGCTCCTGCGGTGTCAGATCTTCCGGGCGGGTATTGAAAAGATAATGTTTTAAATCAAACTCTTTCAGCAGCATCTTGGTATGGAAGATGTTCTCCTGATAGACGTTGACGTCCATCATGTCGTACATCGACTTCATATCTTCCGACATAAAATTCTGAATCGAGTTGATCTCGTGATCGATAAAGTGCTTCACGCCGTTCACGTCGCGGGTAAAGCCGCGCACGCGATAGTCGATGGTGACGATATCCGATTCCAGCTGGTGGATCAGATAGTTCAGCGCTTTCAGTGGCGAAATCACGCCGCAGGTCGACACCTCAATATCCGCGCGGAAGGTGCAGAGTCCGCCTTCCGGGTGGCTCTCCGGATAGGTATGCACGCAGATATGGCTTTTATCCAGATGCGCGACCACCGAACCCGGCAGCGGGCCAGGATGCTCCGACTTATCGATATCTTTCGGATCGATCGGCTCTTCGCTCACCAGAATGGTGACGCTGGCGCCCTGTGGCTCATAGTCCTGGCGCGCAATATTCAGCACGTTAGCGCCGATAATCGAGCAGGTTTCGCTAAGGATCTCCGTCAGACGGTTGGCATTGTACTGCTCATCAATGTACGCAATGTAGCCGTCACGCTCCGCATCGGTATTCGCGTAACAGATATCGTAGATACAAAAACTCAGGCTTTTCGTCAGGTTGTTGAAGCCATGTAGTTTAAGCTTTTGCAATTTCGTTCACCCCCTTAAAATGCCCGGCTGGTCAGCCAGCGCATTCAACAGATATTGCGGCAGGGCAAAGCTGCCGGTGTGGATCGCCGGATTGTAATAGCGACAGGTCAGGCCGGCCTGCTGATAACGCGCCGCAAGCGTGGCCGTATCCAGCTGGCGCAGCGCCGGGTTGTCGCTTGCCCAGGCAAAGGTCATGATGCCGCCGTAATAGGTCGGTACGGCCGCCTGGTAAAAGCTGACGTCGCGGAAATAGTGGCTCAGCTTGCGATGGCTGTTGACCGCTTCGTCCTGCTGCAGGAAGCAGACGCCATTCTGCGCCACAAAAATGCCGTTTTCATTGAGGCAGCGCCGGCATCCTTCATAAAATTCCGAGGTAAACAGACTTTCGCCCGGTCCAATCGGATCGGTGCAGTCAGAAATAATGACGTCGAATTTTTCATTGCACTGGCGCACGAAATTGACGCCGTCATCGATTACCAGCCTGAAGCGCGGATCTTCATAAGCCCCCGCATTATGATTCGGCAGATACTCTTTGCAGAACGTCACCACGCCCGCGTCGATTTCTACCATCGTAATCTGTTCAATGTTTTGATGACGGCTGACTTCACGCAGCATTGCGCCGTCGCCGCCGCCGATAATCAGCACGCGCTTCGCCGCGCCGTGCGCCAGCAGCGGCACGTGGGTCATCATCTCGTGATAGATAAATTCATCGCGCTCGGTGGTTTGCACCACGCCGTCCAGCGCCATCACCCGACCCAGCTCGGCGTTTTCAAAGATAACCAGATCCTGATGTCCGGTTTGTTCGCGGTATAAAATTTTATCGACAGCAAAATACTGCCCAAAACCGGTATGAAGCGTTTCATACCACATCTCTTTTTCGGCCATGGTACGGCTCTCCTGGTTGTAGCAGCCACGAAAAATGGGCGCGATATGATAGCCAACTCTGACCGTGCTTGCACGGTCAAACTGGCGGCGGAAAACGGCGGGGGTTACTTCACGTAGGCAAGCAGGCTGAGCGAATCGCGGGCCAGTGATTTGCATTTGGTGTCGTTGGGCACGGCGATGCCGCTTAAATCGCGATAGCTGTCCGCGCCCAGCGATTTCATATTAAAGCTGCTGTAGTTGCTCAGATCCCAGCGGTTCTGCCGGGCGAAAAAGACCAGCGCGCGACGGATCTGTCCGTCCGGAAGATCCTGATAGCCGCAGTCATTTTTCAGGTAAACAAAAACAGCGGTCAGATCCGCCAGATCTTCCGCTTCCGACTCGCTCAGCGCAAAACTTGTCGATGAGAAGCCAAACAGGCCCAGTAACAACAGAGCCTTGATGCTTTTCTTCATAACTGTACTCAAAGGGTGTCAATACTCTGACGTTAGCACAGTTACCGTCGGTCGACAGTCAATTTCAGCAGAGAAATGTCCGTAAAACGCAATTTTCCAGCAGGGCGCGGCGAAACTTGACCTTCCCTTGGGGGAAGGGTTTATGCTGCAGGCAATAAATAAGAGCCGGGTCGAGGAAGACTGATGCAACGTCGTGATTTTATAAAGCTGAGCACCGCGCTGGGCGCGGCCAGCGCACTACCCCTGTGGAGCCGATCGCTGATGGCCGCGCAGCCACGTCCCGCGCTGCCCATTCCGGCCTTATTAACGCCGGATGCGCGTGGCGAGATGACCGTAACGGCGCAGCAGGGCAGCACCCGCTGGCTGGATAAAGCGGTGCCGACCTGGGGCTATAACGGCAGCCTGCTCGGCCCGGCGATTCAGCTGGAGCGCGGCAAGCCGGTCACCATCAACCTGCGCAATCAGCTGCCGGAAGCCACCACGGTTCACTGGCACGGGCTGGAGCTGCCGGGCGGCGTAGACGGCGGCCCGCAGGCGCAGATTGCCCCCGGCGCCACGCGCACCGTCAGCTTTACCCCCGATCAGCCCGGCGCGACCTGCTGGTTCCATCCTCATCAGCATGGCCGCTCCGGCTATCAGGTCGCCCAGGGCCTGGCCGGTCTGGTTATCCTGAAAGACGACGCAACGGAGAAACTGCTGTTGCCGAAAATCTGGGGCATCGACGATATTCCGGTGATCCTCCAGGATAAAAAACTGTCGGCGGACGGCAGCAAAATTGACTACGAGCTGGACGTGATGAGCGCTGCCGTAGGCTGGTTTGGCAATACGATGCTGACCAACGGCGCGATTTATCCACAACACGCCGTGCCGCGCGGCTGGCTGCGGCTGCGGCTGCTCAACGGCTGTAACGCCCGCTCGCTGAATATTGCCGCCAGCGATCGGCGCCCGCTTTATGTGATTGGCGGCGACGGCGGCCTGCTGAGCGAGCCGGTAAAAGTGACCGAGCTGTCGATGATGCCGGGCGAGCGCTTTGAGGTGCTGGTCGACACGCTGGACGGCAAGCCGTTTGATTTGCAGACGCTGCCGGTGCGGCAGATGGGCATGTCGCTGGCGCCGTTCAACCAGCCGCTGCCGCTGCTGAGCATTCAGCCGCTCCGGGTGATGGCCAGCGGGTCGCTGCCGGATAAGCTGGTGGACGTGCCGCCGCTGCCCGCCCAGGCCAATCTGAAAACTCGCTGGCTACAGCTGTCGATGGATCCCGAGCTGGATCGTCGCGGCATGGTGGCATTGATGCAAAGATACGGCCACGCGGCGATGGCCGGTATGAGCGGCGATGCGCACGACGGCGAATCAATGCAGGACATGGGCGGAGACCACGCGGCAATGCCGGGAATGCAGGGCCACGCTATGGACGGCGGCGCAGACCACTCGATGGCGCATCAGCAGCCTGAGCAGTACGATTTTCATAACGGCAATAAGATCAACGGGGTCGCTTTCGATATGACCAAACCCGCTTTCGATGTAAAGCAGGGCGTGACGGAAAAGTGGACGATTTCCGGCGAGGGCGACGAGATGCTGCATCCATTCCATATTCACGGCACGCAGTTTCGTATTATCTCTGAAAACGGCAAGCCGCCCGCGCCGCACCGCAGCGGCTGGAAAGACACGGTTCGGGTGGAAGGCTGGCGCAGCGAAGTGCTGGTGCGCTTTGACCATCTGGCGGACAAAGAGCGGGCCTATATGGCGCACTGTCATCTGCTGGAGCATGAAGATACCGGCATGATGCTTGGCTTTACGGTCAGCGCGTAGCGGCTGACGGACGGCACCCTTTTTTTGGTGGCTTGCTTAAGTGATTGATTTCAAATGCACTGAATCACGTGGCTGAAAAAAGGGTTTTTACAGGGCTAAGGTCAATTTCGCTGAAAAAATATTGGGTTAAGCTAAAGAGGCAACTGTTCACTGCCGTACAGGCAGCTTAGAAAGTATCGTCACAATCAAATGTTACTGGGTATCTGTTCACTGCCGTACAGGCAGCTTAGAAAACCAGCACTTTGCCGCGCCGAACCTGCAATAGGTTCACTGCCGTACAGGCAGCTTAGAAATGACTACTTCAGGCTGTCAGCTTCAACACAGGGTTCACTGCCGTACAGGCAGCTTAGAAAATCTTGCGGGCAGGGACCGGGCCTGTATGGCGCACTGTCATCTGCTGGAGCATGAAGATACCGGCATGATGCCTGGCTTTACGGTCAGCGCGTGGCGGCGAGGCCGAGGCCGCTGTTTTCACAGCATTGCCGACAGCGCGAGCCTTTCGACCGCTGTCGGCAATGGCGCTCCCGGTTACGGCTGGGTAATATTTAGCGCATCATAATTTTTACGGCGATAGTTCAGCACCGAGAAGCCCCAGGCAGCGACGAAAATTGCCACGCAGAGGTAGCCAACGCTGCCCATATTGCCGTTCAGATTGTTGACGATCGTCCATATCCCGCCGTGTAAATCGAGCTTATCCGCCAGTAATCCCAGCGCTTCCAGTCCGCCGATCAGCAAGGCAATCAGCACGCTGGTCGCCGTAATCATCATGTTGTAGTAGAGCTTGCGTACCGGCTGCTTAAACGCCCAGCCATAGGCGCCCACCATCATAAAATTGTCCAGGGAATCCACCAGCGCCATGCCGCTGGCGAACAGCGCCGGGAACACCAGAATGCTCCAGACCGACATTCCGCTGGAAGCGCCTGCCGCAGAGAGGCCCAGCAGGCCGATCTCCGTAGCCGTATCAAAGCCCAGACCGAACAAAAAACCCACCAGATACATCTGCCAGCTTTTATTAACCAGGGTAAAGGCGCGGCCAAACAACCTGCTCATTACGCCGCCCGGCAGGGCAGGCCGATCGCTGAAGGCTTTTCTCTGTTTCGCCTGCTGAAAACGGTGATAAACATCACGCAGGATCAGCGTATTCAGCAGCGCCATCAGCAACAAAAACAGCGCGGAAACCAGCGTGCCGATAACGCTGCCATAGTGATGCAGCCAGCTGATTTCGCTGCCGGAGAGCAGAGCGGCGGCGGCAATCGCCACGCACGCCAACACCACGATGCTGGAATGGCCGAGAGAGAAAAACGCGCCGACCGCCACAGGCCGCTGATTTTGCTGCATCAGTTTACGGGTGACGTTATCAATGGCGGCGATGTGGTCAGCGTCTACCGCATGGCGCAGGCCGTAACCATAGGCAAGCACGGCCGCCGCAATCAGCGTGGCATGGTGGCGGAAAAGCACCAGCGCCCAGCCCCAGGCCAGCAGATTGGCCATCAGCAGGGCGCTTAACAGCCAGAAAGCCCGGCGATGAGTACGAAAAAAAGCAGAGTTAGTCATAACAATCCCTGGTAACAGTATGAGGAGCCGCGTTGTGCAAGCGGGCGCAGGCAATAACGGCCTGGCCCAGCGCCAGCCCGCCGTCGCCAGCGGGAATATGCTGCGGCATCAGCACATGAAGAGGCGATAAATAGCGTTGTAAAAGCTGGCGCAGCAGGCGCGATTGCAGGACGCCGCCGCCAGCCGCGACGGTATCCAGACCCGTTTGTCCGGCATGATAATGGGCGAGGGCGGCAAATCCCCGCGCCAGCGCGTCATGGAAGGCAAACGCGCGCGCCGCAGGGGCTGCCTGCCAGTCCAGCCATTGCTGCCAGAACACCGCCAGGTCCAGCCGCGTGCCCGTTGCCGTATGGCGCAGCGGCAGCGTAACGGGATGCGCTATGTCTGCTGCCTGCCTGGCCAGAACCTCCAGGCGGCAGGCGGCTTCTCCTTCCCAACTAAGCACGGCAGGCGCGCAGCCGAGCACGGCGGCTATCGCGTCAAACAACCGGCCGCAGGAAGAAGCCAAAGGGGAGTTAACGCCAGCGGCCACCGCGCGCGCAAGCGGCTGCCAGGGCTTGCCCAGCAGCGCCTTAGACTCTGGCCGCTGCTGCCAGTCCGGGACAAAGGCCAGCCAGTGCGCCAACAGGTTGCGCCAGGGTTCCCGCGCGGCACGGTCGCCGCCCGGCAGCGCGACGGCGGGCAACCCTCCCAGATGCTGACAGCGGTGATAGTCTGCCAGCAGGCATTCACCGCCCCAGAGCGCGCCGTTTTCGCCGTAGCCCAGCCCGTCCAGCGCCAGGCCGATGACCGGGCCGTGCGCCAGCGGCCAGCGATGTTCCGCCAGGCAGGCGGCGATATGCGCATGATGATGAAGCACCTCCAGCACCGGCCGTTCGCTCTGCTGGCTGCCGACGTAAGCAGGATGCGCATCCTGCACGATCGTTGCGGGCGTGCAGTTATATAGCTGCTGAAAATGGATAACGGCCTGCTGCCGCTGGCACGCAATATCGCTGTTTGCCAGCGATCCGAAATGCGTGCTGAGCATAGCCCGATCGCCCTGTACCAGGCAGAAGGTGTTTTTCAGGTCGCCGCCCATCGCCAGCAGCGGCGAGCGGGCCGTCAGGCCGGGAGGAAGCGTGACGGCATCCGGCACATAGCCTCGGGCGCGGCGCAGTATTTCCAATCCCTGCGGCCCCAGACGAACCAGAGAGTCATCGGCGCGCTGGATGATATCGCGGTCGTGCAGCAGCCAGATATCGGCAATGCCAGCAAGCTGGCTCAGCGCCTCTTCGTTGGTCAGCGCCGGCGCGCGGTCGGCGCCGTTGCCGGAAGTCATCACCAGCGGCACCCGGCAGGCCTGCATCAGCAGATGGTGCAGCGGCGTAAACGGCAGCATCAACCCCGTTTCATCCAGCCCCGGCGCAACGGCTGCGCACAGCGGCGACGTCGCGTTTTTTTCCGTGAGCACAATGGGCGCGGCGGCAGACAGCATCAGCGCCTGCAACGCCCGATCGCGCCTGCCGCAGCGGGCCAGCCAGCTGATGTCCGGCAGCATCACCGCCAGCGGTTTGGCCGGTCGCCGTTTGCGCTGGCGCAGACGCATAACGGCCTGCTGCTGGGTAGCATCGCAGGCAAGATGAAAGCCGCCCAGCCCTTTGATCGCCACAATTTTGCCCGCAAGTAGCGCTGCTGCGGCATAGTCAATCGCGGCGCTTTCCCGTGCCAGCGTGGTGCCATCCTGCCCGGTGGCAAAGAGCTGCGGCCCACAGTGCGGGCAGGCGACTGGCTGGGCATGAAAGCGGCGGTCGGCCGGATCCTGATACTCCCGGCGACAGGCGGGACAAAGGCGAAATGCCGCCATGCTGGTGCCTGACCGGTCATAGGGCATGGTGCGGATGAGCGTAAAGCGCGGGCCGCAGTGGGTACAGTTAGTAAAGGCATAGCCTGAACGACGGTTGCCCGCGTGCAGCACCTCCTCCAGACAATCGGGGCAGGTTGCCGCATCGGGGGCAACCTGGGTCATCATCCGGCCCTGACGGGTTTCCGCAATGATAAAATCCTGCGGCGGAGACGGCCAGGCATAAGGCTGGACGCTGAGGCTGTCGATACGCGCCAGCGGCGGCGGCTCGTGCCGTAGCCGTTCGATAAAGAGCGGAATGGCGGCAGACTGAAGCAGGCGTATTTCCACGCCCGCGCTGTCGTTGCAGACTTCGCCGCGTAGCCGTAGCCGCCTGGCTAACTGCCAGACAAAAGGCCGAAAGCCGACGCCCTGCACTTTGCCGCTGACGCGCACGGACACTCCTGAATCGGACATAGTCAGCTCCTGAAGGACCGGGCTGCCCGGTCCTGGATCGGATTAGCCTGAACCCTTGCGGAAGGAATGCGGGATGTCATATCCACCTGGCTCCCGTTCCGCGTTGGCGCAGAACTTAAGCGGTTACGGCAATCGGGATCGCATCGTCCACGGCGCTGCGCAGGCGCGCTTTCATCTCGCTGTAGGTTTGACGCGCATAGTTCTCCGCCCACGACTGATCGGCAATCCGCTCCACCTTCACCGCACAGTATTTGGTTTCCGGCGTTTTAGAAATGGGGTCAAGGTTCTCCTGAGTCAGTTCGTTGCAGGCGCCAATCCACCATTGATAGGTCATATAGACTGCGCCAACGTTAATACGCTCGTTGTGATTAGCGCGTGAAATCACTTTACCGCGGCGCGAGGCGACCCAAACCAGTTGCCCATCGCGTATGCCCAGCGCCTGCGCATCCTGCGGATTGATCTGCACAAAACCCGGCTCATCCGCCAGCGTTTGCAGCGCGGAACAGTTGCCGGTCATTGAGCGGCAGGAGTAGTGGCCGACCTCGCGCACGGTACAGAGCACCAGCGGATAATCTGCGTCCGGCACCTCGGCCGGCGCGCGCCATGGCGCGGCAAAAAGCTGGCCTTTGCCGGTTGGTGTGGTGAAACGATTGTCCTGATAGAGATAAGGCGTACCAGGGCTGTCCAGCGTGGTGCAGGGCCACTGCACGTGTCCCAGCGTGCCCATTTTTTCATAGGTAGCGCCGTAGAACAGCGGACAGAGTTCGCGCATTTCATCCCAGATTTCTTGATTATCGTTGTAATGCATCGGATAGCCGAGTTCCGTTGCCAGCAGGCTGATAATTTCCCAGTCACGCTTAACATTATCTTTGGGTTCGATAGCTTTTTCAAAGCGCTGAAAGCCGCGATCGGCACAGGAGAATACGCCGCCGTGTTCGCCCCAGGAGGTGGCGGGTAAAATGACGTCAGCCTGCTCGGCGGTTTTGGTCATAAAGATATCCTGCACCACCACAAAATCCAGCGCCTCAAACCCCTTGCGCACCAGGCTTAAATCGGCTTCGGTCTGCAGCGGATCTTCACCCATGATGTAGTAGGCTTTGACGTGTCCTTCCAGCGCCAGATGCGGGATCTCGGTAATGCGATGGCCGATTTCCGCGTCCATCCGCTCGGCGTCAATACCCCAGGCAGCGGCAAATTTTGCCCGGACCTGCGGATCGGTCACCGACTGATAGCCAGGGAACTCATTCGGCAGCACGCCCATATCGCAGGCGCCCTGCACGTTGTTTTGCCCGCGTACCGGGCCGACGCCGACGCCAGGCCGGCCCAGATTGCCGGTCAGCAGCGCCAGGCCAGCGAGGCCTTTCACCACGTCGACAGCCTGACCAAACTGCGTCACGCCCATCCCCCACATAATGGTCGCGGAGGGCGCAGCAGCAAAGGTACGCATAGCCTGACGGATTTGCTGAGCGGACACGCCGGTCTGTTCGGCAACCGCCTCCGGCGAATAGTCGGCCAGCTGGCGACGGTACTCGTCAAATCCTTCCGTATATTTCGCCACGTAGTCACGATCGTAGAGATCTTCTTCGATCAGCACGTAGGCAAAGGCGTTAACCAGCGCCATATTGCAGCCGTTTTTGATTTGCAGATGCTGGTCGGCGATACGGGCGGTTTCGATGCGGCGGGGATCGCAGACAATGATCTGCGCGCCTTTTTCTTTGGCTTTTATTACGCGGCGAGCCACGATAGGGTGGGAATCCGCACAGTTATAGCCGATCACCAGCAGGCATTTGGAATTTTCAATATCGTTGATGGAATTGCTCATCGCGCCGTTGCCGAGCGTGGCCTGTAAACCGGCCACCGACGGGCCATGACAAACGCGGGCGCAGCAGTCGACATTATTGGTGCCGATCACCGCGCGGGCAAACTTCTGCATGACATAGTTGGTTTCGTTGCCGGTACCGCGAGAAGAGCCGGTATGCATAATCGCGCGCGGGCCGTGCTTCTCTTTGATTTCTTTCAGGCGCTTAGCGGTATAGCGGATAGCCTCATCCCAGCTGACTACTTCGAATTTCCCGCCCTTCTGACGGCGGATCATCGGCTGCGTCAGGCGCGGCGTCAGCAGTTTAGTGTCGTTGAGAAAATCCCAGCCATAGTAGCCTTTCAGGCACAGCTCACCCTGATTGGTTACGCCATCGGCGGCTTCGGCACGGAGAATTTTATTGTTTTCCACGACCAGGTTCAGCTTGCATCCGGCCCCACAGTAAGGACAGACGGTGGTGACTTTTTTCATCTTATTTTTCCTCTTTCCGGGGTTAAAACAGCAGGCCGGAAGTGCTGGCAAGCGCCGCACGGCGGCGTTTTTCTACGTTCATTTCCTTGAGCCGATCGCGGTCAACGGTCAGCAAGGCCTTGGTCGGACAGACTTCCTGACAGGCTGGGCCTTCTGCACGGCCCTGACACAGATCGCATTTATGCGCTTCGGCTTTATCTGCGACGGCGGTCATCGCCGCCGCGTTCTGACGAAAAAGGGGTTTGACCACGACCTCCATCGCGCCATAAGGGCAGGCGACGACGCAGGTTTTGCAGCCAATGCAGTGCTCCTGCATTACCTGGATTGCGTCGCCGCTGCGCACGATTGCGCCGTTCGGACAGACGTTGGCGCAGGGGGCATCTTCACACTGGCGGCACAGCACCGGCGTACTGAGGTTGACGCTTTTGATCACATGCAAACGCGGCGTGAAGGTGGTGGTATTGAGCTGCGAGATATCCTGCGACAAGCTGTGAGCCATCACGCAGGCGATTTCACAGGTACGGCAGCCGATACATTTTTGGGGATCGGCAATGATGAACCGGTTCATCTGAATCTCCTGATTCCATTAAATAAGCGGCCGACGGATCCCGGCCTTATGGCGGAGGTAATGCATAAAGCGTTCCAGCCAGAGGGATTATTTTTTCTTATTTATTTTCAATTGGTTAATAAGGATTCGTAGGGAGTGACTGTGGTCTGTCGGCCGTATCGTCATTTTCCCGACACTTATGTCATGTTGGCCTCGGGCGAAAAGGCGCGATGCCCAGGCCCGTCTCCAGCAGAGGAAGCCGCTGATAAAGCTCGCCAACCGCCCGCTCGACCGCTGGGCTAAGGGGATAGTAAAAAGCCACCACATCGGGCTGGATGCCGACAAAGGTAATCTGCGGAATAGCTTCCCGTAGCTGCTGAATTAAAAAGCTGAGCGGCAGCGTGTGGGTGGTCATCACGAACATTTCGGCGATATCGCTTTCGTCGATAAGGCGCATTTCGCCGGGAGCCAGCCCCATGTCGGTGGCGTCCACAATCACCAGGCGATCGGGCCGCTGCTCGCGCAGGTAGCCAATATCGTTTTCCGGCGCGGCTCCGCCATCCACCACCGTCCAGCCGGGCAAAGGGGCGGCGGCGCAAAGTTCGGCCAGGCGTGGCCCGGCGCCGTCGTCGCCCATCATGCTGTTGCCCACGCATAACAGCGCGTAGCGGGAAGAGGAATTAAGCATCGTATCTCCTGACCATCAGGTACATGGCGGGGTCGTTTTCAATTTGCTGGAGCAGGGCGATCAGGCGATCGCTCCACGCTTGCTGCTCTGCACTCATCCGCTCACGGGCGTCGCGCAGCGCCAGGGCCAGCAGATGGGTGTGACTGCTGTCGATAGTGATTTCGCCAAAGCGGCGCACGCCTGCCATTTTCCGCTGGGCTTCGCTGTTTTCCGCCAGGCAGGCAATCCATTGCAGATAGCCTTGAAGCGGGCAGGTGAGCTGCGGTTGCAGACAGTCGATAACGCCAACGTGGTGACCAATCGCCAGGCTGTAGTAAACCACCTCTTGGGCTTTCTTCGAGCTACGCTGCTGCGCGCATTTTTCATCGACGAATTTGCTGCCCAAAGCGTAAAACACCACTTTGTCGTGCAGGACGCGGGCCGACGGCTGATGCCGGGCGTAACGCTGTTGGTTAACCTCGGTGCTCACAGGCGAACCTCCCCGCGCAGAACCTGCTGATAAATTTGCTGTAAATGCCCCACGATCTCCGCCAGGCGGAGATCGCCCTGCTCATCCAGCCAGTCCGCCACGCGCTGTTCTACGGACTGCACGCCGGGCGCGGCCAGCGCCTGCATAAAGCGATCGGCAATCTGGCGACCATAGCGATAGCCGGCCATGCGTCGCGCTTCGCGATCCAGCAATACCCGCAGCGGCTGCGGCAGCGTAGGGTGCAGCAACGCCGCCGGTTCAGCCGCCTCAGGGTGCTGCTGACCTTTAATTTTTTGATCGAGCAGGCCAAGCGCCATGGCAAAACCATAAATAGTGGCGGCGGGCGTGGGCGGGCAGCCGGGAATATAAACATCCACCGGCACAATCTTGTCCGTGCCGCCCCAGACGCAATAAAGGTCGTGAAAAATGCCGCCGCTGTTGCCGCAGGCGCCATAAGAGATACAGATTTTCGGGTCTGGCGCCGCGTCCCAGGCCCGCAGCGCAGGCATGCGCATGGCGCGGGTGACGGCACCGGTAAACAGCAGAATATCGGCATGACGCGGGGAAGGAACTACCTTGATGCCAAAGCGTTCGGCGTCGAACAGCGGTGAAATGGCGGCAAAAATCTCTATTTCGCAGCCGTTGCAGCCGCCGCAGTCAACCCGATAAACGTAGGCGGAACGGCGAATGTTGTTCAACAGCGTGCTTTTCAGGCTGGCGATGCTCTCGTCGAGCGTAACGGGCACCGGCAACCCGTTTTCGTCGCGTGGCCCGTGCAGGATCTGGCTCATAGCTGTGCCTCGGGGGTCAGATGGCGGCCAATATCTATCCGGCTGGATGCGGGCAGCTGATGCTTTTTCTTGCAGGACGGACAGGTTTCATACTGCTCGCGACGTTCAGCAATCTGCCGTTCACTCAGCGCTGCGCTTTCCTGTAACAGAGAAAGCGCGAAGTCGATCTCTTTCTGCACGGCATAGGGATGGCCGCATTCCCGGCAGCGGCAAACCGGGAAATCAGCGGTTTCAAACAGATCCTCTTTACGCCATACCGCCAGTTCAAATTCTTGCGACAGCCTGATGGCGGCCGTCGGGCAGACTTCCTCGCAGCGCGCGCAGAAAATACAGCGGCCCAAAAACAGCGACCAGCGGATCGCCTCGCCTTCTTCTGGCGGCGTCATGGTCAGCGCGTTGGACGGACAGGCATTGGCGCAGGCACCGCAGCCGATACACTGCTGCGCGTTGTACTGAGGTTTGCCGCGAAAGTTGGCCGCCATCTCCAGCGGTTTTGCCGGATAGGCCACCGTTGCGGTACCGGTTTTCAGCACTTTTTTAATCAGCTTTAACATGTTGTCCCTCCCTAAAGCGGCGAGTTTTTGCGTTCAATGCCGTAACGTTCGATCTCTTTGTAAGGCACGACGACGGTGGTTTTCTTACGTACGTCGACCACCGTCATCCTGTCGGTGCAGGAATAGCAGGGGTCAAGGCTGCCGATAATCAGCGGCGCGTCCGAAACGGTATTGCCCCGCAGCATGTAGCGCAGCGTTGGCCAGTTGGCGTAGGTCGCCGCGCGGCAGCGCCAGCGAAACAGCTTCTGGTTGTCGCCGGTCATGCTCCAGTGCACGTCATCGCCGCGCGGCGCTTCGGCAAAGCCCAGCGCGAAACGGTGGGGAATATAGGTAAAGCCTTCGCTCATCAGCGGCCCCTGCGGCAGATTTTGCAGGCCGAACTCGATCATATTCAGCGAGTTAAACACTTCGTGGATGCGCACCTTCAGGCGGGAATAGACGTCGTTGCCGGTTTCGCTGTGAAGCGTAAACGGCAGGCTGGCATAGCCGGCATAGGGATGATCCGCCCGCATATCGCGGCGGTGGCCGCTGCCGCGTATCATCGGGCCGACGTTACTGAAATCGCGCGCTATCTGCGGGTCTAACAGGCCGACGCCGACGCTGCGCTGTTCGGTATTCGGCGTACTGAGCAGAATATCCACCAGGTCGTTCAGCTCGCCGCGCATCCCTGCTGACAGCGCGATAGTCTGGATCATGTCCTCTTTCAGAATGTCGCGACGCAGGCCGCCAATCAGGTTCATCCCGTAGGTTTTACGGGCGCCGGTCAGAATTTCCGCCATTTTCATCGACTGCTCGCGCACGCGGAAAAACTGCATAAAGCCGGAATCGAAGCCGACGAAGTGGCAGGCCAGGCCCAGATTCAGCAGATGGCTGTGCAGACGTTCAACCTCCAGCAAAATGGAACGGATAGTCTGGGCGCGCGCCGGCACCACAATGCCCATCGCGTTTTCAACCGAGGTGGTATACGCCACGCTGTGGGTAAAGCCACAGATGCCGCAGACGCGATCGGAAAGAAAGGTGACTTCGTTGTAGCCCATGCGGGTTTCGGCCAGTTTTTCCATGCCGCGATGCACGTAAAACAGCCGGTAGTCGGCGTCAATAATGTCTTCGCCGTCGACGAAAAGGCGAAAGTGTCCGGGTTCGTCAGAAGTGACGTGAAGCGGGCCGATTGGCACAATCGTGCTCGCTTCCTTTGTTTCAGAGATAAAGGGATAGGTTTCGTTATCGGTCGTTGGGGCCGGGCGTTGGCGGTAATCCATCGCGTCTTTACGCAGCGGATACAAATCGTCTGGCCAGTCATCCGGCAGCACCAGGCGGCGTTCATCCGGCAGGCCGACCGGGCGCAGGCCATACATATCCCGCACTTCGCGCTCGCCCCAGACGGCCGCCGGGACGCGCGGCGTGACCGACGGGAACTCCAGCGAGACGGGATCCACTTCGGTGCGCACGGTGATCCAGCACTTTACGCCTTGCTCCATTGACAGCACATAATACAGCGCGTAGTTGCCGCACAGCGTGCGCTCATCATTGCCAAACAGCACGGAAAGCCAGCCGCCCTGCTGATAGTAGAGCCACTCCACGACCTCCGGCAGCGCGTTCAGCCTGACGGTGACGGTGGCCTGCGTATCGGTCTGCCATTCGCTGTAGAGCAGCGCCGCAGGAAACTGTTTTTCCAGCGCCGCCAGATAGTGCAGGCCGACCGGATGTTGATTTAATGCCGTTGTGACTTCACTCATTATCAAACCTCTTCCCGCCGTGGCGGGACAAGAAAAATGTCAGCCCGCTATCAGCCAGGAAACCAGCGCCAGAAACGCCAGGCCGAATCCCGCCCAGGTGGTGCGGGAAGTGTTTAAAAAGCGCAAACGCGCCACGCTGTTTTCAATGAGCGCCACCAGCAGCACGGCAACCAGCAGTTTTGCCAGACAGAGCGCGGTGGCGATCAGCAGGCCGAACGGCGTTGGCTCCGCCGCCAGGCCAAAGGGGAGAAACAGGCCGAGAAACAGCTGAAGCACCACCAGCTGCTTCAGGCTGAGGCCGAGTTTCAGCACGCCCAGCGTCGCGCCGGAATATTCGGTCAACGGGCCTTCCTGCAGCTCCTGCTCGGCTTCGGCCATATCGAACGGCAGCTTGCCCATTTCGATATAGGTGGCGAAGGCGCAGGCCAGCCCGGCCAGCAGCAGGGTCAGCGAGGACGAAAGCGGCCAGTGCAGCACCTGCGCGCTAATGGCGCTAAGCGCGGTCGAACCGGCCACCAGCGCGGCTATCCACAGGCCCAGCAGCAGGATGGGTTCGACCAACACGCCCAGCACGGCTTCCCGGCTGGCTCCGATGCCGGTAAAAGGGCTGCCGGTATCCAACCCGGCGATAACAAAGACAAAGCGCGCCAGGGCGAACAGATAAATAAGGGTGATGAGATCGCCTGCGCCAGCCGCTGGCGAAGCAAGCGTTACCACGGGCAGCGCGCTGGCAATGACCAGCAAGATGCCGGTGAGGAGCCAGGGCATAGTGCGAAAAGCCGGGCCAGAAGCCGCCGGCGCCACGCTCTGCCGCTGTAACAGTTTGGCGATATCGCGATACTCCTGCAGTACGCCAGGCCCCTGGCGATTATGCATACGGGCGCGCAGCACGCGGCTGATGCCGGTAAACAGCGGCGCGATGGCCAGCAGCCCTGCCGCCTGGATAAGCGCCAGCGGCCACAGCGAACCGGTAAGAACAAAGGGAAAGGTCATCGTCAGTTCCTCAGGCCAGCGCCGCGACCAGCAGCACGGCCATTTCAATAAATGCCAGACGGCGGCACAGCGCAGCCAGCCCGCCCTGATGCAGGGCCGTCGTCAGGGCGGCAGGCAGCAGACGCTGGCGCAGACGATACAGCGGCGCAAACATCACGCGCAGCGGCTGAGCGAAACCGGTGGCGGTTACCACCATCCCGGCGGAATGAGCGTAGCCACAGGCCCAGGCGTCGCCGCGTCGCCGGTTCGGCAGGCGGCTGCCGCGCAGCGCAACGGCAATAAGCCAGGGCAGCAGCGGCATCGCCAGCAGTAAAATCGCCACCATCGGAGCGGAAACCGCCGACGTAGCCGAGAAGACGGCGCCATGCTGCGTAACGACAGGCGCGGTCATATGCAGCACGTCGGCGGCAACGAGGGAAAACAGGGGAACGATCCAGGGAGACGCGACGCCAGACACCACGCACAGCAGCGCCGGGATAACCACGCTGAGCGTGACCGCCAGAGGAGCAGGGCTGGCCCCGGCGGTGCCGCCGCGTGGGCTGCCCAGAAAGGCAACGCCAAAAACTTTGGCGATACACATCAGCGCCAGCGCGCCAGTCAGCGCCAGCCCGACGGCAAGCAGCGGGCCGAGCAGGCGAGTCAGCCAGAACGGGCTGCTGCCAAGCTGGAAAAAAGACTGGTAAAGCAGCCATTCGCTGGCAAAGCCGTTTAGCGGCGGCAGAGCGGCCATCGCCATCAGCGCAATCAGCATTGCGCCCGCCGTCCACGGCATCAGACGCGCCAGCCCGCCGAGCCGCTCAATATCTTTCGTTCCGGTCTGCCTCTCTATTTCGCCCGCGCCTAAAAACAGCGTGGTTTTAAACAGGCCGTGGTTAAAGAGATGGAACAGACCGGCCAGCAGCGCCAGCGCTGCCAGCAGCGGCAAACGCAGCGTGACGCCAATCATCGCGCCGCCCACGCCCAGCAGAACGATCCCGACATTTTCCAGCGTGTGGTAAGCCAGCAGGCGGCGGATATCATGTTCCATTAGCGCGTAAAGCCCACCGATAAAGGCGGTTAGCATCGCCAGCAGGATGACCAGCACGCCCCACCACAGCGGCGGTGCGCCCAGTAGATCCAGCCCGACTTTGATTACCCCTAAAATGCCGACTTTCATTAACGCCGAAGAGAACAGCGCGGCGGCATGAGCGGGGGCGCTGGTGTGCGACTGCGGCACCCAGCCATGCAGAGGAATAATCCCGGCGTAAAGCCCGAAGCCGGTCAGCGACAGCAGAAAGGCCGTCGACCTGACGCCCGCAGAAAGCTCGCTGTGCCGCAGCACGTCAAAGTTCAGGCTGCCGCTGGTGTGATAAAGCAGGCCAAAAGCCAGCGCCAGGCAGAGCGTGCCAAGCCGCGCGGACAAAAACTGATTTAAGCCGGCGCGACGGCTTTTCACGTCGTCATTCTGCACAATCAGCAGTCCGGCGCAGAGCGCGGCCAGCTCCATCGACAGGATCAGTTGCACCGCGTTGACGGCCAGCACGGCTGTCGTCAGCGTCGCCATCAGCAAATGGCACAGCAGGCCAGCCCGCGCGCGAACAGGCCCACCGACGCTGCGCAGCCAGACCCAGGCGTACAGGTTGCAAAATAGCGCGGGTAGCCAAATAGCCAGCAGCAGCAGCGCGTTCAGCGGGCTGAAGCCTGCCTGAAAAGAGAACGGCGGCAGGGCGACGGTCAGCGCGTCACCGGGCAGGATTTGCATCGCTGCCGCTATCGTCGCCAGAGAAGCCACCAGGCCGCCGCTGCTAAAAACAGCCGCGCTGACACGGGCAGCCCCGGCGAGCAGCCAGCCGATGCCGCCGCTCAGCAGCAGGAGCAGCAGCGCAAACGTCAACAGCGGCGCGGGCGAAAAAAGGGAGGTCATGATGGGTTCTCCTTGCCAGAGATAAACAGATCGACAGGGAGCGAGCTGGCCGCATTCAGGCGCTTCCGTTGACTGGCGTGCAGGGACAAATCGACGGTAACCAGCTTGATGGCCTGGGTCGGACAGGTTCTGATGCAGGCGGGGCCATCCTCGCTGAAACTGCACAAATCACATTTCACGGCCACCGCCCGCACGCCCGGCACGCAATCAAGGAAAGGGCTGAGTGGACGCGGCGGCAGCGGGGCGGGCAAGGCTTTCGGCGTATTGCAGTCACGGGGTGTTGCTACCGGCGTGCTGCCGGAAAAAGTGATGGCGCCAAACGGGCAGGCGATGCCGCATAGCTTGCAGCTGACGCACAGATTCTCATTCAGCTGAACAGCGCGATCCCGCAAGGTAATAGCATTAACCGGACAAACTTTGGCGCAGGGCGCATCCTCGCACTGGCGACACATGACCGGCGCGGAATCCTGAAGGTTGCGCATTACCTCCAGGCGCGGCGCGGACTGCAGACCATAACGCTGATGTTCCTGTGAGCAGCTGGCTACACAGGTATTACAACCGATACAGCGTCTGGCATCGGCTATCACATAATGATTCATGGCGGTCGGGCGGCTCATGAAATCTCCTTGGGATTTCGTCAAAAGTGACGAAATTGACGTTGAAAACAGAGTTTCGTCATTTATGTCGTCATTACTGCCCCTGTGCAGGCCATCAGATCTATTCCAGGGGATAATGGCTGGCCTGTTAAAAGGCTTTAATTAACTTTTCCAACTGCGGATGGATTGGGGTGCTGCTATGAATAGCGTCATAAATACACTGATAAATAGCGGCTATTTTATTCAGGTAGTGATCAAGCACGGCCTGCCTGTCGTGAATATCAACAGCGTTATCAATACGGCCGTCTTCGGTTAATGTCGCCCGGGAAAAGGCCTGAAAATCTTCCGGCTCACCTGGCTGCGCCATATTAAGGCTGTAGACGATTTGCTGACTGTAAAAGTCAGCCTGCAAATGGATGCTGATAATAAAATGGTTAAATAAGACAAAATGGATGCCGCGCTCGTTGCTGCAGGTGAATTCATGATTAATGTTGTGACTGGAAAGGGCTACGGCCTGCGTCAGCGCGTTCTGATAGGTACGCCAGTGCGCTTTCAACTGGTTGTTTTTACTGGCGATATACTCAGCCTGGTCGGCCAGTTCGCTAAGGGAGCTCATAAGCATTACCACGGGTTAAGGTGAACAGGATACCGTTTCGACATTGCTATTACGCCAACGAAACAGGATTGCTGAGAACCTAATGGCATAAAGTGTGCCAGGTCATGAAAATATTCTAAAACACTTTGTAGTTCATCAATTTAAAGGCGATTGGCGGTAATCTCTTTGCCCGATTATTTAGCGCTGTCGATGTCAAAGACATGTCATTTCGTCATATCTGACGGTCAGTTAAATACGCGTTTCTTTCCGGCTCTGGCCATATCGATAAGGCATAAACGCCGTGTCGAAAAAAGCTGGCATTGATATTGCAAATTACTCCTCAGCATCCGAGGAGAAAGGCAATGCACGAAATTACTTTGTGTCAAAACGCCGTAGAAATAATGCAGCAGTTTGCCCTGCGTCATCATGCCCGACGTATTACCTCCGTATGGTTGGAAGTCGGCGCGTTTTCCTGTGTCGAGCCCGAAGCGCTGCGCTTCTGTTTCGACCTGGCCTGTCGGCAAACGCTGGCGGAAGGCTGCGATCTGCATCTTGATACGCCAGCGGCGGTCAGCTGGTGTCACGACTGCCAGCGCGATATCACCTTATTGATGGCGGGCGTGCTGCTCTGCCCGGACTGTGGCGGACGTCGTCTGCGGGTGATTGCGGATGACGGCATGAAAATTAAACGTATCGAAATTGAATAGCGGGCCAGCGCCCGGGGAGAAAATTATGTGCAGTACCTGCGGCTGTGCCAGCGGCGAGCTTCATATTGAAGGCGTGAGCGGCGACGCCTTGCATTCTCACGATGGCGGCGGCCATTGCCATCACCACGGCGGCCATGCTCACAGCTATCAGGAGCGCGCCCATGGGCTGCCTTATGCGCCGCGCCGTCTGGTCGATATAGAAACCGAAGTCCTGGCAAAAAATAACCACATCGCCGCGCATAATCGCGAGCATTTTGCCGCCGCGTCCATTCTGGCGCTGAATCTGGTTTCCAGCCCCGGTTCGGGTAAAACAACCCTGCTGACGAACACTCTGCTGCGCCTTGCGCCGCTGCAAGCGTGCGCCGTTATCGAGGGCGATCAGCAAACCGCTAACGATGCCGAGCGCATCCGCGCGACCGGCGTCCCGGCAATTCAGGTCAACACCGGCAAAGGCTGTCACCTGGATGCGCAAATGGTGCATCAGGCGGTACATCAGCTGGCTCCTGAAAACCACAGCCTGCTGTTTATCGAAAACGTCGGCAATCTGGTGTGCCCGGCCAGTTTCGATCTTGGGGAGCATTGCAAAGTGGCGGTACTGTCGGTCACGGAAGGGGAAGACAAGCCGCTGAAATATCCCCATATGTTCGCAGCGTCGCGCCTGATGATCCTGAATAAAATCGACCTGCTGCCTTACCTGAATTTTGACGTTGAAGCCTGTATCGCTAACGCGCGGCTGGTCAATCCACAGATTGACGTCATTCAGCTGTCGGCCACCACCGGAGAAGGCATGGCGCGCTGGCTGGCATGGCTGGAGCAACAGCAATGTGCATAGGCATTCCGGGGCAGATTGTCGCGCTGCATGAACAGCACAGCGATCATGCCTGGGCTGAGGTCTGCGGCCTGCGTCGCGAAGTCAATATCGCCCTGGTCTGTGGCGATAACCGCGAGGCCTTGCTCGGAAGCTGGGTGCTGATCCACGTGGGTTTTGCGCTGGCCCGGCTGAACGAGCAGGAAGCGCAGGAGACGCTGGCCGCCCTTCATGCCATGGAAGAGCTGGAAGCCGACGTGGCGCTGTTCCTGGCGGGTGAGAGGTAAAATATGCGTTTTGTTGATGAGTTTCGCGATCCGGCGCTGGCGAAGAAGCTGCTTGAACGGCTTAACCAGCAGGCGACGCGGCTGCCTTTTACCGCAGAAAAACCGATGCGGATAATGGAGGTGTGCGGCGGGCATACCCATGCCATTTTTAAATTCGGCCTGGATAAGCTGCTGCCGCCACCGCTGGAGTTTATCCACGGGCCGGGCTGTCCGGTCTGCGTGCTGCCTATGGGCAGAATCGATGCCTGCTGTGAGATTGCCGCCCGGCCAGACGTCATTTTTTGTACCTTTGGCGATGCGCTGCGCGTGCCGGGCAAGCAAGGCTCGCTGTTACAGGCCCGCGAGCGCGGCGCGGACGTCCGCGTGGTTTACTCGCCGCTCGATGCGCTTAAGCTGGCGCGGGAAAATCCCCGGCGGCAGGTGGTCTTTTTTGCGCTGGGCTTTGAAACCACCATGCCGGTTACTGCCGTTACGCTGCAACAGGCAAAGCGGCAGCGGCTCGGCAATTTCAGCGTGTTTTGTCAGCATATTAGCCTGATGCCCACCTTACGCAGCCTGCTGCAGCAGGAAGATGTACGAATTGACGCGTTTCTGGCGCCCGGCCACGTCACCATGATCACCGGAACCGCACCATACCGGTTTATCCATCAGCAATTTGGCAAGCCGCTGGTGGTCAGTGGGTTTGAGCCGCTGGATATACTGCAAAGCGTCCTGATGCTGGTGGAGCAGGTGTGCGAGTCAGGCTGTAAAACAGAAAACCAATATCGACGCGTGGTGCCGGAAGAGGGGAACCTGCTGGCGCAGCGGGCGATACGGGAAGTCTTTCAGCTTGCCGGCAGCAGCGAGTGGCGCGGACTGGGGCTGATTGAGGCATCCGCTATTTCGCTGACCGAAGCCTATGCCGGTTTTGACGCCGAACGGCGCTTTACACCGGGCACATACGCCGTCGCCGATCATCCCCAGGCGCGCTGTGGCGATGTGCTCACAGGACGTTGTAAACCGCACCAGTGCCCGCTGTTCGGTACCGCCTGCACGCCGCATAACGCCTTTGGTGCGCTGATGGTTTCTTCCGAAGGCGCCTGCGCCGCCTGGTACCAGTATCGGCACCAGGAAACCCCGGCGGAAGTTCCGCCAGGGGCAGCTACGAGGGTAACCGAATGACGGCACAAACCGTAACGATGGCGCACGGCAGCGGCGGCCGCGCCATGCAGCAGATGATTGAACGGATGTTTCTGCAGGCGTTTGATAATCCCTGGCTTAACGAGCGGGAAGACGGCGCCCGGCTGTCGCTGGCCGATTTTACCCGTCAGGGCGACCGGCTGGCTTTTTCCACCGACAGCTATGTTATCGATCCCATTTTCTTTCCTGGCGGCAATATCGGCAAGCTGGCGGTCTGCGGTACAGCGAACGATCTGGCGGTCTGCGGCGCCATACCCACTTACCTCTCCTGTGGTTTTATCCTGGAAGAGGGCCTGCCGCTTGACGATTTGCAGAGCATCGTCAGTGCCATGGCGCAGACCGCGCAGCAGGCTGGCATCGCTATCGTTACCGGTGATACCAAGGTAGTTCAGCGTGGCGCAGCCGATAAGATCTTTATTAACACGGCAGGGATCGGTGCGATCCCAACGGCGGTGAAATGGGCGGCCAGCACCGTTCAGCCAGGAGACAAGATCCTGGTGAGCGGTACGCTTGGCGACCATGGCGCCACTATTCTGAATCTGCGCGAGCAGTTGGGAATGGATTTGGACGTGCAGAGCGACTGTGCGGTGTTAGCTCCCCTGATTGCGCCGCTGCGTTTGCTGCCCGGCGTGCACGCGCTGCGCGACGCCACGCGCGGCGGCGTCAATGCAGTCCTGCATGAGTTCGCCGGGGCCAGCGGGCTGGGTGTCTCAATAGAGGAAAATGCCCTGCCGGTAAAGCCTGCGGTAAGAGGGATTTGTGAGCTGCTGGGGCTGGAGGCGCTGAATTTCGCTAACGAAGGCAAGCTGGTGCTGGCGGTTTCCGCCCGGGCAGAGCAGCAGGTGCTGAGCGTGTTGCGCAATCATCCACTGGGCGCGGATGCGGTCACTATCGGCGAGATGACGGCAAATCCGCAGGTCTGCTTACGCGGCGCGCTGGGGGTTTCGCGCCAGCTGATGTTACCCCATGCAGAGCCTTTGCCGCGCATTTGTTGACCTTAATAAAAGCGTATCGGATCTGACTTTCTTTGCGCAATTCTCTTTCTTATCAGAGGTTATCCAGGGTAAAGCTATGCAAACTGCCACTCTAAGCAACACCAAACAAGAAGGATTGTTGACGCTGACGCGAACCCTGCTGCGGCAGCAAACCATGAGCTCGCTGTTGCAAGCCCTGACCCAGGTGGTACAGCGCGTGAATATGGCAGAAGCCGTCACGCTGCTGCTGTTCGGCAACAATGCCCGCGTCCATTTTTACGGCACCGATGCGATGCATCAGCCGATTGTGTATGAGGATGAGACGCTGCTGGCAAGCGGCCCGGTGCATTCACTGCGTAAAACGGCAAGCACGCAGGTCTGGCGTGGTGAAGCGCTGCATCGGCATTATCCGCAGCTGGCCGCGCTGGATCTTTATCCGCCGTTTACCGACTACTGCCTGGTGCCGCTAACAGGGCCGTCCGGCGTGCTGGGCGGCTGCGAATTTATGCGTCAGAACGGCCAGGCGTTTACTGTTGAAGATAAAAAGGCGCTGAATGAGCTGTGCCTGCTGGCTGCCGTGGCGGTTGAACAGATCCAGCTGCATGAGAATGCCCAGCTACAGCAGTCGCTGTTGCGTCATGAACGGGATGATTTTCGTCTTTTGGTCGATATTACTAACGCAGTCATTTCCCGCCTGGATCTGGATGAACTGACCGGTGAAATTGCCAAAACGATCCACCACTTTTTTCATATCAACGCCATCAGCATCGTACTGTGCGACGTGGATAAAACGAGCGAGCAGGCAAATGTTTACACCACTCACTATATAGAGGCGCACGTCGCGGAGCGTGAACAGTCCCGCATCACGCTGGTCGGCACGCTGGAAGAGCAGGTGATGAAAAGCGGTGAAAGCCTGCTCGTCAACGTGCCGCCCGCAAAAGGGCAGGAGAAGGTGCAAAACGCCCTGTTTCAGCAGCTGTGGCCTAATCAGGTCAAAACGTTATGTATTCTGCCGCTGCGTTTTAAAGACAAAACGCTGGGCGTGCTGAAACTGGCCAAGACGCAGCCCGACAACTTTACGCCCGCCAACCTGAGGGTGTTGCAGCAGATTGCGGAGCGTATCGGCATCGCGGTAGATAACGCGCTGGCCTATCAGGAGATCAAGAGCCTGAAGGAGAAGCTACAGCATGAAAATCTTTATCTGACCGAGCAGATCAACAGCCACAATCCCGATTTCAGCGATATCGTTGGGCGAAGCGCCAGTATGTCAAAAGTGCTGAAACAGGTCGAAATTGTGGCGAAAAGTGACTGTTCTGTATTGATCCTTGGTGAAACCGGCACGGGCAAAGAGCTGATTGCCAGGGCGATACATAACCTGGGCGATCGGCGTGACAAACGCATGGTAAAGATGAACTGTGCGGCAATGCCCGCCGGCCTGATGGAAAGCGAGCTGTTTGGCCATGAGAAAGGCGCGTTCACCGGCGCGACGGCTCAGCGTATGGGCCGTTTTGAGCTGGCCGATCAGGGGACGCTGTTTCTGGACGAGGTGGGTGAAATTCCTTTAGAACTGCAGCCCAAGCTGTTGCGGATCCTCCAGGAGCAGGAATTTGAACGGGTCGGCGGAAGCAAGCAAATTTCCGTAAACGTGCGGATAATCGCGGCGACTAACCGCGATCTGAGCCAGATGGTGGCCGACAGGGCTTTCCGTAGCGATCTCTATTATCGGTTAAACGTCTTCCCCATTGTGATCCCGCCGCTGCGCGAACGTCCGGAGGATATTCCGCAGCTGGTGAAGTTCCTGACCTATAAAATTTCCCGCCGTATGAAGCGGACTATCGACAGCATTCCGGCAGAAACGTTGAGGTTGCTCAGCCGTATGCCGTGGCCGGGCAACGTGCGTGAGCTGGAAAACGTGATTGAGCGTGCGGTGCTGCTGACGCGCGGCAGCGTGCTGGATTTACAGCTTCCTGAGCTGAATTATCCGCTGCCGATCGCCGATGTGCCCAGCCTGGCGGCGGAATCCTCGGCCCCACCGCTAAGCGGGGAAGATGAACGCGAGCGCATTATTCAGGTATTAAAAGAAACCAACGGCGTCGTCGCCGGGCCGCGCGGTGCGGCGGTTCGTCTGGGGCTGAAACGGACTACCTTGCTTTCCAGAATGAAAAAAATGGGGATTACAGGAAAATAACGGCTTCCATCAGCGCTGGCCTGGTGAAAAGTGCATAAGGTAGCCCCTTGCAGGGGAAAGCCCGGAAAGCTTATCGGTTTTGGTCAGGCGGCGAGCCTCCGGCGATCATCCGCTCCAGCTCGCGGAAATCATGGCTGCAAAACAAACTGATTTCCGCAGAGTGATGGCGGGCCAGCTCGCGCAGGCGCTGCTGATTAACGCGTCTGACGTCGTTATCGGCGGCCATAAACCACTGATAAAACCGCAACCCCGGCGTACAGTGGCGCGGATGCTCAAGCTCGCGCTGATAAAACCACGCATCGCCGCCGTGCAGCAGCCAGCCGGTATCGGTCTGCACCGCTATTCCCGCATGGCCTTGCGTATGACCAGGCAAAGGGATCAGCAATATTTCCGGCGGCAGGCCTTTTAAACCGGTGACGGCATCAAAGCCAAACCACTTTTCACCGGATGCGTGATAACCCGTCCAGCCTGAAACGCCGCTCCACTGGCCAGGCCGATAACGGGAACGGGCCAGCCAGCTGTCGCGCTGCCGGGAAGTATCGATTTCCCGCTGCATCAGATGGATTTGCGCCTGCGGAAAATCGGTCAGCCCACCGGCATGGTCAAAGTCCAGATGGGTCAGCACGATATGGCGAACGTCCGAGGCCTGGTAGCCCAGCGCCAGGATTTGCGACAGCGCTGTCAGAGAGGGTTTGCGCTGAATATTGTTCATCACGCGGAAAAAAGTGGCTAAGCGGCTGCCGGGCGCGCGCATATCTTCCGTACCGAATCCGGTATCAACCAGCACCAGCCCGCTGTTTTCCGTTTCGATAAGCAGGCAATGGCAGGCAAGATGCGCCCGGATGCCTTTGCTGAAACCGTCATAAAGCGCGCCGCCAACGGGACACATACAGCCACAGTTAAGATGAATAACCTTCACGGATTCTCCTCCAGCAGGATCGGTTCATAGCGGAATCAATAAGTGTAGGCGTTTTCAGACGAAACCAGATACGGCCCACACTTGCTGCCCGCCACAAATAACGCCGCTACGGCTGTAAAAAAGCGCCTCTTGCCGTCACTCTTTTTCAGGGACGGTCTGCAGCGTCAGCCGATTTTCAGCGAGTTTTTTTCCACCGGAGCTAATGATTTTACTGTGAATAGTTAACGGTAGCGTGCCTGTCGGCATCACCTGAAGCTCCACTACCTTTATTCCTGAATCAGGCTCGATCTCTACCGCTTTTTTCCCTTCCGCCAGCACGTTTCGGCCCTGACGTATCTGCCAAACCAGCTGGCTGCCGGAATGGCTTGTGGGCAGATCGTTAATGACCCAGAGATTCACTTTCCCGGCCTGTCCCTGTTTCCATTGTGTGGTCACGGGATCGATTGAAGGCAGCAGTGGTTGATAGGCGCGCTGCAGCGCGAAATAACCCGCCTTAGGGTGACGGAGGTAATCAACAATACCCCAGTTAATGGATGGCCAGGTTTCGACAAACATAAACTGGAATAGCGCCGTTACTGGCTGAAAGCGTTGGCGACGGTAGCTTTCTGCCGCTATCGCTACCAGCTGAGCCTGATACTGCTGCGTGTTGGCAATAAAATCCGGAATGCTATTCCCGCGCGAAAGACCGGCATTTTTAAAAGTCTGGATAGGCTGAAAATTATGGTATTTCCAGCTGGTCCACTTTGGATCGCCAGGCTGCGTGGTGGCTGGCCACCAGTCGCGCCGGGGAATAATAGTTTTAAACGTAGAAAATTTTGGCAGGGCCTGCGCACCGAACTCGGTGATAGTTGCCGTTTTCGCAGGTTCAAGCAGCTTATCAAGCGTGCCGAAATACCATCCGGCCCAGTAATGTTCTTCAACGGCAGAGAAAGGATGTACGATACGAGTATCGTCTTTGGCCAGGGTATCGGCTACGCGCTGCATCAGATTGCGGTTAAGTTCTTTATGCCAGTCCGGAAAACGTTTTTCCATCCAGGGGGAATCAAACGGCGGCTCGTTCTGGCCTCCCCAGACCACAACAGACGGCGCATTACCGAACTGTTCCATCATCTCCTGCGTTTGCCGTACGGCATTGTCGGCAAATTCTTTGCTGTCGTTGTAGCCCCACTGGAGCGGCACATCTTGCCAGATCATTATCCCCTGCTCGTCTGCAGCCTGATAAAGCGGGCGTCCGGCGACATGACCATGCACGCGGATAGCGTTTGCATTCATTTTTTTGACCAGGTCGAAATCGCGGTGATAACGCTGCTTTGTCATAGTGCTCAGCCAGGGCGAACCGATATAGTTGGTGCCCCGGATAAATACTCGCTGTCCGTTAACCAGCCAGCCACGGTTGTCGGGCTGTTCAACGACCTGACGCAACCCTGTTCTGCTGCTGCGCCGATCGAGCACGCCTGCCGCATCGCGTAAGGTTGCGCTGACCTGATAAAGGTGCGGTTTGCCATAGCCGATTGGCCACCAGAGACGCGCCTCTGGCATGGGTAACAGCAGGCTGACTCGCTGGCTGGCATCACCGGTAGCCTGTAGGGTGACCGATTGTCGTAGCTGGAAATTTTTACCGGAAAAATTATCAGGACGGGCAGCCAACACCAGCTCAGCCGTTTTTTCCGCCGGCGCGCGGTAAACGATTTCCGCCCGCAGTTGAGGGTGCGCCAGCCCCTGCGACCAGTCGGGCCGTAGTATCAGATTATCAATAGCCACGTCACGGCTGAGGCGCAGCCGCACTGGCGCCCAGACCCCACCGGAGTTGGCATCCTGTCCCTGGGGCGACCAGGCGCCGCCGGGTCTTGAATCGTGCTGGTTTAAGACGCCTTTCATCAGGTTTTTGCGTAGCGGCCAGTTTGTTTTGGGATCTTCAAAAGGACTGTCGACGCGTACGGCCAGCTTGTTGTAACGCCGCATATCCCGGGTTACGTCCACGGCAAAACGCTGGAAATACCCCTCATGACGGAGACGCTGATGACCATTGAACCAGACATCTGCGTAGTAATCGACGCCATCAAACTCCAGCGTAGCCAGCCGACCGGCCGGCAGCGTCGGCACGGAAAACTCGGTGCGATACCAGAGCGCGCCCTGGTGATCCCAACCTGCGCTATACCAGTTGGCCGGCACACGCAGCTGCCGCCAATTTTTATCGCTGCCGCGCCACCCTGGAAAATGGAGATCGTTGCCGTCATGCACGCGCCACAGCCCTCCTAATGACCAGGCCTGCGGCGCTTCCGCCGCCACGGCGGCGGCAGAGGAGAAAGTGAAAACCAGCGCGATGATGCTACGGATCATAAAGCCTCCTGCAAGTCGTCCAACTGACGCATAACCACGTCCACAGCCTGTGTTAAGGATGCGGTATAAGCGGCGCCGTCCAGCGGTGCCTCCTGGCCTGCTGCCGTCTCGATCTGCTGAAGCAGCACGGTGAGCGTATGAAAGCGGAATGCCGAAGCTTCGCCACGCAGTTTGTGCGACATGCGCCGCACGCGATCGCGATCCTCGCTGGCCAACGCCTCTTTTAACCGGGCGACATTTTCAGGAAGCTCGGTGGCGAAGAGCGTTAAAAGTTCATTCAGCAGCGCGTCATCAATACCCAGCTGCTCAATCAGCGTTTGCCGGTCGGGGGCCGCTTCAGGCTCCTTTTCTTTTAGCGGCAGCGCCATTACCCGGCTTATTTCATTCTGGATAATTTCCATGCTCACCGGCTTAGCGATATAGCCATCAAAGCCGTGCGTCAGACAAAACTCTTCGTCGCCTTTCATGGCGTGTGCGGTCATGGCAATAATACGTTGATGCGGCCGGGCAGGATTTCGCGCCTCGCGTTCGCGGATTAAGCGGGTAGCGTGCTCGCCGTCCATCTCCGGCATTTGCAAATCCATCAGGATAAGATCCCAGTGGGTAGTATCCAGCAGCTCCAGCGCCTCAATACCGTTGTTGGCAACCGCGAACTCATGACCCAGACGGGTAAGAAAATGCGTCGCCAGCTTTTGATTCACTAAATTATCTTCAGCCAGCAAAATGCGTAGCGCCGCCCCACGGGGAACCGCCAGCGGCGCAGCGGGCGAGGGCGCAGCAAGAGAGGCCGGCTGTAGCTGTAGCACGCTCAGGATGGCTTCATACAGCTCCCGCTGATCCACCGGCTTGCTGAGAAAATGCGTTACCCCAATGCGCTTCATCTGCTCGGCGTCCATATAGCGGCTCATCGAACTTAGCATGATTATCTGACAGTGCGCCAACGCCGGCATCGCTTTAATTTCCTGCGCCAGCGTCATGCCGTCTTTAACCGGCATTTGCGCATCCAGCAGAATAAGCGGGAAATCAGGATCCTGCAGCAGCAACGACAGGGCCGCATCGGCGCTTTCGGCCAGCGTCGGCTTCAGCCCCATATTACGCAGCATATCGCTCATTAAGTGTCGGTTAGTGGCGTTATCGTCAATCACCAATACGGCGACGCTGGCCAAAGGCGGCGAGGTTTTCAGGAGATCGACCGTATGCTGTACGGGAACCGGCAGGCTAAAGCTGAATATGCTGCCCTTACCGGGTTCGCTTTTGACTTTGAGCGCGCCACCCAGCATCTCTACCAGCCGCGCTGAAATAGTCAGCCCCAGTCCCGTACCGCCATATTTTCGCGTGGTAGAGGTATCGGCCTGGCTAAAAGACTCAAAAATAATCTGCTGCTTTTCTTCGGGAATGCCAATGCCGGTATCACGTACCTGAAAGCGCAAACAGTGCGCCCGAACGTCCAGGCTAACCGACAGCTCTACTTCGCCTGCGTGGGTAAATTTCAGGGCATTGCTGACCAGGTTCGTTAATATCTGCCGCAGGCGGACGGTATCCGTGAGCAGTCTGGCAGGCACTTCCGGCGCGACCTTTATCAGCAGCTCTATATGTTTTTCCGAAGCCGCAGGCAGGAGCGGACGCATTAACGTCTGCAAAAAGGGCCGTACCTCGAACTCTTCCTCATCCAGTTCAATTTTGCCCGCTTCGATTTTCGAGTAGTCAAGAATATCGTTAATGACGCGCAGCAGCGTATGGGCAGAGTGATAAACCAGCGTCATATATTCCCGCTGCTCTTCGGTCAGCGGGTTATCCAGACAGAGCTGCGTCATACCCAGAATGCCGTTCATCGGCGTGCGGATTTCGTGGCTCATGTTTGCCAGAAAGGCGCTCTTTGCTTCGTTGGCTGCCCGCGCAGCGGCGACGGCCTGCAAAGAGAGCTGCTCCGCTTCTTTACGCTTGGTAATATCCTGAAGCGTACCGATGACCCGTGCCGTACCGCCTTCCACCGTCACGCTGGCGACCTGACCAGACAGCAGCATCCAGCGATACTCACCATCGCTGTGCAGCAGGCGGATTTCTCTTTCAAATATCGGCAGCCGATCGTTGTTGGCGCTGATAAAAAGCTGCAACAGGGATTCCCGATCGTCAGGATGCAGCAAAGGGTCGAGGAAGCTGGCGCTGTAATGCCAGGTTTCGCGTGGATAGCCAAGCATGTTTAACAGGGCATCGTTGACCTGTAAAAGATCCTTATCCTGCTGCCAGTCCCAGATGCCAATTTGAGTCGACTCTGCCGCCAGCACGAAATCTTCATTAAGCTGCTTGCGTGATTCGTTAATAAACTCAAAGCCGGACATATCAATATGCAGACTGACAATACCGCCATCCGAAGTGCGGTTGTGCTGCACGAAGACTTTCCGGTTGCCTATACGGCGCATTTCACTGTGGTTATCAAGCCGACAGCAGCTCACCAGATTCTCCACCATCGCCTTTTTACGCTGATCGTTTTCTGTCATATAGGCGGAGGCGACAAAAGATTGCGCTATTTCCGTCAACGTCATGCCTACGCAGATGCAGTTTTCTATACCGGGATAAAAACGTACAACCTGCTTGTTGTAGGCGGTCAGCCGCTCGTTTGCGTCATAGGTCAGGACAGCGGCGCGCAGTGAATCGAGCGCTTGAGGTAACTGAATGTCAGGCATAGTCTCTCCTAATCAGCGGCGTCAGCCCTGGCTGAAACCGCCGGGAAGCAGCGCTGGGGAGCGGTAAACGGATCGCGCAGCTGCTGTCGGAAATAGCTTTGCGCGGTAATTTCGCCGTTACGGAGCAGCGGAGCCATGTTGCTTTTGAAAAACAGGGCCTCCAGCACCATTGCATTGGTGGAAAGCGTAATCGCGCGGTTGTAGTCGCCGGTGGCTTCAACACGGCCCTCGAACCAACCGCGCGCCGGATCGTTTTGTAACCGCGCCATATTCATTAACGCATTGGTAAAAGGCGTATCCCATAACGCCCAGAGGCCAAAAACGGCCCGTGTGGAAACCTGAGCCAGCCGGGGCAGCCATTTACCGTCGTCAGCAAGCGTATTCCAGGCGTAACCGTTGGCAAAAATGGTGTCGTTGACGTGCCAGGGAGGCGCAGAGAGAGCAAAGTCGCTGCGCGCCGTGAGTATTTTCTCTTTTTGCCAGCGCATTTCCTGTACGCGATAGACATTGCTGGCGCGCTGGCGCAGTAGCCTGATAATGTCGCGGTCGGCCCCCGGCAGCTCCCAGCCATATTCAATGCCGCTCAGCACATAGGGCGTGGTGGTGATAGCGGACGGAGTCCAGGTTGTGCGGGGATCGCGCGCATCAATATCCAGCGCCAGGCCGTCAATAATGACGTGTTGCGCCGGCGGCCTCAGCGATTGCTGGTTTGCAAACCCCCACAGCCCCAGCCCGGCAGCGCTGTATTCACTGTCGCCAAGTCGGCCTTCCGCCCGGGTTACCAGCTTCTGATCCTGCATCTGTCCTGCATAAAGCTGGCCCTGGTTATCAACAATACGACAAAAATCCCAGCGTAATATCACGCGCTCCAGGTATTCGCTGTATTGCGGATGAAAGGCGGCAACGATACGCAGCGCCATCATCAGCCGGGCGATATCTCGGGATGACCAACCGATCACCTGTGGCGTATTGCCGTAGCCGACCATACTGATATTCTGCGTGTTGTAGAGCAGATTAGGCAGTTTGGCAGAGGTCAACGGCAGGCGGTTGAGCGTACCGAGCAGCAGCGTCAGGCGGCGGTCGAAAGCGACATCGTCGATCAAATCAAGCTGACGGGCTGCGGTTAGTGCAATAAGCAGATCGCCCATTTGCCACAGGCTGATCACCGGGCGCTTATCACTGCCGTTAACCAGACCGGTGTTAGCCTGGGTGTTGTTTTCAACGTAGCGCCAGGCTATCGCCGCCCAGCGTTGCTCTTCCGGGCCGAGCTTGCCGAGCCGCGCAGTGGTATGCCAGCCGCCGTTTACCAGCCAGTGCCAGCCTGCGGCGTCATGGCGTCTCAACATCCAGACCGTACCGATGACGATCGCCAGCAGTACGACAGCAACACGCATTACTGTCTTAGGCATGAGGTCGCTACCGGCGGTAATTTGACAGGCGTCTGGCTGTTACAACTCGCGCATTTACAGGCGCGACAGGATGGGGCGGTGCGCACGGCAGTTCCGCTTTGCTCACACCAGTTTTTGATGCCCGGCGTGACGTTAAGAAAAGGACGGTTGCGTCGGGTATTGTTGTCTTCAAAGTTGTCTACCAGACGCTTTTCCCAGATGGATGGCGCATAGTCGCTTTTGCGAGGATCGTTACTGTTAAAGCGCAGCAGCTTGCCTTCTTTTTTGAAAAGCAGTGCTTCCAGCATGATGCCGTTGTTATTGGCGGTAAATTCCTTAATAGGCCCGTCGCCATTTTCATACAGGCCTTCATAGTAGCCTTTGCCTTGTTCCTGAGCGTTTTCAATGGCATCCAGTAAACGATCGGTATAAGGCGAATCCCATAGTACCCACATGCCAAGCGCCGCCTTCAGCGAGACGGCCGCCACGTTTGGCACATACTGCCCTTTATCCGTAATGGTGTTCCAGTTGTAACCGTCGCTGTAAACGGTGTCGTAAACGAAGTAGGGCGCTTTATCGAGCTGGTGTTCAGAGCGGGCGGTCAGCGTGCCGGTGATCATGTAGCGATTTTCCTGCGCCTGGTAAACGCGATCGGCGAAATTTTTCATCCAGGGATGGCTGAAATTATTCGGACTATTTTCGCGGTCGTCGCTGTTGTCCCAGCCCATTTCCAGGCCGTGCAGCAAATAGGACTCAGTCACCACATAATTATGCTGATTCGTTAAGCGCGGATCGCGTGAATCATAGGGCACCAGCACGCAATAAATATCCGCCAGGGCATAAGGCTCCGGCCGACTGGCCTGACAGGTGGTAAAGCCCCACAGCTGATAGCCTGCCGCCGCATATTCTTCATAGCCCAGACGGCCTTCCTGCACGTACTGCGTCTGCTTATCCTTATTCATATAGGCGCCATACAGCGTGCCGCAGTCATCAACCACGTGGGTAAAATCCCAGCCCAGCACTACGTTGTCGATATTGTTAGCATGTTCCGGGTAGCGCTCTTTAATGATCTTCATCCAGAGCAGCATCCTGCCGATATCAATAGCGGAAAACCCAATCTCTCCCGGCTTGTTCAGGTAGTTTACTTTTTGACCGGTAATGGTGTTGTACACTTTGTTAGGCACCTGATTTTGAAACAGCGCCAGCTTGTTTATCGTGGCCATAAACTGTAAAAAACGTCGGTCGAATTCCGCTTTGTCGATAATGCCCAGTTCTCTTGCCGCGGTCAGCGCAGCCAGATAGGAGGCGCTGTCCCACATGGTTGTGGAAGGGTATTTATTTACCGCATTCACCAGGCCGGTAGTGGGCTGATAGTTAGCGACAAAATAAGCCCAGGCATTTTTCGCTACGTTCATTTCTCGCGGCGTCAATTCGCCATGACGGATGTTGTAATCCGAGGCGGGCAGGCTGACAGCGGCCTGTAGCACGGGGGCGGTAAGCATAAGAACCATCAACAGGGCGCGCAGGCCGGATTGACGAAGCGATAATGATCTCATTCCAAAGTCACTCCTTGTTGCGGGCTTTTGGCGGCTGAAGTTGGCGTTGAGCAGCTCAGACAAAGCAGTTGGCCATAGGCAATATAAGAAAGGCTTTCCAGCACCATGGCATTGGTGTCTGCCTCAATCACAGGATTAACGCTACCGTCCACGTTGAAACCCGCTTTCCAGCCTTTTCCCGGTTCGATCATGGGCAGCATCTGCTGCCGAAGCGCTTCACTCCACTGATTGCGGAACAAGGCATACCAGGCAAACGCGGTGCGGGTCGAGGTCAGCGCGCGAGTAGTCAATGATTCACTGGCATTGTCGTTTTCGTCCTGCAGAGGGATCGGCTGGGTGCCGGGCAGGGCGCCAGCAAAATCGGGCGCTTGTTCAGCATAATCCATATTGATTTCGCCTTTCCCGGCGGGCTTACCGGTACGCTGCTGGAGGATCTGCATCAGGCGCCAGGTTATCTCTCCGCTGCGCGCGTCAAACCCCTGTTCCAGCCCGCTAAGTAAGTAAGGCATACTGATCAGAGAAGGCTGTTTCCCCCAGGGCGTTCGCAGGCCTTCATCCGGCACCGCATGGCCTTCTATCTCTATCATTTTCAGGCCATCCGGCGGCTGGGTAACGGCCAGCCCGGCGGTAGCATTGATCAGTCGCAGCACGCTGCCTGCATAAAGTCGATAGCCGTAGCTGCCTCGCGGATCGTCAGTACGAATAACCCAGCGGTTAAGCGGCAGGCTGGCACCTTGCGGCCCGCTGCTCTGTAATAGCGCCGCAAGCTGCCATTTGGCCAGGAGCTGGTTGACTTCCAGAGCGTGTTGCGGATAGCGCCAGAGCAGGATCTGCAACGGCATCAGAAGACGGCCCATATCAATAGCCGAACCGGCGGCCTGCACAGGCGAGGCGACAGGTTGCAGCGTGTCGGCATGGTAAAAGGCTGCGGGCAACCCTTCCGGCAAAAGCGGCAGTGCACCGAGCGCGCCGAGCGCGGAGCTGATACGGTCGTCAAATTCGGCGGCAGAAATAATGTGTAATTTATGCGCGGCAATCGTGGCCAGCAGATAGCTGCCGGTGCTCCACAGGCTCAGCCACGCCCTGTTTTCTTCGGCGTTAACCAGGCCGTTAGCCTGGCTGTTATTGACAAAATATTGCCAGGCGATACGCGCCCACAAGGCTTCATCAAAGGTCAGTTCCCGTGGCTGCGGAAGAGGAGGAAAGCTTTTGCTCAGCGTGATGCCATCGGTGGTTTCCACACGAGCAGGCATCTGTTTTTCGACCCACAGCACAATGGCGAAACCGATTAGAAAGCCAATCAGGATGGTCAAATAGCTGCGGGCGCTGAGAATACCGGCTTTCAGACTCATGCGGCTTCAGCCTCCTGCGTAGCGGGCGGCGTCCACATTGCCGCCATGATCATCGGCATCATGGCGGCGATATTAACCGTGCCCCAGAAGATGTTAATGACGTAGCCGGAAGGGTCATCAATATTGCCGCGTGCAACCTGGATCCCTCCCCAAATCAGACCCAGCAGAGTCAGAGCGGCAATCGCTAACTGGGGTTTAACCAGATAAAGAAAACGCCCGGATTGCCGTTCCTTAGGCGTGACGTGAAATTTAATTTTTTCCCCGCGCAATACCGTGCTCAGCGCCCGCAGATTGACGGAGAAAAAAGCCAGATAAGACGAACGGCCATCCCAGGCGGAAATTCCCCAGGTCCCAAACATAAAGGCCAGCTCAGACACGATAAAAAAGGGCAGGAAATGCAGATAAAAGGGGGTGGAATAAGCTGAGACCGGCGGAATGCCGGTAAAAAGATAAATCAGTGGAGAAATCAGAAAAATGGTATTCCAGATACAGGCAAGGTAAGACCAAAAAGTAGTGCCGTACATCAGGGTTTGTCCCAGGCTCAACTTAAAGCGACGACGGCTGAAAATCTTATCGTGAAATAAAATATCGAGCGAGCCAGCGGCATATTTAAAACGCTGGATCATCCAGGTTAAAAGATCCTGCGGAGAAAGCATTTTGGATTCAATACCAGGATGCATCACCGACCGCCAGCGGCGTCCCGCATCGCCATGCAGCACGATAGAAGTATAAATATCCTCAGACACGTGGAATTTATAGGGCGTCAGTTCGGTATCATTAATTACGTGAGGGCGCATCGCCGTGCTTAACGCCGCTCGCGTTTCTTCATCACTAATATCGCGCGTGTAGCGGGCAATCTCTTCTTCAACAGTAAACACGTAGCTACGCAGCGCGGCCTGCATGACCGCTTCACGACGATGAACGGAAGCCGCGCCGCAGCAGAATGCGGCATTGGCCCAGTTGCGACGCCGCAGGATCACATCATAAAACATGCGTGGGTCGTTGAAAAAAGGATCGCTGCCTACGGTCAGGGGGCCGAACACGCCCTCGGTCAGGCGGCCAAGCAGGTAACCCGGCAAGCCAGCGTGGCGGCGCAGCCAGCTGGCGAAGCGTTCACCTTCAGGCAGATCGTAGAACCATTGCGGCGTCTGCACCCAGGCCACATCCGGATCGCGAAAGTAGCCCAGCGTATTAGCCAACAATGTAGGGAATACCCGCGTATCAGCATCACAAATCACCAGAAAATCGCCGTCGGTTTGCTCCATGCCGTTACGAATATTGCCCGCTTTAAAACCAATATTATTTTCGCGCGAGATGTAGTTCACGCCTTCCTGCTCGCAAACCGCGCGCATTTCAGGCCGCCTTCCATCATCAAGGACATGAATTTTTAACGTCAGGGTGGTCGGGTAGCGCATTTTTAACGCGTCCTGAATCGACAGCCTGACCAGCTCCGGATCCTCTGAATAGGTTGCGATAAAGAGATCCACTTTTGGCGGACGCGCGTCGCCCCGATCCTCAGGCAGCAGGCACTGGTTGATATCGTCTGGCGCTGCGGGACAAGGCGGATCCTTCTCCTGCCAGATATTGATAGTAAACAGCAGCGTGCCGAACCAGGCGAAAGTCTCCGCCATAGCCAGCGGCACGGCATACCATAACGCATCGGTATTCAGGGATTCCATCCACCGCCAGCGGATGTAGTTAGCGCCCAAAATAAGCCCGGCGACGGCCAGGATCTGCCAGGTCTTCACTATCCATTTTGGCGTGGAAAGGGGGGCTGGCGGGCGGCGATGTTCAAAACGTGAAAAATAGTGATCCATTGGCATCCAGTCTCTGTCTGATAGGGCCATAGCAAGCTTTTTCACCTGATGAAATAAAAACAAGTAAGGGATATGAAGGTGTTTACTTAAGTTGTTGTTAACTGAATCATAGTTTGTGCAAAGGCTATTGCAAGATATGTAAAGAAAATGGAACCCAGAAATGGCGTCAACTCGCTGTTATCATAAGATTTATAACTATTTTTTTATTTTTAAGCCCGTATCGTGACTTAAACTGTAACGTGTCTACACTTTCATTTACCTGGCAGAGAAGCACTCTTCTTATCATTGCGCTTCGCTTGATATCAATTATGGTAATGAATAATGGTGGATTCCGTTTCCGTTCCGAAGAGAGCAGCAGTCGACTGGCGCGCCTGGCGTTATGCCATACCGGGAAAGCGCGATCTGCGTATTGATATGCTGCGCGGGATTGCTCTGGTGATGATGGTCGTGGCCCATACTGAAATTCTGTCGTTGGTCAATATCTTCACCTGGGAGCGCTTTGGTCTGACGACCGGTGCCGAAGGATTTGTCATTTTGTCCGGCTTTATGCTGGGGATGCTAAACCGCCAGCGTTTGCAAAAAGAGGTGTTGCTGACCGTAAGCTGGACGCTGTGGCGCCGCGCCGGAAAAATTTATCTGGTCAATGTGATTATTATTCTGCTGATGCTGGCGTTGAATAAACTGAGCTTTGTAAATACGTTTGAAGTCACGCACTTTGTCGATCGCTATTCCGGAACCGTTTGGGCGCTTTTCCCCACCACGCCACAGATTAAAGAAACCTGGTTTAACATTATTCTTTATCTGCAAATCGGGCCGCATCAGACGCAAATCCTGGGCCTTTATATCTGTCTGCTGCTGATCAGTCCGCTTTTTCTTGCTTTGCTGCAGGGACGACGCGTCGTCTGGCTACTCCTGGCTTCACTGGCGGGCTATATCAGCTATCAGCTCTGGCCGACGCGGTTGACGGTGGCAGAATTTGAATTCGCTTTCCCTTTGCTTGCCTGGCAACTTATTTTTGTGTGCGGGATGTGCTGTGGCTGGTACAAAGATGAACTCATGTCGCTGGCCCATACGCCTGGCGGCTATATCGTGATGAGCATAATGGTGATTTATGCGCTGGTGTTAATGTTTATCGCCCAAAACCATACCAATCCGTTTATGCCGCCTTCCCTGTTGATGCAGGTAATACCGCCAGCCGATTTCAACTGGTTTTATCGCCATCTTGCCGCTAAAAATGCGCTCGGGCCGTGCCGGGTATTAAACGACTTTTGCCTGATTTTATTAGTCTATCTGGTTATGACGTTTTGCTGGCGACCGTTGGAACGTCTGTTTGGCTGGTTTTTAATCCCGCTGGGTCAACACTCGCTTTACACCTTTATCGTGCACGTTTTCGTGGTGCTGGCGGTCAGCCAGTTTGTTCATTTTGATCTCTGGCATCAGGCCTGGTTACGTAACACCTTTATCCATCTTGGCGCGCTGGGCCTGCTGTGGTGGATGGCGAAAAAAGAGATTGGTGGTCGCTTTATCCCTAATTAAAAGAAGGAAAACAGCATGTTTTATAGCGGGAGAAGAGCGCGTAACCGATATCTGACGTGGATGTTTATCTGCAGTACTGTAACGCCTGTTGCTCAGGCTGCGTCGTCCGCCAGCGAGACTTCCGATGCGAATGGCGAACCGGTTCAGGCAGCCGTTTTTACCAACCGCTGGGGACGTCTGTTTTCAGGTAATAAGGATAAATTTTCCAGCGCGCTGAGTTTTTCCAGCGGGTTGAAAGAACAGCGGTTGACCATTCCAAATGGTTCCGAATCTGCCCGACAAAAGAAAAAAGTTAATCAGTTGTTAAACCTGAGCCTGCAGTATTCCCCTTACAGCTACTGGTTTGGCAACGTTACTCTGCGTGCGCCCGTGTCTGATTTCAGCCGTTACAGCACTAATTTTCGCTACAGTTTCGGTTACGATGACTGGCATCCCAACACGTTCAGCCTGGTCTACAGCAATTATGGCGATAACTACCTGTTTACCTCCGGCACGACCCGACATACCTATTTTGAACAGGGCGCCTTTACTTTCGCCTACAAATTTTCGCTGCCCGAATCCTGGCAAAAACATCTACTGATTAATAAAGGCGACGCGCTGACCTGTCAGATCGGCTACAGCTGGGTGCCGCGTTACTATTCCCTGGCCGACAATGATTTACGCGCCAATAAACAGGTTGGCCTGGGCGGCTGCGGTTACACCTTTAAACAACACTTTTTTATTCGCGCCACCGCCTTCTGGTATCCCAAATCCGAACAGCAGCAGCCGTGGAACGGCGATTACAGCTACAGCTTTGGCTACGCAGGGTATACGCCCGGATCGCTGTCCGTGCAGTACAGCAACTACAGCGGAACGCGTTTTCCCGGCCGAGGCAGCAGTAATGCAAAGTTTCGGGAAGGCACTATTTCACTTATCTGGTTTCTGCCCTTTTAAGGCCACCGCTATGTTAACGCTGCAATCTCAACCCGTACTGGTCGTCGACGACGCAGCCACTTACCGCAAGTTGCTGGCGGGGTTACTGAAAAAATGGGGATACGAAGTCTTTGAGGCCGAAAACGGCGAGCAGGCGCTGGCGGTCCTGGCCGAGCGGCCGATTAATTTGCTGATCAGCGACTGGGAGATGCCGGTAATGGACGGCCCGACGCTGTGCCAGGAGGTGCGCCTGCAGATACAGGATCGCTATGTTTATGTGATCGTGCTGACCGCCCGTGAAAGCGTGGAAGATTTGCAGGTTGGCTTTGCCGCCGGCGCGGATGACTTTTTACGCAAGCCGGTTAACCAGGTCGAATTGCAGGCCCGGTTACACGCCGGTGAGCGCGTGTTGCAGCTTGAAGCTATGCTGGCGGCCCGGAACAGGCACCTGAGCGAAGCGTTAAGACAGATTGAACAGGACTTACAGGCTGCCGCCAGCCTGCAAATCAGTATATTGCCGCCTCATGCTCTTCAGCATGGCCCTTATTATGCCGACTGGCTGTTTATTCCTTCCGCATGGGTTTCTGGCGATATCTTTAATCTGTTTCCGCTTGATCATCAGGCCGTAGGCTTTTATTGCGTTGATGTCGCGGGCCACGGCGTTACGGCGGCGATGATGTCGGTTGCCGTCGCCAGACAGTTTCTACACGGTCGCACCGTGGATCGTTTTCTGTTTAGTGGCAATACCGTTACCCCTCCGGCTCAGGTGGTGAAGATCCTTAACGAGCGTTTTTGCGCGCAGAGCCAGGACGTGCTGAGTTACTTCACCATCGTCTATGGCGTGATTGATTTACAAAGCGGAGAGGGCAGACTCTGCCAGGCCGGTCATCCCACGCCTTTTATCGTCAGCCGGGCAGGGGTAACGCGCCAGGTAGGCGATGGCGGTCCGCCGGTTGGCCTGCTCGACGATCTTAGCTGGGAAGAGAGCGACTTTCAGCTGGCGCCGGGCGAGCGGCTTTGTATCTACAGCGACGGCATCAGCGAATGCGAAAACCCCGAACATGAGATGTTCGGCGCGCAGCGCCTGGAAACTTTACTGGCTTCCCTTAATGATGTTCCCGTGGGCGGGCTGCTGGCGCAGGTGCAGCATGAGCTTAATCTCTGGCGCGACACGGTGCCGGGAGGAAACGCGCCCGCGGCTGACGATATCTCGCTGCTGGTAATTGAACGGCAGTCGCCTTATCCCCTTGATGGAGAGAGCATTAATGAAAATTGAAATTGAAAAACAACAGGATGTAACCCTGATGACGCCGGTCACGCGGCGGCTCGATGCGTCGGTCGCGCTGCGTTTTAAAGAAGAAGTATTGGCGGTTATTCAGCAGGGGGAAGTGCGGCTGGTGCTTGATTTTTCCCGCGTCGATTTTATCGACAGCAGCTGTTTAGGCGCCCTTATCTCTTTGCTGAAGGCGACCAGCGGCAAAGGCACGCTGGTGCTTTGCTCGCTAAACGGCAATATCAAAAATATGTTCTCACTGACCCGTATGGATCGCGTTTTTACTCTCTACCCTGAGCGGAGCGACGCGATAGACGCGTTAACCCTGGGAGGGTAAATTATGAAGCAGCTGCCTGATGAAGAGTGGCAGTTTCCGGCCACGCTTAACAGCCTGACCTCGCTGGGAAACGTGTTACACCGCTATCTGGCCGGCTTTCCCGTTGATGAAAGTTGGATCTATCTGCTGGACCTGGCGCTTTGCGAAGCCGCCAGCAATATTATCCGCCACGGCTATGCGGATCAAAAGGAGGCAGGCTATCGCGTCATCTTCAGTCACGATGCTGCCGCCATAACGATTGTGCTTATAGATCAGGGACTGCCTGTCCCCGCCGCACTGCTTTCGTCCAGGCCGCCGGATGAAGAGGAGAGCGTCACCTCCTCCGGGCTGGAGAACGTAAGCGAAGGCGGCCGTGGGATCGCGCTGATTTACGCCTGTGTGGATAGTGTCAGCTATCGCTCGGACAGCGGCGAGAATCAGCTGACGCTGAGCAAGACGCTGCCGACGGTGAAAGCTTAGCGGAACAGTTTTTGCACAAATTCAATATAGGCAGGTCGCCAGAGCGCCATTTCATGGCCCAGTCCGGGCAGGCTGTGCCAGTCCGTGACGACACCATTTTGATCGAGCAGAGCTTTAAGCCCGGTCATATCACGTCCTGTGATAATATCTTCCTCTCCCGTCACTAAGGTAAACAGTTTAAGCTGGCGGTTGATGGCCTGGTTTTTTTTAAGCTGGGCGGCGACGCGAAAGTCGGGCACGCTTTCAGTGGTGACGCCGCTGAACACACCCAGCCAGGCAAACCGATCCAAATGGCGCATCCCGCTTATCAGCGCCTGATAGCCGCCCTGCGATAAACCAGCCAGCGCTCGTCCCTCTGCATCTTTACGCGCGTTATAGCGTTCGGCAATCTGCGGGATAATTTCCTGTATCAGTTCTTTATCTGCCGCCAGCGCATTGCGCGGATAGAATGTCTGTCGGCGGCTGGCCGGAGCAAAATTTTCCGGTACGGCCTCGGCGAGGTCGGTTTCTGTATCCGGCATCACGACCAACATGGGCTCTATTTTTTTTTCCGCCAGCAGATTATCCATAATTTGCGGAATTCGTCCCTGGATAAGCGCGGAAAGAGCCGTGTCGCCAAAGCCGTGGTAAAAATAGAGCACCGGTAAAGGCTCGGCGCTTTTTTCCATGCCCGGCGGTACCCAGACGGAGAGCTGCCGTTCCCGGTTTAAAACAGAGGAGTGCCAGGTCAGCGTATGGATTTCACCATGTGGGACTTCGCGCACGTCCAGCAGGCTGCCAGGCACGAGGATCAGGCTGGTATTGACCTGACGCTGCGGCTTGGCCTGAGCGCTGCCGGTATCAATGCTTCTGAAACCGTCGATATTAAAGAAATATTCATATAAATCGGGCTTCACCGCCTCGCTGGTGAACGACCAGATACCGCGATCGTCTTTGCTCATGGCGTGCGATACATAGCGATCGGGCGTGGCGCCGGTGACCACCTCTACCGCTTTTGCCGCAGGCGCCCAGAGCCGCCAGGTAATAGTGCTGTCGTCATTAACCTGAGAGAGATAATCAGCTGGCGGCACGGTTTCTGGCGGTCGGACAGGTAACGGGATCGCCATCAGTGAACCGCTCCATAATGCGGCGGCACAGCACAGGACGTGACAACGAATACTCATCAGAATTCCTTCACAAAAGAGTGCGTGTTTTTCATTGTGGCATATCTGCAGAAAAGCGTGAGTGGCAGGTGCGGCTTCTGTAAGAACAGGGCAGGCATTATGCCTGCCCTGATATACCTGCTTCAGAAGCTGCTGTGCGGCAGGTAAGAGCTTTACCGTTAAGTTTGCGACGCTAAACTTTTTCCAGCGCCAGGCGTAGATCCTCAATCAGATCGTCTTTGTTTTCGATGCCGATAGAGACGCGAACGGTAGCCTCATTGATGCCGATACGCGTGCGCACCTCCGCCGGGACGCCGGAATGCGTGGTGCTGGCAGGATGGCTGGCGAGTGATTCGGTGCCGCCAAGACTTACCGCCAGCTTAAACAGCTGGAGCGCATTCAGCAGCTTAAAGGCAGCCGCCTGGCCGCCGACCACGTCGAATGAGAACGTCGATCCCGCGCCGCTACACTGTTGTTGATAAACCTCTGCGGCTGGCGAACCGGCTTCCAGAAACGGCAGATAGTGCAGTTTTTCAATTTTTTGATGCGATTGCAGAAACGCGGCGACGGCGGCGGCATTGTCGTTGGCGCGCTCCATACGCAGCGACAGCGTTTCCAGCGAGCGGCCGATCATCCAGCAGGAGTGCGGATCGAGCTGGGTACCAATCGCGCTGCGCAGCGCTTTAATCTGTTTAATCAGCGCCTTGCTGCCCATCACCGCACCGGCAATCAAATCGGAATGGCCGCCGACATATTTAGTCAGCGAATACAGCGACAGATCCGCGCCGTGTTCGGTTGGACGCTGAAAGACCGGCCCGAGCAGCGTGTTATCACAGGCAATAATCGGACGATGCTGCTGCTGCTGTGCTATTTCATCAGCCACGCGTTTAATCAGCGCGATATCCACCAGGCTGTTGGTAGGGTTAGCGGGCGATTCAATGAGGATCATTGATACGCGTCCCTGTTTCATTGCCTCTTTTGCCGCTGCCCGTACGGAGGCCTCATCCACGCCGTCGGCAAACCCGACCGACGCCACGCCCAGCCGACGAAAAGTTTTGGTCAGCAGCGTTTCGGTGCCGCCATATAAAGGCTGCGAATGCAGAATGGCGTCGCCTGGCTCGACAAAGGCCAGCAGGGCGGTAGAAATAGCCGACATGCCCGAAGAGAACAGCGCCGCGCTTTCGGTGCGCTCATAAATCGCCAGCCGATCCTCGACGATTTCGCTGTTGGGATGATTAAAGCGTGAGTAAACCAGGCCGTTGCCTTCGCCTTCCGGCGGCTCGCGACGACCGGAAACGTAATCGAAAAAGTCGCGGCCTTCTTCGGCGCTGGTAAAAATAAAGGTCGAAGTCAGGAACACGGGCGGTTTCACTGCGCCTTCGGACAGCGCAGGATCGTAACCGTAGTTAAGCATTTGCGTTTCAGGCTGTAGTTCACGATTGCCGAGATGCGTTTTTTTTGCGTGTTGCGTCGCCATGGGTTCTCCTGACCAGCGAGGGTAAATAAGCGATCGCATCTTAGCCTTACCGCCATAACGTTATTAAATAATTTATTGGACTATCGTTAAGCTTTTACTGAAAATATTCAGGCCTTCCGGAAGGCTATATGTCTGTTAGCATGAAATTCAGTTGCTGTTATTCTTCGCTGAAGGAAAAGCAGCAAAAAAAAGCGGCGTGATGAACGGATTGATCGGGATGAAATATAACGACGACAGGATTTTTTCCAGCAAAAGGTTTTACAAAAAAAATTTTTTTGACAGCGTCCATTAAGCAATGGAAAAGCTATTCATTGGTTTTAATTAACGGAACGCTGTTGGCTATGCCGCTGACCTTTCCATTAGCGCTATATTCCCCAGATCTTTGGCTATCTTGCTTTTCCGATTTTGCGGGCTGGAAAGGTATGAAACGGATACACTCCGCTCAAGCGGGCAAAATTCTTAATTTTTTTTCATTTAAATGTCGGGCGTTTACAGGCGATTTGAGCGGCGCTAGATTTACATCTAGCTGAAAATTTTCAGGAGTAACCCACAAGGAAGCGATACCATGTCTGCATTACAATTCCCCTGTACAATTTTCAAAACACAAAAAAAGATGGAAGATTACAGCGCCAGTGATATGCATTGTGGCGATTTATCAGAATTTCAGCTGAAAAGAGCGTTTCATCTGGTCGATGTATCCACCAGAGTCAATCCTTACACATTGACCAAAATCACCCCATTTAATCAACCTCAATCGAGATTCTATGGCTCCCGTAGCGAAGGTGAGAAAATTTCCCGGCAAGAATGTGCCAAAATCCTCTTTGATGAATTCCGACACCTTTCGCGGACATTTTCCATTTACGGACCTTACAGCCATCTGATTGAAAAAATGATAACCCATATGCAGAAAGGCAACGGCATGCCTTTTCAGGATACGTCTTTGGATAGTGCGTTAAAAAAGCATATTCTAAATGATAATTCTAAAAACAATACGCGTCTTTTGTTAACTAAAGTCGTTGGTAAAAACATAGACTGGGGAAAGGGTTACTTTCCTTTAGCGCAAAAAAAAGAGTTAACAAAAGCGATCCTTAGAGGGAAGTTACCTAAGTTTGATCGGTTGCAGGATAGTTTTAACGGAATGGGGATTACAGTACATGATGTATGGGCTACACATATCGCTATAAAATCACTGCATATTGAAAATGAGCGGTACCGCGCGCTTGTGAATTACAAAATACAGGATCATTTTGGCCTGGATAGTGAAGATATTTCAGCGTTAAAATTTAATCAGTTCCGTTTTTTTCGCATCTGGTTTTTGCTTCAACGATACAACCTGTTTGGCTTTAAACCCTTTATGACCGATATGGAAACCACTGTGGAAATTACCGGGAGACGTGATGAAAACTAATAAAAAATTATTGAGTACGTTGTTACTGGTTGGTAGCGCGTCACTGGTCTATGTTTTTTGGTTGTTTTTTCGCCCTGTGGTAATAGTTGCCGTTCACGAGGACGGGAACTTCAGTGATGTCATAGTAAAAAATGTTCCGTTTACCGAACGGGGTAAAATAGCCTGGTGGCTTAAAAATAAAGATAAGCTAAAAAACCGTTACGGCATCCCTAAACCAGCATTATATGGAAATTACACCATTAGCTTTTGGTTATTTGGTGATGGCTATAAAGAAGAGGGCAAGTATGACAGGTTATGTTTTAAGGATATGCAAACTGATAAGAACTGCATTGATAAAAACAGAGTGTTTTCAATAGATAAGAGCAAGAATAAGGGGACTATTTTCGTTGTGTATGATGGCGATGACTACCGACTGGAAGAAAATGGGGAAGTAATAAAAATTGACCATAATTAAAGCTTTATTTATTGCGTAGTGCCCAGGGGAAAATCTTCCTTCCCCTGCTGATTTCTTATCATGTTTCAGCCGGGTACTGAGATACGCTGATAACGGATACAGCTAAAAACATTCATCACCGGCCTTCAGGCAAGTTATTGCCCCCTTTTTCGGAGATCGGCAATGCAAGACAAGGGGTAATCTAACCCCTGAGCTTTTGCCGCCGGCCAAAAGCGGCGATTTGTTCGCATGCTTTCAGTTCATCCGGCAACCATCCCTGATATAATCCCCCTCCTTAAGAGGTTCTCATGCTATCGCCGTTGTATTGGATTGTGTGGTACTCCGTACAGCAATCGGTGTGTCAATATCGACTTTTCATACACGCTTTACATGATGTTTAACTGAATAAAATCAGTGAGATAAGCTAATTTATGAAACACACTGTAGAAGTCATGATCTCCGAGCAAGAGATCGCCAAACGCATCGCTGAACTGGGCCAGCAGATCACCGAAAACTACCGCGACAGCGGTAGCGAAATGGTGCTGGTCGGCCTGCTGCGCGGTTCCTTTATGTTTATGGCGGATCTCTGCCGCAGGATTGAGGTATCGCACGAGGTCGATTTTATGACGGCTTCCAGCTACGGCAGCGGTATGTCCACCACGCGCGATGTGAAAATCCTTAAGGATCTGGATGAAGATATCCGTGGCAAGGACGTGCTGATCGTGGAAGACATTATCGACTCCGGCAATACGCTGAGCAAAGTGCGGGAAATCCTGCGCCTGCGCGAGCCAAAGTCGCTGGCAATCTGTACGCTGCTGGATAAGCCTGAACGGCGGGAAGTGGAAGTGCCGGTGGAATACGTGGGCTTCACTATTCCTGATAAATTCGTGGTGGGCTACGGCATCGACTACGCCCAGCGCTATCGCCATCTGCCTTACGTAGGCCACGTGGTAATGCTGGAAGAGTAACGCTCACCGCACGATCGACTAAGGCCGGATTTCCCGGCCTGATATATGATCCGGCCGGAGATCAGCTCGGGTTTTGCAAGCCTTTCAGCGCGTTAGCGATACCTTTATGGTGACGCTCTTCAAGCACGTCCATGCTGGAAGCGCCGACTTCCAGGTCGTGCAGGTGGCCATCCTGAATACCGTAAACCCAGCCGTGAATTTTGACATTCTGACCGCGTTTCCATGCCGACTGCATGATGGTGGAGTGGCCCAGGTTATAAACCTGCTCGATCACGTTGATTTCACAAAGTTTGTTAAAACGCTGCTCCGGCGTCGGCAGCTGTTTCAATGACGAACTATGCTTGTACCACAGATCGCGGATGTGCAGCAGCCAGTTGTTGATTAGACCCAGTTCCGGGTTCTCGACCGCCGCCTGCACGCCGCCGCAGCCGTAGTGGCCGCAGATAATGATGTGCTCCACCTGCAGAACCTCCACCGCGTACTGCACAACGGAAAGGCAGTTCAGATCGGTGTGAATAACCAGGTTAGCTACGTTGCGATGAACGAACAGTTCGCCCGGCTCCAGGCCGGTCAGACGTTCGGCTGGTACACGGCTGTCGGAACAGCCAATCCAGAGAAAACGAGGCTTCTGCGCCAGCGACAGGCGTTCAAAAAAAGCCGGGTTCTCTTCTTTCAGCAGGCGAGACCACTCGCGGTTGTTACTAATGAGAGTATCAATATCTTTCATTTTTATAGCGCCATAACTTGATATGCGTGGCAGTAATATAGGCCATCAAACTGTGATTGAAAACGCTAAACAAGAAAACCATACAAAACAGGGCAATCCTTTACCTATGACTTATGCACTGGAACTCGAAAAGCTGACCAAAACCTATGCGGGTGGCGTTCAGGCCTTGAAAGGAATCGATCTTAACGTGGAAGCGGGCGACTTTTATGCGCTGCTTGGCCCCAACGGCGCGGGCAAATCCACCACTATCGGTATTATCAGCTCGCTGGTGAATAAAACTGCCGGCAAGGTGCGGGTGTTTGGCTATGACCTGCAGCAGGATGTGGTCAACGCCAAGCGCCAGCTGGGCCTGGTGCCGCAGGAGTTTAACTTCAACCAGTTTGAAACCGTGCTGCAAATCGTGGTCAGCCAGGCGGGCCTTTACGGCGTAGAGAAAAAAGAAGCGCTGCAAAGGGCGGAAAAATACTTAAAGCAGCTCGATCTGTGGGACAAGCGCAACGAGCGGGCGCGGATGCTTTCCGGCGGCATGAAACGCCGCTTGATGATCGCCCGCGCGCTGATGCACGAGCCAAAGCTGCTGATCCTGGATGAGCCGACCGCAGGCGTGGATATTGAGCTGCGCCGCTCGATGTGGAGCTTTTTGCAGGATCTGAACGCCAAAGGCACCACCATCATCCTGACCACCCACTATCTGGAAGAAGCCGAGATGCTTTGCCGCAATATCGGCATTATTCAGCACGGCCGGCTGGTGGAAAACACCACCATGAAAGGGCTGCTGGCGAAGCTGAAATCGGAAACCTTTATTTTCGATCTGGCGGCAAAAAGCCCGCTGCCGGCGCTGGAAGGCTTCCAGTACCGGCTGGTGGATACCTCAACGCTGGAGGTGGAAGTCATGCGCGAGCAAGGGCTGAACAGCGTCTTCAGCCAGCTCAGCCAGCAGGGCGTCAAGGTATTAAGTATGCGCAACAAGGCTAACCGCCTTGAGGAGCTGTTTGTAGACCTGGTAAACGGTCGCAAAGGAGAGAAAGCATGACACATCTGTACTGGGTTGCCCTGAAAAGTCTCTGGGGAAAAGAGATTAACCGTTTTGCCCGCATCTGGATCCAGACGCTGGTGCCGCCGGTTATCACCATGACGCTCTATTTTATTATCTTCGGCAACCTGATTGGCTCCCGCATTGGCGATATGCATGGCTTCAGCTATATGCAGTTTATCGTGCCGGGGCTGATTATGATGGCGGTGATCACCAATGCCTATGCCAACGTAGCGTCCTCTTTTTTCAGCTCTAAATTCCAGCGCAACATTGAAGAGCTGCTGGTGGCGCCGGTGCCGACGCACGTCATTATCGCTGGCTATGTCGGCGGCGGCGTGGCGCGCGGCGTCTGCGTCGGGATCCTGGTGACCGCGGTGTCGCTGTTCTTTGTGCCGTTTCACGTGCACTCCTGGCTGATGGTGGCGGTAACGCTGCTGCTGACGGCGATCCTGTTTTCGCTGGCGGGCCTGCTGAACGCGGTCTTCGCTAAAACCTTTGACGACATCAGCCTGATCCCGACCTTTGTGCTGACGCCGTTAACCTACCTGGGCGGCGTGTTCTATTCGCTGACGCTGCTGCCGCCGTTCTGGCAGATGGTGTCGAAGCTGAACCCGATCGTCTATATGATCAGCGGTTTCCGCTTCGGCTTTTTGGGCATCTCCGACGTGCCGCTGGTGTTTACGCTGGCGGTGCTGGTAGGCTTTATCGCGGTGTTTTACATTCTGGTCTGGTGGCTGATCCAGCGCGGAAGAGGGCTGCGTACCTAAACGCTTAAAAGCCTCTCTTCCCGCAAGGGGAAGGGAGGCTGAACCGCCTTCTCTCTGCATGGAGAAGGTTGCTGAACGAAGAAAGCGTAACCGCAAATAGCACGATCTCTATCCCCGCATTATTTGACGTCCATCACTGAATATAAGAAAACCTTATTTAGCTGCAAACTTTTTCCTCCCTGTTGCCACTCAGTCCTATCGCGAGCACGTTGTACTGGTATTGAGTATGGCCGGTGTTGTCACGATAAATCAGCAGGCCACAAGCCTGTTATCTTTGACTCAACTCTGGATCAAACTTATGGCAGGCGTAAATGCATTACCTTCTACCTTAACTACCGCCACTCACTCTTCAGGCCAGGCAACCTCCAGTCAGGAGGCTCGCGCCCGGGGCACCGGGGGAGCAGGCCCTTCTACGGCGGTTACCACACCGGCAGACGCTGCGCGCGATCGGGCCATTAACAACATAGTTACCCAGCTCAATCACTATTTTCCCGGCAGTACCGCATTGCACACGCTGGTACAGGATCGTGCCGCTGAGCTTCATGATATGGGAGAGACGCCTCAAAGCGTTGCCGAAAATATGGCCAAAGCGCAGAAAATGGATTACATCAGCGAGGCCGCAGGCAACGCGGTAAAAGCGTTTCCTTTTGCCATCTCGGGCTACGCCTCAGGCGCCCTCAAATTAGGCGCAGGCGTGGCCGGTTCCACGCCGGGTTCGGAAGCGCTGGCGGGGGCGATTGATGGGGCTACGGCGATGGTAATGAAATCCGTAGGCGATAAGGTATTTGCTGATACGGTAAAGGATACGCTGTGGCTGGCAGCCGATTCCGCAAAGCTGGAGCCGGAAATGCAGGAGGTGCTGAAAAAGCGCCAGGGCCTGGGAGAAAGCCTGAAGCTGGCTCCGCTGGGCGGCCAGGGATTCAATGGCCGTAATGCCGTGGTCGGCGCTGTAGCCGCGGCGACGCATAATAATCCTCAGGCGGTGTCGCATACCAGCAATGTGCTGAGTCTGGCAGCAGGCGCGGCGGGCGGCGTCCTCACCAACAAGTTCAGCGCTTCCCACGGCCCTGAATTCCTGCTGGGACGCACCGACTGGAAAGCGCAATACACCGCGTTGAAGTCTACCAGCGTCAAGCAGCAGATGGCGTCCGGAGGCGCGGAAAGGCTGAAAACGCTGCTGCTTAGCTTACTAACGCCCCGTAATTATGCTAAGGGAACGCTGAATATTACTTCAGGAAATATGGTGTCGGAAATTGGCGCCTTAGCCGTGGCGCTGGCCGGAAACAATGCCTTACGCAATGTTGTGCGTAATAAAGGCGTGAGCGAAGCCGTGAGTTCTGCCCCCTCCGCCGCGATTGATGACGCGCTTGGACGCCTCGGCGCAGGCCAGCTGACCTCGCCATCAGAGATTGCTAAAGATCAGGCGATTAACCTTGTCGGCGCCGCGCTGGCCTATGCTTTTCAGGGCGTCGCAGGCGCGTTAGCCGGGCCGGCGCCAACCCGCAATGACGAAGCCGTAGATTTTTTGGCGGATAAAGTCGTGAACAGCGTAATTGGGGAGAAAACCGGTGAAGTGCGGGATAAGGCTATTGAGGTGGTACAGCAAGGGGCAAGAGATGTGGGACAGATGACCGTCGATGCCGCGGTGAAAACCAAAAACTCGGTCAAGGAAGGCGCCATCTCATTAGCCGATGGAGCGGTCAAAACGGGCAACGCGGTTGGCAGCGGTCTGAAAACGGCGAAAAATAACGTTTCTGACGCCATGAGCAATGCCCATCAATGGGCGGGCGAACAAATCAAAAAGCAGTTTGCTTCTCCGTCACAGCCAGCCGCGCAGGCGATGCCGTCGTCAGCCCCTCAGGCTTCTTCGTCACGGCCTGCCGCGCAGGCGTCAGGACAGACCACCGCGCCACAAACTGCGCCGCCACCGGCACGACCTGTCGCTCCGGCGGCACCCCAGGCCTCGACGTCACAAACTACGGCACCGACCCGACCTGCCGCGCAAACGGCGCCACAGGCTTCGACCTCAAAGCCTGCCGCGCAAACGGCGCCACAGGCTTCGACCTCAAAGCCTGCCGCTCAGACGACGCCGCCTTCAGCCGCGCCTGGCGGATCCCGGCCCGTCGCGCAGCCAGCGAGCGAAGAAATTGAGATGCAGCCGTTGGGCAAAAGTAAGCAGGCGTAGCCTGAGGGGGGTGCCTGGGGCTGGAAGCGTCAAACCCTGCCAGGTAAACGGCGGTGTCTCCAGCTGCGCCAGCCTCCTCTAGCCCCGCAGCCGGGGAGGCAGAGATGCCGCCGCCGGGTAACAGTAAGCAGGGCCGGGCCGGAAAACGGGAGTAAAAGGAAAGGGCGGGGTCTGAACGATGGCGGTAAGAAGAGCGGGGGAGTCATCCCCCGCCAGTAGATTAAGCGACCTGCACCGGCACCGCTTTCGCCAAACGCTTCATTACATTATCGCCTTCAAAGTAGGCGACTTTCGGCTGCCATTCGCGGGCTTCGGCATCCGACATCGCCACGTAAGAGCAAATGATCAGAATATCGCCTTCGCAAGCACAGCGGGCGGCCGCGCCGTTGACGGAGATAATTTTCGAGCCGCGTTCGGCCGCGATAGCATAGGTAGAGAAGCGCTGACCGTTAGTCACGTTATAGATATCGATCGCTTCATATTGCAGGATGCCGGAAGCATCCAGAAAGTCCTGGTCAATGGCGCAGGAGCCTTCATAGTTCAGATCTGCCTGCGTGACTTTGACGCGGTGGAGTTTGCCCTGCAGCATGGTACGGTTCATCATTTACCTCTGGTGAATAAGCAATAATCGGCACGCTATGCCGTTAAATCGACCTGCTGATTGTCAATCAGGCGCGCCTTGCCCAGCCAGGCCGCCATCAAAATGACCGCGCTTTTGCTTTCTACCGTTAGCGGCAGCAGCGTTTCAGCATCGACTATCGCCAGTCCGTCGGCGCGCAGGCCGTGAATGGCCAGCGCGGCTTCCGCATCGGCAATAATCACATCGACATGACGCTCTCCATTGGACAACCTTTCCGCCATGCTGTTCATGACGCGGCTCAGCGCGGGCGCGATTTTTCGCTCGTCGGGCGTCAGATAACCGTTACGCGAGCTGAGCGCCAGGCCGTCTTTCGCGCGCACCGTCGGCACGCCGACAATCTCGATATCGTAGCCCATGTCCGCGACCATCTTGCGGATCAGCGCCAGCTGCTGGAAATCCTTCTCGCCAAAGCAGGCCAAATCGGGCTGCACGAGGTTAAACAGTTTGCTGACGATGGTCGATACGCCGCGAAAGTGGCCCGGACGGCTGGCGCCTTCCAGCAGCGAAGAGAGGCCCGGCACCTCGACAAACGTCTGCTCGCCAAGCCCTTTTGGATAGATATCATCGGGCGCGGGCGCAAAAACCAGATCCACCTTGCGGCGGTTCAGCTTCTCACAGTCTTCCTGGAGTGTGCGCGGATAGCGCGCCAGGTCGTCAGCGCGCTCAAACTGCATCGGGTTAACGAAAATAGTGGTAACCACAATATCGGCGCGCGCGCGGGCTTCGTCGACCAGCGTCATATGGCCGTCGTGCAGATTGCCCATCGTGGGCACCAGCGCGATACGCTTGCCTTCTTGCCGCCAGCGGCGGATCTCACGCCGCAGCATGGGTAAGGTTTCAATAATCAGCACTTGCCGCTCCCGTCTCAGTAAAAACTGTGTTCTTCAGCAGGATACGTTCCCGCTTCGACTTCCGCTACATACTGCCTGACGGCAGCGCGCATCTCGCCTGTTTCCAACAGGAAATTTTTGACGAATTTAGGAATATGCCCGCCGGTGATGCCGAAGGCGTCGTGCATCACCAGGATCTGACCGTCGGTCACGTTGCCCGCGCCGATGCCGATCACCGGAATAGCCAGCGCCTCGGTTACGCGCTGCGCCAGCGCGACGGGCACGCACTCCAGCACCAGCATTTGCGCGCCGGCCGCTTCCAGCGCCAGCGCGTCGGCCAGCAGCGTCTCCGCCGCCTCGCTATCGCGACCCTGCACTTTATAACCGCCGAAAATATTGACCGACTGCGGCGTTAAGCCCAGATGCCCACAGACCGGCACGGCGCGTTCGGCCAGCTGGCGCACGGTGTCGCTCAGCCAGGCGCCGCCTTCGATTTTCACCATGTTCGCGCCCGCGCGCATCAGCTCCGCCGAGCTGGCAAAAGCCTGTTCCGGCGTGGCGAAGGTCATAAAAGGCAGATCGGCCATCAGCAGCGCGGCAGGCGCGCCGCGGCGCACCGCACGGGTATGATAGGCGATATCCGCCAGCGTGACGGGCAGCGTGGAATCATGGCCCTGAACGACCATACCAAGCGAATCGCCGACCAGCATGACCTGGATGCCTTCGTCGGCAAACAGGCGAGCGAAGCTGTAGTCATAAGCGGTAACAGAAGCGAATTTGCGGCCGCTTTTTTTCCATTGGCGAAGGGTGGAGACCGTTGTCGGTTTCATCACAACCTCTGAGAAAGTGTTCTGGTGGGCGTATCTTAATGGAAGGGCGGTAGCCTGGCTACCAGGACTTAATGGCCCGGCAGTCCAGCGTGGCGACCAGCTTTTTAAGCGGCGTGCCGTCCGGCAAAATCAGTTCCGGCGCGATGGCGAGCAGCGGCACCAGCATAAACGCGCGGTTGTGCATATCGTAGTGCGGTACGGTCAGACGCGGCGTGTTAATCGTCATATCGCCGAACAGCATGATGTCCAGATCCAGCGTGCGCGGGCCCCAGCGTTCATCCTTACGTACGCGTCCCTGTTCCAGCTCAATACGCTGGGTATGATCAAGCAACGTTTCCGGCGGCAGCGCCGTTTCCAGCAACACGGCGGCATTAAGATAATCTGGCTGATCCGGCGGGCCGTAGGGCGGCGTACGGTAGAAGGGGGAGGTGGCCAGCAGGGTGGTTTGCGGCAGCCCGGCCAGTGCATCAAGCGCGGACTGCACCTGATGCAAAGGATCGGCCAGATTGCTGCCTAAGGCGAGATACGCCCTCATACGTTGCTGCTGTTACCGTCGCGACGAGGGCCAGGCACGCGCTTGCGTGGACGGCGGGTGCGGCGACGCGGCACCGGATCGTCGCCAAGCGTATTCAGCATCGTTTTCTGCTGCGGCGGCGCGGCAACCTGGAACTCGCCCCACCAGGCGGAGAGGCGCAGCAGCTCCTGGTTATTCTCTACTTCGGCGCGCAGCGCCAGCAGGTCGTAAGCGGCGCGGAACTTAGGATGCTCCATCAGCTTCCAGGCGCGCTTGCCGTGGCGGCGGGAAAGGCGCAGCTGCAGCTGCCAGATATCGCGCACCAGCGTGGTAATGCGTTTCGGAATAGCCAGCGAGCGGCACGCTTCATCCAGCACGTCGTTCATCGCCAGCGCGAAAGCATCATAGTAGGCCAGGCCGCTTTCCTGCGCGATTTTCTGCGCCGCTTCCAGCTGCGGATACCAGAACATCGCCGAGAACAGGAACGCCGGGTTAACGCGCATATCGTTATGAATGCGGTTATCGGTGTTTTTCAGCACCTGCACCACCATGCGTTCCATATTGCTGTCGCCCTGATCCGTAAAGTAACGGGTGATCAGCGGGAAGAGCGGCTGGAACAGCTGATATTCACGCAGCTGCAAATAGGTCGTATAGCCATAACCGGCCTGCAACAGCTTCAGCGTCTCTTCAAACAGGCGCGCGGGCGGAATATCGTGCAGCAGCGTCGCCAGTCGAGGGATCGGCTCTGCCGTTTCGGCGGCGATGCTCATATCCAGTTTGGCGGCGAAGCGGATCACACGCAGCATTCGCACGGGATCTTCACGGTAGCGCGTTTCCGGATCGCCAATCAGGCGGATAATGCCCTGATGCAGGTCGTTCAGGCCGCCGACATAGTCGCGTACGCTGAAGTCGGCCACGCTGTAATACAGGCTGTTGATAGTCAGATCGCGGCGCTGGGCGTCATCTTCAATGGTGCCGAAAATGTTGTCGCGCAGCAGCATACCGTTCTGGCCGCGCTGCGAGCTGTTGCGATCGGACTCCGGCTGTTCCGCTTCGTGATGGCCACGGAAGGTGGCGACCTCAATGATTTCCGGCCCGAACATAACGTGAGCGAGGCGAAAACGGCGGCCGACCAGACGGCAGTTGCGGAACAGCTTACGCATCTGCTCCGGCGTGGCGTTGGTAGTCACGTCGAAGTCTTTCGGTTTTTTGCCCAGCAGTAAATCGCGGACGCCGCCACCGACAAGGTAAGCCTCATAGCCCGCTTTATTCAGTCGGTACAATACCTTGAGGGCATTTTCACTGATGTCTTTACGCGAGATAGCGTGCCCGTCACGCGGGATCACGGTTATCTTAGGCGCAACCTGCACCTCGGCTGGCGCCTCGCCTTCGCGGTTCAAAACTTTTCGGCAAAAATTAGCAACTCGGGTAAAAATGGGACACCTCGATAGTGACGTTAAAGCTGGGCGATAAAAAACAGCGGCTAATCATAGCTCAGTGTGGCGCGTTTGAGAATGCTCATCTCGCTTCGCTCTCGTTTTCAGGCCAGAGCGGGCGCGCGTATTCACTTTCTACTAACCATTCTGCAACAGTATATTCTGGCGCGGCACGCGGGTCAGATCCCATGCGGCGACCGCTTTTTCCAGTAAAACAGACGGCGTTTCGTCGCGCCATCCTTCGCTGACCGGCTGGCCTAAAAAACGCAGCGCCTGCACCAGCACGGGCCGCGGATCGCCTGCCGGCAGCGGCGGCGCGTGATTCTGCTTGGAAAGCTTGTTGCCATCGGCGTTGACCGCCAGCGGCAAATGCAGGTAGCCGGGCAGCGGCCAGCCAAAGCGCTGGTACAGCGTTATCTGCCGTACCGTCGGCTCGATCAGGTCGGCGCCTCTGACCACTTCCGTCACGCCCTGAAAATGATCGTCCACCACTACCGCAAGATTATAGGCAAACAGCCCGTCGCGGCGGTGAATAATGAAATCTTCCTGCGCCAGCGCGGCGTCGGCCATCACCTCGCCGCGCAGCGTATCGGTAAACTGCGCTACGGGGCGATCGACGCGCAGACGCAGTGCCGCATTATCCGGGCCGCGTTGTCGCGTGCGGCAGTAGCCGTCGTAAAGGCCGCCGATTTGCCGAATGCGGCTGCGCGTGCAGGTACAGTAATAGCTGTGGCCCTGCTGGTTCAGCCAGGCCAGCGCTTCCCGATAAGCTTCATGGCGCTGCGACTGCCAGAGCACCTCGCCATCCCAGTGCAGGCCATACTGCTCCAGCTGCTGAAGAATGCGCCGCGCCGCGCCGGGCACTTCACGAGGCGGATCGATATCCTCAATGCGCACCAGCCATTTGCCCTGCTGCGCGCGTGCCTGCAAATAGCTGCCAAGCGCGGCTATCAGCGAGCCGAAGTGGAGTTCACCGGAAGGGGATGGGGCGAAGCGCCCGATACAGGATGACATCGGAGAAGAGACAGGCAGTGAAGCAGATGCCTCACTGCACAATCCATTAGCCATTAACCGGCCATTTGTTTTTCGCGGATTTCCGCCAGCGTTTTACAGTCGATGCAAAGATCGGCGGTAGGACGTGCTTCAAGGCGACGGATACCGATTTCAACGCCGCAGGAATCGCAGTAGCCGAAATCGTCATCTTCTACTTTCTTCAGCGTCTTCTCGATCTTTTTGATCAGTTTGCGCTCGCGGTCACGGTTACGCAGTTCAAGACTGAATTCTTCTTCCTGTGCTGCCCGGTCAACCGGATCGGGGAAGTTGGCGGCTTCATCTTGCATATGCGTGACGGTGCGATCAACTTCATCCCGAAGCTGGTTACGCCAGGCTTCAAGGATCTTCTTGAAATGCGCCAGCTGGGCTTCATTCATGTACTCTTCGCCCGGCTTCTCCTGATAGGGTTCCACACCAGCGATGGCGAGAATACTCAGGGACGAGGTTTTACGGGTTTGCCCTTCTTGCATGTTGTTTCTCCTGGATAACACGCACTATCGATCCCCAGAGGGGATAAAAACAGGTCGCTATAAATAGCAGAAGCGATCAAGGTTGGCAATTATTCCTGAACATCCCTTGACAAGGCTGTGAGGAAAAGCGTATCTGACGCGACATAAGACCCTTCATATAACAGTTAATTGCGTCTGAATTACGCATTCACAATCAGTTTCCTCTCTACGACCAGACCTTCAGGCGAGAGGCTCGCTTTACAGGCAAGCACCTCGACCCCGCTTGCGCGCGCCTGAACCATGAGTTCTGCGTAGTGTGCATCAATGTGATGCGCCGGGGTGACGTCCTCAATCCCCGAATGCAGAACGGCAAATAAAAGCACCGCGCGCTCGCCGTTTTCCGCAATCTTCGCCAGTTCGCGCAGATGCTTCTGGCCACGCTCGGTAACCGCATCCGGAAAGTAACCCTTACCCTGTTGTAAGAGCGTCACGGATTTGACTTCAATATAGCAGTTGACGCGATCCTCTGCCTTTAACAGGAAATCAATACGGCTTTTTTCAGCGCCATATTTCACTTCACTTTGTAAATCCGCATAACCGGATAATTCCGGAATCCGCCCGGCCAGCAGCGCTTCTTTTACCAGCATGTTGGCGCGCAGCGTATTTACGCAGATCCAGTGTCCCTGCTGCGTTTGTGTCAGTTCCCAGCTGTGCGGATACTTTCTGGTCAGGCTGTCCGACGTGGAGTACCACACCGTATCACCTGGCGTCGCACAGCCGGTCATCGCGCCGGTATTGGCGCAATGCAGCGTCATTTCGGTGCCGTCTGGCGTGATGACATCGGCCAGAAAGCGCTTATAACGTTTGACCAGCGTGGCCTGGCGCAGCGGCGGCGTAAAATTCATAAACTTTCCTGTTGCAGTTCCCAGCTTGCCAGCGCCCGATAGCGCGTGCGGCCCTGGCTGAACAGCGACTCGAAGAGCGCAAAACGCTCCACGCGAAACTGCCAGCTGAAATTACGCGGCGGCAACGCGACCGGCTGGAGAGCATTGCGGAATAATGTGACATGCGGATGAAAGGGCAGCGGACTTTGATAACAGCCGCTGCGCGCGGCCTGCGAGCGTAACAGTCCGGCCAGCTGCAGCAGCCCGCGCGGCGCCTGCTTCGGCCCCAGCCAGACCACGCCGGAACGCGGCCAGTGACCGGCGTCGTCCAGCGTCAGGGTAAACGGCGACTGCCTGATACGTCCGGCCATTTGTTGAAGCGCACGCTGCTTTTCCGCGCCGACATCACCCAAAAAGGCCAGCGTAAGATGCAGGTTAGCCGCCGCTATCGGACGGCCGGTCTCTTCGGCAAAGGTGGCGGCGCGCCACGCAATAACCTCCTGAGTGCTGCTGGCCGGTAGCGCGATACCGAAAAACAGTCTTTTTTGCTCGTTCATGGTGCCCTCCGGTATTCCAGAAGCAGGAATGCTACAATGCCCGGCAACTTAAGGCCAGGAGCAGAGACGTGAGTTCATTACCAGTCAGCGCTGTATTACCCGAGCTGTTGGCGGCCCTGCGGGATGCGCCGCAGGTGCTGCTGGCGGCGCCGACCGGCGCGGGAAAATCGACATGGCTGCCGCTGCAGCTTTTGCAGCAGGTCAGCGGGCGTATTTTGCTGCTGGAGCCGCGCAGGCTGGCGGCGCGCAACGTGGCGCAGCGGCTGGCGGAGCAGCTTGGCGAAGCGCCAGGACAGACCGTGGGCTACCGGATGCGGGCGGAAAGCCGCAGCGGGCCGTCCACGCGGCTGGAGGTGATTACGGAAGGCATCCTGACGCGGATGCTACAGCAGGATCCGATGCTGGAAGGCGTTTCGCTGGTGATCCTGGATGAGTTTCACGAGCGCAGCCTGCAGGCCGATCTGGCGCTGGCGCTGCTGCTGGACGTGCAGCAGGGGCTGCGCGAGGATCTGAAAATTCTGCTGATGTCGGCCACGCTGGACAACGCTCGCCTGCAGGCGCTGCTGCCGGATGCGCCATCTGTCCGCTCCGAAGGCCGCTCTTTTCCCGTTGAGCGGCGCTACGCATCCCTGTCCACCAGCCAGCGGTTTGAAGAGGCGGTGGCGCGGCAGGTCAGCGAGCTGCTGCGCGAAGAGCCTGGCTCGCTGCTGCTGTTTCTGCCCGGCGTGGGCGAAATCCAGCGGGTGCAGACGCAGCTGGCGCCACTGGTCGCCAGCGATGTCGATCTTTGTCCTTTATATGGCGCGCTGCCGCTGGCGGAGCAGCGTAAAGCTATCCTTCCTGCGCCTGTCGGCCGCCGAAAAGTGGTGCTGGCGACCAATATCGCGGAAACCAGCCTGACTATCGAAGGCATTCGGCTGGTGGTGGACAGCGCGCTGGAGCGGACGGCGCTGTTCGATACGCGCACCGGCCTGACTCGCCTGCAAACGCAGCGCGTCAGCCAGGCTTCGATGATCCAGCGCGCCGGACGCGCGGGTCGTCTGGCGCCGGGGATCTGCCTGCATCTGATCCCTAAAGAGCAGGCGGAACGGGCGGCGGCCCACAGCGACGCGGAAATACTGCAAAGCGATTTAAGCTCGCTGTGGCTGGATCTGCTGCAGTGGGGCTGCCACGACGCAGCGCAGCTCACCTGGCTGGATAAACCGCCCGCCGCCAGCCTGGCCCAGGCGCAGCGGCTGCTGTCGCAGCTTGGTGCCACCACCGATGCCGGACAGCTGACGGCCAAAGGTCGACGCATGGCCGCTTTCGGCAGCGAGCCGCGCCTGGCCGCGATGCTGGTCGAGGCGGGCAACGATGCGGACAGCGCCGCCACGGCGGCGATGCTGGCGGCGATCCTGGAGGAGCCGCCGCGCGGCAGCGTCGATCTGCGGGACGCGCTGCATCGTCCCCAGCCCCACTGGCAGAAACGAGCGAAACAGCTGCAGCAGCGGCTGCGCCTGACCGGCGGCGCGATCGATGCGGCGTTGGCCGCGCCGCTGCTGGCGAGCGCTTTTCCCGATCGTATCGCTCGCCGTCGCGGCATGGAAGGGCGCTATCAGCTGGCTAACGGCATGGGCGCGATGCTCGATCGCGAAGAGGCGTTAATCCGCTATGAATGGCTGCTTGCGCCCGCGCTATTACAGGGCAGCGCGCAGCCGGACGCGCGCATTCTCCAGGCGCTGCCGCTGACGATAGAAACGCTGATCGCCGAGCGGCCGCAGCTTGTCGGGCAGCGGGTAGAGGTTGAATGGCACGACGAGCGCGGCACGCTTTCCGCCTGGCGTCGCGAACAGATTGGCGAGCTGGTGCTGAAATCCCAGCCGCTGAGCAAGCCTGACGAAGCGGTGCTGCACCCGGCGATGCTGCGCTGGATCCGCAGCAAAGGGCTGTCGGTGCTGAACTGGACGCCCGCCGCCGAGCAGCTGCGTGTGCGGCTGGTCTGCGCCGCGCAGTGGCTGCCGGAACAGGCATGGCCCGCCGCCAGCGAGGCCGATCTGCTCGCCACGCTGGAAAAGTGGCTGCTGCCGATGATGAGCGGCGTGCGCGATGCAAAAGGGTTAAAACAGATCGACTGCGTCAACGCGCTATTACAATTGCTCACATGGTCACAGCGCCAGCAGCTGGATACTGTGCTGCCAACTCATTACACTGTGCCCACCGGAAGCCGGCTGCCGATCCGCTACGATGAAGAGAAGCCGCCCGCGCTGGCCGTGCGGCTACAGGAGATGTTCGGCGAAGCGCAAAATCCCAGCGTGGCCGAAGGGCGCATTCCGCTGGTGCTGGAGCTGCTCTCGCCTGCGCAAAGGCCGCTGCAGATCACGCGCGATCTGGCGGGCTTCTGGCAGGGAGCCTGGCGTGAAGTGCAAAAAGAGATGAAAGGGCGCTATCCCAAACATCTCTGGCCCGACGATCCGGCCAGCGCGCTGCCGACGCGGCGCACCAAAAAGTATTCCGCACCTTCCTGATCGGGTTTCAGAAGGTTCCCGTTCCACCGTAGTTGATGTCAGTGCATAGTCGGCCCGCCGACGGCGGCTCTGGAGAAAAGAAACGAATGTCAGACGATCGCGAACCTATTGGGCGTAAAGGTAAACAGCCCAACCCCCCGCGCAAAAAGGCGGGCCGGGGTCGCCGCAGGGAAGTCGATAATATTGATTTTCAGGATGATGACCATAATAACGAGGAGAAAGTACCCGTGCCACGTAAAGGAAAAGGACGGCCGCCGCGTAAAAGAGGCTGGCTGAGCTTAATGATTAAGCTGCTGCTGGTATTTATTGTACTGATGGCGGTCTACGGGGTGTACCTGGATTCGCAGATCCGCAGCCGTATCGACGGCAAAGTCTGGCAGCTGCCCGCCACGGTGTATGGCCGCATGGTCAATCTTGAGCCGGGCATGGCCTACAATAAAAAAGAGATGATCGCGCTGCTCGAAGGCACGCAGTACCGCGAGGTGACGCGCATGACGCGGCCTGGCGAGTTTACCGTGCAGGGCAACAGCATTGAGATGATCCGCCGCCCGTTTGACTTCCCGGACAGCAAGGAAGGGCAAATCCGCGCGCGGCTGAGCTTTGACAACGACTCGCTGACCGAGATCAAAAACCTCGACAGCGGCCGCGACTTCGGCTTCTTCCGTCTCGACCCTCGTTTGATCACTATGCTGCAATCACCAAACGGCGAGCAGCGCCTGTTTGTGCCGCGTGCGGGCTTCCCGGATCTGCTGGTCGATACGCTGGTGGCTACCGAAGACCGCCATTTCTACGAGCACGACGGCATCAGCCTGTACTCTATCGGCCGCGCCTTCCTGGCGAATATCACGGCAGGAAAAGCGGTGCAGGGCGGCAGTACGCTGACCCAGCAGCTGGTGAAAAACCTTTTCCTGACCAACAAACGTTCGCTGTGGCGCAAGGCTAACGAAGCCTATATGGCGCTGATTATGGACGCGCGCTACAGCAAAGACCGCATTCTGGAGCTTTACCTGAATGAGGTTTATCTGGGCCAGGCGGGCAACGATCAGATCCGCGGCTTCCCGCTGGCGAGCCTCTACTACTTTGGCCGTCCGGTGGACGAGCTGAGCCTGGATCAGCAGGCGCTGCTGGTGGGCATGGTGAAGGGCGCGTCGCTCTATAACCCGTGGCGCAATCCGAAGCTGGCGCTGGAGCGCCGCAACCTGGTGCTGCGTCTGCTGCAGCAGCAGAAAGTGATCGACCAGGAGCTGTACGACATGCTCAGCGCCCGTCCGCTTGGCGTACAGCCGAAAGGCGGCGTGATCACGCCACAGCCTGCGTTTATGCAGATGGTGCGCAACGAGCTACAGGCGAAGCTGGGCGATAAGATCAAAGATCTTTCCGGCGTGAAAATTTTCACCACGCTGGATTCTGTTTCGCAGGATGCGGCAGAAAAAGCCGTGGAAGAAGGGATGTCGACGCTGCGTAAACAGCGCAACCTGAAGGATCTGGAAACCGCGATGGTGATCGTCGATCGCTTCAGCGGTGAAGTTCGCGCCATGGTTGGCGGTGCCGATCCCCAGTTTGCGGGCTATAACCGTGCGCTACAGGCGCGCCGGTCGATTGGTTCTCTGGCTAAGCCAGCCACCTATCTGACCGCGCTGAGCCAGCCGGATAGCTATCGCCTGAATACCTGGATTGCCGATAATCCGATCGCGCTGAAGCAGCCAAACGGTCAGGTCTGGAAGCCGCAGAATGATGACCGCCGCTTCAGCGGTCAGGTGATGCTGGTAGATGCGCTGGCGCACTCCATGAACGTGCCAACGGTGAACCTGGGCATGACGCTGGGCCTGCCGCAGGTGGTGGATACCTGGAGCAAACTCGGCGTGCCGAAGGCTGAACTCCAGCCGGTGCCGGCCATGCTGCTGGGCGCGCTGAACCTGACGCCGGTCGAAGTGGCGCAGGCGTTCCAGACTATCGCCAGCGGCGGCGATCGTGCGCAGCTTTCCGCGCTGCGCTCGGTCATTGCCGAAGACGGCACCGTGCTGTATCAAAGCTTCCCGCAGGCGGAGCGTACCGTGCCGGCCCAGGCCGCTTATCTGACCCTCTACGCGATGCAGCAGGTCGCGCAGCAGGGCACGGCCCGTGCGTTAGGCTCGCGCTATCCGAAGGCGCACCTTGCGGCGAAAACCGGCACCACCAACAATCAGATCGACAGCTGGTTCGCGGGCGTGGACGGCAAAGAAGTGGCGATCACCTGGATTGGCCGCGACAATAACCAGAGCACCAAACTGTACGGTGCCAGCGGCGCGATGCAGATCTACCGTCGCTATCTGGACAACCAGGCGCCGATGCCGCTGATGCCGACGCCGCCGGAAGATATCGCGCCGATGAACGTGGATTCAGCCGGTAACTTTGTCTGCGGCACGGGCAGCAGCAGCTGGCGGACGCTGCCGGTCTGGACCACCGATGCCGACGCACTCTGTCAGCAGCAGCAGCAGCAAATCCAGCAGCAGCAAATGCAACAGCAGCAAATGCAGCAGGAGCAGCAGCCTGCTCAACAGCCGCAAAACGAGCAGAAGGATGCGGATGGCGTGGCGGGTTGGATCAAGGATATGTTCGGTAAATAACTGAAAACAGGTGGAAAGCCGGTTCTTAACGAGCCGGCTTTTTTTTGCCTTTTTGGCGGCGGTGGCAGAAAAAGTAAACCGGTAAAAAGAGGCTTTTCAGCGCGACTGCATGACAACGGCTTTATTTTCCCTGCTTTATGCTGGCCTGAACTCCGCCGGATTCGCGCTAAAAGCGCCCGATTTTTTCTTGCGAAAGCGCCGGTAATTCGCCTATTATCCTGTCGTTATAATAATAATTCTCGTTTACATTCTACTTTTCATCAGAGAACGCTAAATGGCTATTTCATCTTTGAAATCATCCGCTTTGCCGATAAGCCGACTGGCCTGCCTTGTTGCCGTCGCGCTTTCCTCCTCTGCTTTCGCCGCCAGCGAACAGACTATTACCGTCAGCGCCAACGCCGATGCCGCCAGCGAAAACGCCTGGGGCCCGGCACCGACCATCGCCGCCAAACGCAGCGCCACCGGCACCAAAACCGATACGCCGATTGAAAAAAATCCGCAGTCCGTTTCGGTGGTGACCAGCGACGAAATCGAGATGCGCAACGTCAGTACGGTTAAGGAAGCCTTTAACTATGCGCCCGGCGTAATGACCGGCAACCGCGGCAGCTCGCAGGTTATCGACGCGCTGTCCATCCGCGGCTTCAGCGAAACCAACACCAATCAGTATCTGGACGGCCTGAAGCTCCAGGGCGATAACTACTCCGAATTCGCTATCGATCCTTATTTTCTGGAGCGCGCGGAGCTGCTGCGCGGGCCGGCATCCGTGCTTTACGGCAAGAGCAACCCGGGCGGCGTAGTTGCGCTGGTCAGCAAGCGTCCGACCACGGAAACGCTGCGCGAAGTGCAGTTCCAGATGGGGTCGGATAACCTGTTTTCCACCGGCTTTGATTTCGGCGGCGCGCTGGATGATGACGGCGTTTACTCCTGGCGCCTGACCGGCCTGGCGCGCAGTCAGGACGCGCAGCAGGATATGCAGAAAGAGAAGCGCTATACCGTGGCGCCGTCCTTCAGCTGGCAGCCCGACGCCAACACCAACTTCACGCTGTTAACCTATTTCCAGAACGAGCCGGAAACGGGCTACTACGGCTGGCTGCCGCGTCAGGGCACCGTGGTGCCGATCGTCGATGCCAACGGCCGGCAGCACAAGTTGGGCACCGATTTTGACGAAGGCGAGGCGAGCAACAAGATCTCCCGCAACACCAAAATGGTGGGCTATAACTTCTCGCACAGCTTTAACGATACCTGGACCGTGCGGCAAAACCTGCGCTACGCCGATCTGCGCACCGACTATCGCAGCATTTACGGTAACGGCTTCGACAGCGCCAATAACATTACCCGCGGTTATGCGGTGTCTGAAGAAGAGCTGAACCAGTTTGCCGTCGATAGCCAGGCGCAGGCGAAATTCGCTACGGGCGCGCTGGATCATACGCTGCTGCTGGGCGTCGACTATCAGCGTACCCGCAACGATATCAACGCCGGATTCGGCACCGCTTCCCGGCTGAGCACGCTGGATCCGCAGTACGGCAACGACAGCACCACGATCAACTTCCCGTATCACTATCTGAACAAGCAGGAGCAGACCGGCCTGTACGCGCAGGATCAAATGGAGTGGGACCGCTGGGTCATGACGCTGGGCGCGCGCTACGATTACGCGATGACCTCGGCGTTTAACCGTGATACCAACGCGCTGGCGAAAAACCACGACCAGGCTTTCACCTGGCGCGGCGGCCTGAACTACGTGTTTGATAACGGCGTGGCGCCTTATTTCAGCTACAGCGAATCCTTTATTCCGACTGCCGGAACCACCGCTGACGGGCAGCCGTTCGATCCGTCACGCGCTAAGCAGTACGAGGCTGGCGTAAAATACGTGCCGAAGGACCGTCCGATCGTCATCACCGGCGCGCTCTATCAGCTGACTAAAACCAAAAACCTGACGGCGAATCCCGATCCTGATTTTGCTAATTTCAGCGTGCAAAGCGGCGAAATCCGCTCGCGCGGCGTCGAGCTGGAAGCGAAGGCGGCGGTCAATGCCAACGTTAACGTTATCGCCTCTTACACCTATACCGACGCGGAATATACGCACGATACGCAGCTGAAAGGCAGAACGCCGGTGCAGGTGCCGAAACATATGGCGTCGCTGTGGGCCGATTATACCTTCCACGAAACGGCGCTTTCCGGCCTGACCGTGGGAAGCGGCGTACGCTATGTCGGCGAGAGCAAAGGCCTGTACAGCACCGGCCCTGATACTAATCAGAACTTCAACGTGGCGGCGTACACCACCGTCGATGCCGTGGTGAAGTACGATCTGGGGCGTTTCGGTCTGCCAGGCTCGTCGATTGGCGTCAACGTCAACAACCTCTTCGATCGGGATTATGTCGCCAGCTGCTATCGCGACTACGCCTGCTACTGGGGCGCCGAACGTCAGATCGTCGGCACCGCCACTTTCCGTTTCTAACCAAACCGGGCGCGGTTCGCCGCGCCCGTCAGGCAGAAAATTGTTATGCATTCTCCGCACCTGACCGACAGCACCTTCTCGCTGCATCAAACTTCATTTGCCGTTCCGGGCCGCATCCTGCTCCAGCCGCTGTCGCTGACCTTTCCCGCCGGAAAAGTCTGCGGGCTGATTGGGCATAATGGCTCCGGCAAATCCACGCTGTTAAAGCTGTTGGGGCGCCATCACGCCGCGACCGGCGGCGAAGTGCGGCTCAATGATAAAGCGCTGGCGCATTGGCCCGCTAAGCGCTTTGCCCGTGAGGTCGCCTATCTGCCGCAGCAGCTTCCCGCCGCCGAGGGCATGACGGTGCGGGAGCTGGTCTCGATGGGGCGCTATCCCTGGCACGGCGCGCTGGGCCGCTTCGGCAGCGAAGATCGCGATCGCGTCGATGAAGCCATTGCGCTGGTGGGCCTGAAACCTTTCGCCTCGCGTCTGGTGGACAGCCTCTCCGGCGGCGAGCGGCAGCGCGCCTGGATTGCGATGCTGGTGGCGCAGAACAGCCGCTGCCTGCTGCTGGATGAACCGACTTCCGCGCTGGATATCGCTCATCAGGTCGAGGTGCTGGCGCTTATCCAGCGGCTCAGCCATGAGCGGGGGCTGACCGTGATCGCCGTGCTGCACGATATCAATATGGCCGCCCGCTACTGTGACCACCTGGTCGCCTTACGCAACGGCGGGATGATTGCGCAGGGTGATGCCGGCGCGATTATGCAGCCGGAGGTGCTCCAGGCCATTTACGGTATCCCAATGGGCATTCTGCCGCACCCGGACGGCGGCACGCCGGTAAGTTTTGTTTACTAAAGGAATCTCCATGCCGGATTTTTATCGCCGCCGCCTGCTGATGGCGATGGCGCTTGCGCCTTTGCTGCCCGCCTTCGGCAGCCGTGCCGCGTCGGGCATTGACGCAGCGCGCATTGTGTCGCTGGAGTGGCTGCCGACGGAACTGCTGCTGGCGCTTGGCGTCGCGCCGATGGGCGTAGCCGAAATGTATAACTACCAGCTTTGGGTCGGCGAGCCAAAGCTGCCTGCCTCAACGGTGGATCTGGGCTTGCGCACCGAACCCAATCTTGAGCTGATGATGCAGATGCGGCCTTCGCTCATTCTTTACTCTTCCGGCTATGGGCCATCCAACGACAAATTTGAGAAAATCGCGCCCGCGATGGGCTTCGCCTTCAACGACGCCAGCGGCAAACCGCTGACCGTGGCGCGGCAGTCGCTGATGCAGCTGGCCGACCGTCTCGATCGCGTGCCGCAGGCGCAGCGCCATCTGGCACAGTTCGACGCCTTTATCGCCGCCGCCAGAAAGCGCGTTGCCGGTCGAAAGCGGCGTCCGGTGCTGCTGATGTCGCTGCTGGATGCGCGTCATGCGCTGGTTTTCGGCAAGGGCAGCCTGTTTCTGGAAGTGATGAACGAGCTGGGGCTGGAAAACGCCTGGCAGGGCGAAACCAATTTCTGGGGAAGCGCGGTGATCGGGCTGGAAAGACTGGCGACGCTAAAAGACGTCGAGGCGATCTGTTTTGCGCATGGCGACGATAATTTAATGCAGCAGGTCAGCGCGACGCCGCTCTGGCAGGCGATGGATTTTGTTCGGCAGCAGCGCTTTCGCCGCGTGCCGCAGGTCTGGTTCTATGGCGCAACGCTTTCTGCGATGCGTTTTTGCCAGTCGCTGGATCGGGCGCTGGAGCCGCTATGAAAAATGCCGCGCGTTTTCCCGTGTTCTTATTAACGCTGCTGTTCGCGCTGGCGCTGGGCCTGACCGGCTATAACTTCAGCCAGCATCTTGCGCCGTCGCTGTGGTTCAGCGCGATAAAAGCCGCCGGTCCCGAAAGCGTCAGCCAGATGGTGTTTCACTACAGCCTGCTGCCGAGGCTGGCGCTGTCGCTGCTGGTGGGCGCCGGGCTGGGGCTGGTGGGCCTGCTCTTCCAGCAGGTGCTGCGCAATCCATTAGCAGAGCCAACCACGCTTGGGGTCGCCACCGGCGCGCAGCTTGGCCTGACCATTGCCGCGCTCTGGAGCCTGCCGCTATTTGGCCAGCAGTTTGCCGCTATGCTCGGCGCGCTGGCCATCGGGCTGATTGTGTTTGGCATCGCCTGGGGGAAGCGGCTTTCTCCGGTCACGCTGATCCTGGCCGGCCTGGTGATGTCGCTCTATTGTGGCGCGGTCAATCAGCTTATCGGCCTGTTTAATCACGACAGGCTGCAGAATATCTTTTTATGGGGAACCGGCTCGCTGAACCAGATGGACTGGGGCAACGTCGAATTCCTGTGGCCGAAGCTGCTGACGGGCTTTGTGCTGGCGCTGCTGTTGCGCAGGCCGATGACGCTGATGGGGCTGGACGACGGCGTGGCGAAGAATCTGGGGCTGGGGCTGTCGCTGGCCCGCTTAAGCGTGCTGGCGCTGGCTATCGTGCTCAGCGCGCAGCTGGTAAACGCGGCGGGCGTGATCGGCTTTATCGGCCTTTTTGCGCCGCTGCTGGCAAAAATGCTGGGTGCAAGACGGCTGCTCAGCCGGATGCTGCTGGCGCCGTTTATCGGCATGTTGCTGCTGTGGCTGGCCGATCAGAGCGTGATCTGGCTGACCGATCGCTGGCAGGAAATTTCGACCGGTACGGCAACCGCGATTATTGGCGCACCGCTGCTGCTGTGGTTACTGCCGCGCCTGCGTACCGCTTCCGCGCCGCCCGCGCTGGATCGGGGCGATCGCGTGCCGGTCGAGCGCCACGGCCTGCTGTTGTGGTGTCTGGGCGGCGTGGCGCTGCTGTTGGCGCTGGGCGCCGTGGCGCTCAGCTTCGGGCGCGGCGCTGACGGCTGGACGTGGGCAAGCGGCGAACTGTGGCAGCAATTGTTGCCCTGGCGAATGCCAAGACTGGCGGCGGCGCTGGCGACGGGCATGATGCTGGGCGCGGCTGGCTGCCTGGTGCAGCGCCTGACCGGCAATCCGATGGCCAGCCCGGAAGTGCTGGGCATCAGCTCCGGCGCCGCCTTTGGCGTGGTGATTATGTTGTTTCTGGTGCCCGGCGACGCCTTCGGCTGGCTGCTGCCTGCGGGCAGCCTGGGCGCGGCAATCACGCTGCTGATTATTACCTTTGTGGGCGGGCGCGGCGGCTTTTCGCCCGAACGTATGCTGCTGGCGGGCATGGCGCTGAGTACCGCCTTTGCCACCCTGCTGCTGCTGCTGATGGCCAGCGGCGATCCGCGTATGGCCGGGCTGATGACGTGGATCTCCGGCTCGACCTATAGCGTGAGCGGCGAGCAGGCGATCAGGACGATAATCGTGGCGGCCGTGCTGCTGGCGCTGACGCCGCTGTGCCGTCGCTGGCTGACGCTGTTGCCGTTAGGCGGCGAAACGGCCCGCTCGCTGGGCGTGGCGCTGAAAACCTCGCGGATGGCGCTGCTGCTGCTGGCGGCCGCGCTGACGGCGGCGGCCACGCTGACCATCGGGCCGCTGAGCTTTGTCGGGCTGATGGCGCCGCATATCGCAAGGATGCTGGGTTTCCGGCGGGCGCTGCCGCAGCTGCTTATCGCCAGTCTGCTTGGCGGCGGTCTGATGATGATAGCGGACTGGTGCGGACGGATGGTGGCTTTTCCGGCGCAGGTGCCGGCGGGACTGCTGGCGACCTTTATCGGCGCGCCTTACTTCGTTTATCTGCTGCGGAAGGTGTGAAGGAAAGGGCAGCGCCTGGTGCGCTGCCCGACTACCGTTACGCCAGCTTAGCGAAGCTGCGGCGTGCGGCGTCCACCGTGCGCTGAATATCTTCCTGGCTGTGCGCCAGCGACATAAAGCCCGCTTCAAAAGCGGAAGGGGCGAGGTAAACGCCTTCTTCCAGCATCAGGTGGAAGAACTTCTTAAAGCGCTCCACGTCGCACTGGGTCACGTCCTGATAGCTGGTGACCTGGTCGGCTGCGGTAAAGAACAGCCCGAACATGCCGCCAACGTGGTTAACCACCAGCGGAATGTTGGTTTCTTCTGCCGCCTGCAGCAGGCCTTCCGCCAGGCGGGTGGTGAGGTCGGTCAGCGTGGCGTGCGTGCCGGGCTTCGCAATCTCGCTCAGGCAGGCAAAACCGGCTGCCATCGCAATCGGGTTGCCGGAAAGGGTACCCGCCTGATAAACCGGCCCCGTCGGCGCCAGCGCTTCCATTACTTCGCGACGGCCGCCAAACGCGCCGACCGGCATTCCACCGCCGATGATTTTGCCCAGGCAGGTTAAATCCGGCACCACGCCGTAATGCGCCTGCGCGCCAGCCAGCGCCACGCGGAAGCCGGTCATCACTTCATCGATAATCAGCAGCGCGCCAAATTCGTCGCAGAGCGCGCGCAGGCCTGGCAAAAATTCCGGCAGCGGCGGGATGCAGTTCATATTGCCCGCGACCGGCTCGACGATGATGCACGCGATTTCATGCGGATACTGCTCAAAAGCGGCGCGCACGGAATCCAGATCGTTATAGGTGCAGGTCAGCGTGTGCTTAGCAAAATCGGCCGGAACGCCCGGTGAATTCGGCTGGCCGAGGGTCAGCGCGCCTGAACCGGCTTTCACCAGCAGGTGATCGGCGTGGCCATGGTAGCAGCCTTCAAATTTGATAATTTTGTCGCGATGGGTAAAACCGCGAGCCAGGCGAATGGCGCTCATTGTTGCTTCGGTGCCGGAGTTCACCATCCGCACCATGTCCATCGTCGGTACCAGTTCGGTCACCAGCTCGGCCATTTTGACTTCCATCTCGGTCGGCGCGCCAAAGCTCAGGCCGCGCTCTACGGCTTCGATAACCGCGTTACGGATGGCAGGATGGTTATGGCCCAACACCATCGGTCCCCAGGAGCCGACGTAATCGATATAGGCTTTGCCGTCGGCGTCGTAAAGATAAGCGCCGTTAGCGCGTTCAATAAAGAGCGGTACGCCGCCAACGCCGGTGAAGGCGCGTACCGGCGAGTTGACGCCGCCGGGAATAACTTGCTGTGCCTGAGCATACAGATTTTCAGACTTACTCATGGTTCCGCTCCTGAGGATGCATTAAGAAAAACCCCGCCATTCTAAGGGAACAGACGGTCGGGTTGAAAGGCCGCTGGCGCTTTTGACACGAAAGGATCAGCTTTTCCTGGCGACAGCCGCGACGGGATGAGTAAAATATCAGCTTCGCCTGAACTGATACGAATGGACTATGCAGCAGACAACCTCTTCGTCCGACCAGTTACACGTGGTGCCAGCCCGACGCGGCGACTTTCTCCGCCTGCTATTAAGACGCGATAAAACGCCGGTCGTGGTGTTAATTATGGCAGGCATTGTCGGCCTGCTGGCCGGACTGGTAGGCGTCGCCTTCGAAAAAGCGGTGCATAGCGTCAGCCACTGGCGGTTGGCAATGCTGGCAGACGTTGAACAACACTGGATCCTGCTGTTTCCGCTGGCGTTTATCCTTTCCGCACTGCTGGCCGTCGTGGGGTACTATCTGGTGCGCCGCTTTGCGCCGGAAGCCTCAGGCTCCGGTATTCCGGAAATCGAAGGCGCGCTGGAAGAGCTGCGGCCGGTGCGCTGGTGGCGGGTAATCCCCGTTAAATTTATCGGCGGCATGGGAACGCTGGGCGCGGGCATGGTGCTGGGACGCGAAGGGCCGACGGTGCAGCTGGGCGGCAACATCGGCCGCATGGTGCTGGATATTTTCCGCCTGAAAAGCGCCGAGGCCCGCCACTCTTTGCTGGCTACCGGTGCGGCTGCCGGGCTTTCAGCCGCGTTTAACGCGCCGCTGGCGGGCATTCTGTTTATCATCGAAGAGATGCGTTTGCAGTTTCGCTACAGCGTTATCTCTATCAAGGCCGTGTTTATCGGCGTCATTATGTCCAGCATCGTGTTCCGCATTTTCAACGGCGAACACGCGGTGATCGCCGTCGGTAAACTTTCCAACTCGCCGGTCAACACGCTCTGGCTCTATCTGCTGCTGGGCATGATTTTCGGCATCGTTGGCGTAGCGTTTAACGCGCTGATTTTTAAAACGCAGGATATGTTTCAGCGCCTCCACGGCGGCAACCTGAAAAAAATTCTGATTATCGGTGCCGTGCTGGGGGGCGTTTGCGGCGTGCTGGGCGTCATCGAGCCGGAGGCTGCAGGCGGCGGCTTTGAGCTGATCCCCATTGCGGCGGCCGGTCATTATACCGTGGGCACGCTGCTGTTTATTTTTATCGCCCGCATGGCGACAACGCTGCTCTGTTTTGGCTCCGGCGCGCCGGGCGGTATTTTCGCGCCGATGCTGGCGCTGGGCACGCTGCTGGGCACCGCGTTCGGCATGGCCAGCGCCTCGCTGTTTCCTGCTTATCAGCTGGAAGTCGGTACTTTTGCCATTGCGGGCATGGGCGCGCTGTTCGCCGCTTCGGTCAGGGCGCCGCTCACCGGCATCGTGCTGGTACTGGAAATGACCGATAATTATCAGCTTATTCTGCCGATGATTATCACCTGCCTTGGGGCAACCTTACTGGCGCAGTTTCTCGGCGGCAAACCGCTTTACTCCTCGCTGCTGGCGCGCACGCTGGAAAAACAGCAGCAGGCCGATGACGCGGTAGCAGCGGCTGCTAACACCACAACCGACAAACAGGCGCATACTTGATTGCTATACTGGTGTGTAAGATAATGGTGCGATTAATGGTCGAATTCTGACCGGCCCGAGTGCCTGATGGAGTATGAAATGAGTGAAGATGTAGCTCTGCCCCTGCAGTTTACCGAAGCAGCGGCCAGTAAAGTTAAAAACCTGATCTCAGATGAAGAGAATCCCGATCTGAAACTGCGTGTCTATATTACCGGCGGCGGTTGCAGCGGTTTCCAGTACGGCTTCACCTTTGACGATAAGGTCAACGATGGCGATATGACGATTGAAAAATCGGGCGTGGCGCTGGTGGTGGATCCTATGAGCCTGCAATATCTGGTTGGCGGCTCGGTGGACTATACCGAAGGGCTGGAAGGCTCGCGTTTTATCGTGACTAACCCGAACGCCAAAACCACCTGCGGCTGCGGTTCTTCTTTCAGTATCTGAATAAAAAACCCCGACGTTGCCGCCGGGGTTTTCGCTTACCATTCTACAGTGACCAGTTTCGACGTCTGGCGCGTTTCGCGGTTAGACGAAATCGCCGTCTGCGTGACTTTCGGCTGTGCGGCTCTTTGTTGGCCGCAGTCCACTGCAGGTGTTCTTGCTGTGATAGTACTCTGCCCGTCAATGTGACATTGGGAGTAAATGGTCAGCCTGACGCCAATGCTGCCGGTAATGGAAGCAGCAGCCGCCTGACCTGCCATCATCAGGCCTAAGGCCATATAAACGGCTTTCATTGCTGTAGTTTCCTGGTGTAAAAGGGCAAAAGCCCTGAAATGCCGGGCGGCGCTTATAACAGCCTTGCCGCCTCGTAATTAGGTTAACGACCATCTTCGTTGAAACTTTAACCGACTTTAGTACAGGGTCTGCCGTCTCAGGGCTGCAACTGACTGCACAATGCCCGTGCTGCCTGAAGAATGCGCGGGCCGGGCCGGCTGAGCCAGTCATCATTTATTACAATTACCTGCGCGTTGAGCTGTGGCCGCCAGAAGGCGCTGACGGCGGCGGCGTCACCTCCCGTCACGATGGCCTGCGGATGCCGCATTAAAACCTGCTCGCGGCTGACCTGGGGCCAGGCGACGCGGCTGTCGGCAAAGATGTTTTCGCCGCCGCACAGCTGTACGATTTCGTTTTGCAGCGTATTACGCGAGGCGGTGAAAAGCGGCCGCTGACCAAACTGTAAAAACACCGACACTTTGCGTGCGTGCTGATAGCGCCTCTGCAGATCATCCCACTGCTGCTGTAGCGCCGCCGCCTGCCTGTCAGCCTGTTCCGGGTGTGGACTGAAGGCTTTAAGATCGCGCACGGCGGCAATCATCTCGCCAATCGTGGCTGGCGCCAGCCACACCACCTTAATGCCGAAGGCTGCCAGCTGATCGACCTGTCGCTGCGGATTTCCCTCGCGCCAGGCAAGCACCACGTCCGGTTTCAGGTTGATGATGCGTTCAACGTTAATTCCCTGCCAGTTCGCCACCTGTTCGATAGCGGCGGCAGCGGGGGGATAGTCGGAATAAGCGCTGACGGCGACAGGCGTGATGCCTGCGGCAAAAGCCAGTTCGGTCAGGTTTGGCGCAAGGGTGATAACGCGGGGCGTGGCGGCTGCCGCTCCGTAACAGAGCAGCAGCAACAGGGCGAAAAGCTTAGCCACGAAGGTGGGTCAGCAGCGTTTCCACCAGCAGTGAGGACTGCTTAGCGGCAACGGTCAGGAACTCGTCAAAGCTCAGATGCGACTCCTGGTCGGCCACGTCGGAAATGGCTCGCACCACTACGAACGGCGTGCCGAACTGGTGGCAAACGTGAGCGATAGCGGTCGCTTCCATCTCTACGCCTACGGCCTGCGGGAAAGTCGTACGAATGCGCGCCAGCGGTTCGGCACCGTTAATAAAGGCATCGCCGCTCACGACCAGGCCGCGTACGGCGTTCAGGCCAAGCTTAGCGATGCAGCTTTCCGCCGCGGCAATCAGTTTATCATCGGCCGTAAAGGCTGCCGGACAGCCTGCCATCTGGCCTGGCTCGTAGCCGAAAGCGGTGACGTCGGCATCGTGATAGCGCACCTCGTCGGATACCACGATATCGCCGACCTTCAGCGTGGAGGCCAAACCGCCTGCGGAACCGGTATTAATCACAAAATCCGGTTTGCACAGCTCCAGCAGCAGCGTGGTGCCCATCGCCGCAGAAACTTTGCCGATACCCGATTTCAGCAGGGCAACCTCAACGCCGTTCAGCGTGCCGGTATAGATCTCGCAACCGGCCAGCGCGATAGTCTGACGATTTTCAATTTTATCGCGCAGCAGGGTTACTTCCTGCTCCATCGCGCCAATAATGCCTGCTTTCATAGGAATGCTCGCTATTGTTGTGGAAGTTGTTCAATGTAGTGCATAGTTTATCATGATTAGCAGGTTTAACTCATCAGGGCGGGCTAGTATGACAGCGACAGATTTCAGGACGAAATTCAGTTTCGAGCGGCCCTTTAATAACCGCGAAAAGCCCGAAGGCGAATATTATATTACCCGCCATTTTGAAAGCGATCGCGGACGTATTATTAATTCGGCGGCTATTCGGCGACTTCAGCAAAAAACGCAGGTCTTTCCTCTGGAGCGAAACGCCGCCGTGCGCTCGCGGCTGACGCATTCGCTGGAGGTGCAACAGACCGGCCGCTATATCGTGAAAGAGGTGCTTCAGGCACTGCGAAAGCAGCCTGGCGGGCTGGAAAAGTACGGCCTGGCCGATTTAACCGGCGCCTTTGAAAGCCTGGTGGAAATGGCCTGCCTGCTGCATGACGTCGGTAATCCGCCGTTCGGCCATTTTGGCGAGGCGGCGATCAACGACTGGTTCCGCGTGAATTTGCCCGGGCTGCTGACCGAGCCGCAGGAGGCCGGGGTTGATGACAGCGAGCAGAATGAAAAATTTCTCGCCATGAATGCCCGTCTTCGTCAGGATCTTTGCCATTTTGAGGGCAACGCGCAGGCTATTCGCCTGGTGCATACGCTGCTTCAGCTTAATCTTTCCTATGTACAGGTCGCCTGCATTTTAAAATACACGGCGCCGGCCTGGTTTCAGGGCGAAAAACCGCCGCAGTTTAGTACGCTGATGAAAAAGCCAGGCTATTATCTTTCCGAAGAGAAGTACGTGGCCGATCTGCTCAGGGCAACCAACACACAGCAATATCATCGTTTTCCGCTGACCTATATTATGGAAGCCGCCGACGATATCTCTTATTGTATTGCCGACCTGGACGACGCCGTAGAAAAAGCGATTTTCAGCGTCGACCAGCTTTATCAGTTTTTAGAAGATGAGTGGACGCTGCTGCGAAAAAACAAAAAGGTCACCTCTGACGAACTCTTTGTAAAGATTGTCGGCTTTGCTTACTCCGAGGCGCAAAGTAAAGAGCGTTATCGCAGCCGGAGCGATACCTTTTTTATGAAGCTTCGCGTTAAAGTACAGTCCGCATTGGTCGAGCACGCCGTTAAACGCTTTGTCGATAATATCGGGCCAATCTGGCAGGGAAGTTTTAATCATTCGCTGCTGGAAGATGACGGCGATGAAAACCAGCTGTTGAATATGTTTAAAAAAGTCGCCAGAAAGCACGTATTTAATCATCCGGAAGTCGAACAGCTGGAGCTACAGGGTTATCGGGTTATAAAAGGCCTGCTGGATATTTATAAGCCATTATTACAGCTTTCTTATCAGGATTTTAACATGCTGATAAATGAGGATTTCCATCCGGACTACCCAATTGAAACACGGCTGTTTCATAAATTATCCGGCAAGCACCGGAAGGCTTATTCGGTGCATATGAAAAACCTGAAGATCGAACAGCGATTTGAACGTCTGCTCTGGGAGCGTTATTATCGGGCGCGTTTGCTGCAGGATTATGTCAGCGGCATGACCGATCTTTATGCCTGGGACGAATATCGTCGTTTGATGGCAGTGGAATAAGCGTTTTTTCCGGCGGGTTTGTAAAGGCAGAGAATATTTTTTTACTTTTCGCTGAAACTTATACATGAACTTAGCGTTAAAAAATGACTCTTACCAGCACGTCCGCTGCACGTTTCGCCTATCAGAACAGAAGAGAATCAGACGCATGAAAAAAACACTTTTAGCCAGCGCGCTGGCCCTGAGCCTGGGAATGGCCATGGGCCCGCTGACCGCTACGGCCGCAGAAACGGCTTCTTCTTCCAGCCAGCAGCTGCCAAGCCTGGCGCCGATGTTAGAAAAAGTGATGCCTTCAGTAGTGAGTATCAACGTTGAAGGAAGCACAACGGTACGCACGCCGCGTTTACCTCAGCAGTTCCAGCAGTTCTTCGGCGGCAACTCGCCTTTCTGTCAGGATGGTTCGCCTTTCCAGGGCTCGCCAATGTGTCAGGGCGGCGGTCCGCAGGGGGGTGCCGATACCCAACAGGAGAAATTCCGCGCGCTGGGTTCAGGCGTAGTCATCAACGCAGAGAAAGGCTATGTCGTTACCAATAATCACGTAGTCGATAACGCGACGAAAATTCAGGTGCAGCTGAGCGATGGCCGCAAATACGAAGCTAAGGTAATCGGCAAAGATCCGCGCTCCGATATTGCGCTGATCCAGCTTAAAGATGCGAAGAACCTTACGGCGATTAAGATTGCGGATTCCGATAACCTTCGCGTCGGCGACTACACCGTGGCGATTGGCAACCCCTATGGACTGGGCGAAACGGTTACCTCCGGCATCGTTTCCGCGCTGGGCCGCAGCGGCCTGAACGTGGAAAACTATGAAAACTTTATTCAGACGGATGCGGCTATCAACCGGGGCAACTCCGGCGGCGCGCTGGTGAACCTCAACGGCGAGCTGATCGGCATTAACACCGCCATTCTGGCACCGGACGGCGGCAATATCGGCATCGGCTTCGCCATCCCAAGCGATATGGTGAAAAACCTGACGGCGCAGATGGTGGAGTATGGCCAGGTGAAACGCGGCGAACTGGGGATCATGGGCACCGAGCTGAACTCCGAGCTGGCGAAAGCAATGAAGGTGGACGCGCAGCGCGGCGCCTTTGTCAGCCAGGTACTGCCGAATTCTTCGGCGGCGAAGGCGGGCGTGAAAGCGGGCGACGTGGTGATTTCCATCAACGGCAAGCAGATTTCCAGCTTTGCAGCGCTGCGCGCGCAGGTCGGATCGCTGCCGGTTGGCACTAAAATGGCGTTGGGGCTGATCCGCGACGGCAAACCGATGACGGTCAACGTTGAGCTGCAGCAAAGCTCGCAGGCGAAAGTCGATTCCGGCAATATCTATGTCGGTATTGAGGGCGCCGATCTCAGTAACTACGATGCAAAAGGCATGAAGGGCGTGAAGGTCAATGACGTTAAGGCGGGCTCCGCCGCGGCGCGTATTGGCCTGAAGAAAGACGACGTGATTTTGGGCGTTAACCAGCAGGCGGTGGCTAACCTGGGCGAGCTGCGCAAAATCCTCGACGGCAAACCTTCCGTGCTGGCGCTGAACATTCTGCGCGGCGACGCCTCTATCTATTTGTTAATGCAGTAACTTCCTGCCGGATGCTGGCCCATAAGGCCAGCATCCCCCTTAACAACGCCTTTTCATCTTTCCGCTTATTTTTACACTCTGGATCACGCCTGGTGCATTTGCATGATGTCGCGACGCCAGCCTGCAGGTATGCTGGCCTGACGAGACATTTCAGGAGTGACGGATGGCCACCTATCATCTTGATGCCCGCCTTGCGCAGGAAATCGTTGCCCGCACCATGAAAATAATTGACAGCAATGTCAACGTGATGGACGCACGTGGCCGGATCATCGGCAGCGGCGACCGGGAACGTATTGGAGAAATGCACGAAGGCGCGCTGTTGGCGCTGTCTCAGGCACGGATCGTGGATATTGATGAAGCGGTAGCAAGACATCTGCACGGCGTACGGCCCGGCATCAATCTGCCTATGCGTATCGACGGCGAGATCGTCGGCGTTATCGGCCTGACCGGCGAGCCGGAATCGCTGCGGCACTATGGCGAGCTGGTTTGCATGACGGCAGAAATGATGCTGGAACAGGCGCGACTGCTACATATGCTGGCGCAGGACAGCCGTCTGCGCGAAGAGCTGGTGCTGAATCTTATTCGTAGCGACACGCTTTCTCCGGCGCTGAACGAATGGGCGCAGCGGTTACGCATCGATCTTAACCAGCCGCGCGTGGTGGCAGTGGTCGAGGTCGACAGCGGCCAGCTTGGCGTGGACAGCGCCATGTCGGAACTGCAGCAGCTGCAAACGCTGCTTACCACGCCAGAGCGGGATAATTTAATCGCCATCGTGTCGCTGACCGAAATGGTGGTATTGAAACCTGCTTTTAACTCACATGGTCGCTTTGACGCGGAAGACCACCGTAAACGGGTGGCGCTTTTGCAGTCCAGAATGAAAGAAAACGGCCATCTGCGGATGCGCATCGCGCTGGGCAACTTTTTTACCGGGCCGGGCAGCATCGCCCGCTCTTATCGCACCGCGCGCACCACCATGCTGGTAGGCAAACAGCGTATGCCGGAAGAACGCAGCTATTTCTATCAGGATCTGGTGTTGCCCGTGCTGCTGGACAGCCTGCGCGGCGGCTGGCAGGCCGGAGAGCTGTCCCGACCGCTGGCAAAGCTGAAGGCCATGGACAACAATGGCCTGCTGAGAAGAACGCTAATCGCCTGGTTCAGCCACAACGTGCAGCCTTCAGCTACCGCGAAAGCGCTTTATATTCATCGTAATACGCTTGAATACCGGCTTAACCGCATTTCCGAGCTGACAGGGCTGAATCTGAGTAGTTTTGACGACAGGCTGCTGCTTTACGTGGCGTTGCAGCTGGATGATGAGCCTTAAAGCGTTGGCCGCAGAAACCTGGAAAAGAGTGACCAATGCGCCAGGCCCTGACGCATTGAAGAACGGAAACAGAGCAGGGAGTAACGGCGTGCTTAGCGGCTATTGCGCGTCAGTTTTTCCAGATCGGCCTCAATTTCGGCGATCTTATTGGTTACCACGCCTTCCAGATGACGCAGATCGTCCAGGATTTTGCGTTTCAGATCGACTTCCACCTGATCGCGCTGGCAGATCTGATCCAGCTCGTCAATCACGTAACGCAGGTTAGGGCTGATCTCCTGGATCTCTTTGAATCCCTGGCTGACGTTATCGGCCACCACGGTTTTGCGCTGGCGCGGATATTTAAACTTCACGCTTTTAGCGAAAAACTCACCCTTGTCTTTGCGAAAGTAGATTTTCAGAATGTCGTTGCTGGCTTCCTGACGCAGGCTGTAGCGATCGATGTCGTCGGGATTGGCGATACCTAAACCTTTCAGATTGTCATACATAAGATTTTTTCCTGTGCGGGAGAATAGTCATTCGGCTGCGCTTTACAAATACTCTGTGGTGCAAGGTGCGGTTTTTACCGGCCGCGCTGCGGCGGCACGTTGCTCCCTGTTTTTGCCAGGCCTGCTCGTCCCGTGCTCAGCTGAGTATATGTGAAAATCTGAAAAGGGGCGGGGAACCTGTACGCTGGTTGGCGCGGATTATCGCCTGGTTATTGCGCAATAGCACTACTTATTTTTTGATGGAAAACATCTTTTTAAGGCAGGCGTGTAAAGAAAAACTGACGGGCCGCAAAGCGCGGCCCGGAGGAGAATTAGTCGATGGTGCGCAGCAGTTCGTTGATACCGACTTTGCCACGGGTTTTCGCATCTACTTTTTTCACGATAACCGCGCAGTACAGGCTGTAGCTGCCGTCTTTGGAAGGCAGGTTGCCGGAAACCACTACGGAGCCGGCAGGCACGCGGCCGTAGTGCACTTCGCCGGTTTCGCGGTCGTAGATTTTGGTGCTCTGGCCAATGTAGACGCCCATAGAAATCACCGCGCCTTCTTCAACGATCACGCCTTCCACGATTTCAGAGCGCGCGCCGATAAAGCAATTGTCTTCGATGATGGTCGGGTTAGCCTGCAGCGGTTCCAGCACGCCGCCGATACCGACGCCGCCGGACAGGTGCACGTTTTTACCAATCTGCGCACAGGAGCCAACGGTCGCCCAGGTGTCCACCATTGAGCCTTCATCAACATAAGCGCCAATATTGACATAAGAAGGCATCAGCACGGTATTGCGTGCGATAAAAGCGCCCTGACGAACGGCAGCTGGCGGCACCACGCGGAAACCTTCTTTCTTAAAACGAGCGTCGTCGTAATCGGCAAATTTCATCGGAACTTTGTCGTAATAACGGCTTTCTGCGCCATCAATCACCTGATTGTCATTGATGCGGAAAGAGAGCAGCACGGCCTTTTTCAGCCACTGATGCGTCACCCACTGGCCGTCGATCTTCTCAGCCACGCGCAGCGCGCCGCTGTCCAGCAGCGCGATAACCTGGTTAACCGCTTCTCGCGTAACGGTATCGGCATTGGCTGGGGTAATCTCGGCGCGGCGCTCAAAGGCGCTCTCAATAACACTCTGTAACTGTTGCATTAATTAAGCTTTCCTGTGTCAAATCATGTTTCGAGACGCGCCTGCAGCTAATCGGCCGCGCGCCCGAAAGCGGGGTAAAAGTAAATCCTGGTCACACTTTATCGTTTGGATTAAGGGCCTCTGTCAACCGTTGTCGCAACTCGTGGCGTAATTCGCGGCTGAGCGCGCGGCGATCGCTGTTGGCCAGGATAAACAGATCCTCGACGCGCTCGCCGATGGTGCTGATGCGCGCGCCGTGCAGCGACACGTTCAGATCGGCGAAGATCTCCCCAACGCGCGCCAGCAGACCCGGCTGATCCAGGGCGATCAGTTCCATATAGGTGCGTCTGTCGGTATGGCTCGGTAAGAATTTCACTTCGGTATCCACGCTAAAATGTTTTAGCCTGGCCGACTGGCGGCGGACTCTCGCTGGCTGGAAGCTGGTTTGCCCGATAGCCTGATCCAGCGCCTGGCGGATGGCCTCGTGTCGATCCGGTGCCAGCGGGCTGCCGTCCGGCTCCAGCACGATAAAGGTATCCATCGCCATGCCGTCGCGGCTGGTAAAGATCTGCGCGTCGTGCACGCTAAGGTTGCGTCTGTCCAGCTCGCCCGCCACGGTGGCGAACAGATAAGGACGGTCCGGGCTCCAGATAAAAATTTCCGTGCCGCCGCGTGTCGCCTGAGGGCTGAGCAGCACCAGCGGCTTCGACAGATCGTGTTCCATCAAATGACGAGCGTGCCAGGCCAGCTGGTTCGGCGTATGGCGCAGGAAATAGTCCGCTCTGCAACGCGCCCAGATATCGCGCAGCGCCTGCTCATCCAGATTGTCCATACGCAGCAGCGCCAACGCCTGCAAACGGTGATGGCGGACGCGTTCTCGCAGATCAGGGCTGTGTTCCATTCCGCGCCGCAGCTGTTTCTCGGTAGCGAAAAACAGCTCGCGCAGCAGGCTCTGCTTCCAGCTATTCCACAGTGTTTCGTTGGTGGCGCAGATATCCGCTACGGTCAGACAAACCAGATAGCGCAGCCGGTTTTCGTTCTGCATCACCTCCGCGAAATGCTGGATCTCGGTGGGATCCTGAATATCGCGCCGCTGCGCCGTCACCGACATCAGCAGATGGTGACGTACCAGCCAGGCGACCAGCTGCGTTTCCCGCGAGTTCAGCCCATGCAGCTCGGCAAATTCCAGCGCGTCCTGCGCGCCCAGCACGGAGTGATCGCCGCCGCGGCCTTTGGCGATATCGTGAAACAGTCCGGCCATCAGCAGCAGCTCCGGCTGCGGCAGACGCGGCCAAATCTCTACGCAGAGCGGATGGCGTGGACGAGTCGCTTCATTGGCGAAGCTTTCCAGCTTTTGCAGGACGCGAATAGTATGCTCATCCACGGTATAGGCGTGAAACAGGTCAAACTGCATCTGGCCGACAATATTGCCCCACTGCGGCATATAGGCCCACAGCACGCTGTGACGATGCATAGGTACCAGCGCCCGGCTTACCGCGCCCGGATGCCGCAGGATGGACAGAAACAGCTCCCGCGCTTTGGGAAGCGTGCACAGCGGCTGCTGAAGCTGACGACGGGCAAAGCGCAGCTGGCGCAGCGTGGTGGAATAGATGCCGGTAATATTCGGCGTGCGCACCATCGTGTAAAACATGCGCATGATAGCAACCGGGTCGCGAGCGAACAGCGTTTCGTCAATCAAATCGATTAAGGTGCCGCGCAGCTGAAATTCATCGTCAATGGCGCGCGGTTTTTCATCCTCGCCCAGCGCCAGGATAGCCTCGTCGAACAGCTGTAGCAGCATCTGGTTCAGCTCGCCGATACGGCCGGTAACGCGATAAAAATCTTTCATCATGCGCTCGACCGGCTCGTTGCCTTCGCCCTGATAGTTCAGACGCTGCGCCACGTTCAGCTGGCGATCGAACAGCAGCCGGTTATCGTAGCGGCTGAGCGTCAGATGCAGGGCGAAACGTATACGCCACAGCAGGGACTGACACTCGTTCAGCTCGTTGCGCTCGGCCTGCGTCAGAAAGCCAAAACCGACCATTTCATCCAGGGACGTGGCGCCAAAGTGGCGGCGCGCCACCCACAGCAGCGTATGGATATCGCGCAGGCCGCCGGGACTGCTTTTGATATCCGGCTCCAGGTTATAACTGGTACCGTGATAGCGCTGGTGGCGCTCCTGCTGCTCGGCGATTTTGGCAGCGAAAAAGCGATCGGAAGGCCAGAACCCTTCGCTGAAAACGTTTTTTTGCAGTTCGAGAAACAGCGCGACGTCGCCGGTCAGCAGGCGTGATTCAATCAGGTTGGTGGCGACGGTAAGATCTGATAAGCCTTCCAGCAGGCACTCTTCCAGCGTTCTCACGCTGTGGCCCACTTCCAGCTTCAAATCCCACATCAGCGTCAGCAGCTCGCTGGTGCGCTGCGCATCCTCTTCGGAAAGCGATCGACGGCTCAGGATCAACACATCAATATCGGAAAGAGGATGCAGCTCGGCCCGCCCGTAGCCGCCCACGGCAACCAGCGCGATATCCTCCTGCTCCGGGAAACCGTAAAAGCGCCACAGGCGACGCAGCAGGCGATCGATAAACAGCGTGCGGGCGGCGATAAGCTGCTCAACGGCTTCTCCGGCGTCAAAGGCCTGGCCCAGCCGCTGCTGGAAATCATCAAGGTGCTGCTTCAGCGTATCGCGCGTCAGCTCCGCATCTGTCCATTCAGCAGGAGAATATGCCTGCCCGTAATCTCTAATTATCGTGTTCACGCCAGCGCTCCCGCATTCTCTGCCGCACAAAGACAAGCAGTGACAATAGCGTTTACCGGCACCCGAGATCAAAAGAAACTGGCAGATAGCAGATGGAATTTTTACCGCCGTGCTGGCTGGCAGAGCGGTAAAAAAAGAGGGAGGGCCAAATGGGTGAGTGGCCTGCCTCACTGTCGGCGGTCAGAGAACGAACGGAGCGCTATTTAAACCAGGCCGCGACGGCAGCAATAGCGGCAAGCGTGGCGGGAATAATCGTCAGCAACAGAACGGTTTGCTTGTTGATAGCTTTCTGTAACGTCTCATGAATTTCGCCTCGCAAGGAGACAATGTCGCCTTTCAGCTCGCCTTTTAAAGCGGCCATATCCTCTTTCAGCTCGCCTCTTAACAAGGCCATATCCTCTTTCAGCTCGCCCCTTAACGAGGCCATTTCCTCCTTGAGCTCGCCGCGCATAAGCGCCATCTCGCCTCGTAACGAAATGAATTCGCCTTTAAATTCGCCGCCCATAAATGTCATTCGCTCTGTAAGCTCGCCGCGCATTGTCGCCGTTTCAGTGCGAACATTCGCGACATCGGCGTGGGTGGCGAAACTCTCGGAGCGCACGGTAAGCACAGCCAGATTGTGGCTGATTACGGCGACATCGTTTTCAAGCTTCCTTACTCGCGGTTCGATATTCTCTGTCATGCCTCCTCCTCCATCGCCGCCTGAAGAGCGCAGCGCAGGCAGTCCGGGTTTATGATCGGCGTCATTCAAAGGTGCATCCCTGAGCGCGTAACCCATAGCTGCCTCCTTGATTCGTTTCCTCCTCTGGCCAGCGTGCGGCCACAGAGCAGAGGCACAGGCCTCCACAATCGGCACGGCGTCCCAACTCGTTATTAATTGTTTGCGCTAAAAGGAATGGCTTTTCCATTTGCTTGATCTCCCTGTGTAAATTAGCTGCTTCCTGCAGAAAGGTTACGGGGTAATGCCCCTACACTTTTCATGCCTTGAGCAATTTACAACCACAAGGTTAATCAGGTCCAATGAAAAAAAGTGTTCGTAAACCCTGGGCTGAATAGAAAGCCCGTCAGGCTGGATGGAAGGCAGGTAGCGAGAGCGGTAAAGAAAGATCCGGGGTGAAAGAGCAATGCTTTTGACCCGGCAGCAAAGCTGCCTGCCGGGTTATTTGACAAAGATTACGCGTCGGCGGTCAGGATTGCCGGGATGGTATCGTCTTTACGCAGCGTCATAATCTCGCAGCCTGTTTCCGTCACCACGATGGTGTGTTCATACTGGGCGGAGAGACTGCGGTCTTTGGTTTTCACCGTCCAGCCGTCTTTCATGCTGCGAATGCGATAATCGCCTGCGTTAACCATAGGCTCAATGGTAAAGGCCATACCGGCCTGCAGCACCACGCCGCCGTCGTCCGCGTCATAGTGCAGCACCTGCGGCTCTTCATGAAAGCCTTTGCCGATGCCGTGACCGCAATATTCGCGTACTACGGAAAAATCCTGTGCTTCAACAAATTTCTGGATTTCGCGACCGATAGTGCGCAGGCGAATTCCTGGCTTCACCATACGCAGCGCCAGATAGAGGCTCTCCTGAGTTACGCGGCAAAGGCGTTCGCCCTGAATAGTCGGTTTGCCGACGATATACATTTTAGAGGTATCGCCGTGATATTCGTCTTTAATGACGGTTACGTCGATATTGACGATATCGCCATCCTTCAGGATTTTGTCATCGCTTGGAATACCGTGGCACACCACTTCGTTGACCGAGATGCAAACGGATTTAGGGAAGCCGTGATAGCCCAGGCTGGCCGAAACGGCTTGCTGGGTGTTAACGATATAGTCATGGCACAGGCGATCGAGTTCGCCGGTGCTGACGCCGGGCTTGACGTGCTCTTCGATCATTTCCAGCACTTCTGCCGCCAGGCGACCGGCTACGCGCATTTTCGCGATTTCTTCAGGGGTTTTGATTGTAATTGCCATTAATTTAGTCCGCAGCTGTCGCTATTTTCGACAATAATAAAGGAAGTGCAGCAATGTTAGCAGCCCACCTGGCCGCTGCCAATTCCCGTTTACGGCGCGGCAGGTAAAGCGAACAATCATTGGCTTCACCTGCGTCTTTATGGTATAAAGCGCGCCGACGATTCTCTGTGGGCAAGATTGCAGAGAAACGCATAACTCTCACTATGTGTAAATAACACACATGTATCGACACGTACGCCGGGGTGCCTTAAAGCGCTGCGCAAGCGGCCCGAGAGGTCGGTCGTATGGGATACATGGAGGCTTAACCCCAATCAATTTACAGAGGTAATCATGGCAACTGTTTCCATGCGCGACATGCTCAAGGCTGGTGTACACTTCGGTCACCAGACCCGTTACTGGAACCCAAAAATGAAGCCATTCATTTTCGGCGCTCGTAACAAAGTTCACATCATCAACCTTGAAAAAACTGTACCAATGTTCAACGAAGCGCTGGCTGAACTGAACAAGATCGCTGCCCGTAAAGGCAAGATTCTGATGGTTGGTACCAAGCGCGCTGCAAGCGAAGCGGTAAAAGAGTCTGCGCTGAGCTGCGACCAGTTCTTCGTAAACCATCGCTGGTTAGGCGGTATGCTGACCAACTGGAAAACCGTTCGTCAGTCCATCAAGCGTCTGAAAGATCTGGAAACTCAGTCTCAGGATGGCACCTTTGACAAACTGACCAAAAAAGAAGCGCTGATGCGTGCTCGTGAACTGGCCAAGCTGGAAAACAGCCTGGGCGGGATCAAAGACATGGGCGGCCTGCCAGACGCGCTGTTCGTTGTCGATGCTGACCACGAACACATCGCTATCAAAGAAGCAAACAACCTGGGCATCCCGGTTTTCGCTATCGTTGATACCAACTCTGATCCAGACGGCGTTGACTACATCATCCCAGGCAACGACGATGCAATCCGTGCTGTAAGCCTGTACCTGACCGCTGTGGCTACCACCGTACGTGAAGGTCGCTCTCAGGACCTGGCTCAGCAGGCAGAAGAAAGCTTCGCTGAAGCTGAGTAATAAGGTTTGCTCCACAGAGAGCCCTTATACCCGTCAGGGTAAAATCAGATGTTAATCTGTAAGGGGCCTTAATTGGCCCCTTTATTTTGAATTCGCTTTGCCGCTGGTGACCCATCGGCGGGGCAATATTTCTCCCGAGAAACAGGCATCTGTTGTGGCGCCATCAGGCGAACCGGGCAGGTGCTGAGCTAACCGAGGATTCGAGAATGGCTGAAATTACTGCTGCTCTGGTAAAAGAACTGCGCGAGCGCACTGGCGCTGGCATGATGGATTGTAAAAAAGCGCTGACCGAAGCTAGCGGCGACATCGAGCTGGCGATCGAGAACATGCGTAAATCTGGCGCGATCAAAGCGGCGAAAAAAGCAGGCAACGTGGCTGCTGACGGCGTGATCAAAACCAAAATCGACGGCAACTACGGCGTGATCCTGGAAGTTAACTGCCAGACCGACTTCGTTGCTAAAGACGGCGGTTTCCAGGCGTTCGCTGACAAGGTGCTGGATGCGGCTGTTGCCGGCAAAATCACCGATGTTGAAGTGCTGAAAGCGCAGTTCGAAGAAGAGCGCGTTGCGCTGGTTGCTAAAATCGGCGAAAACATCAACATTCGTCGCGTCGCGACCCTGGAAGGCGACGTGCTGGGCAGCTACCTGCACGGCGCACGTATCGGCGTACTGATCTCTGCAACCAACGCTGACGAAGAGCTGGTTAAGCAGCTGGCCATGCACGTTGCGGCAAGCAAGCCAGAATTCGTTAAGCCAGAAGACGTGTCTGCAGACGTGGTAGAGAAAGAATACCAGGTTCAGCTGGATATCGCGATGCAGTCCGGTAAGCCGAAAGAAATCGCAGAGAAAATGGTTGAAGGCCGCATGAAGAAATTCACCGGCGAAGTTTCTCTGACCGGTCAGCCTTTCGTGATCGACCCGTCTAAAACCGTTGGCCAGCTGCTGAAAGAGCAGAACGCTGACGTGGTTAACTTCATCCGCTTTGAAGTGGGCGAAGGCATTGAGAAAGCCGAGACCGATTTCGCAGCAGAAGTTGCGGCGATGTCTAAGCAGTCTTAATCGTTTGACCAGAACCGCCATCCGGCGGTTCTTTTTTATCTGCCGTATCCGGCAATTTTCAGTCTCATCCCAATAGCATTTTCTCACTACTCGCGGGATGATAGCGCAGATTTAACTCCTCAATACTGCTTCCAGGAAAAAAACCATGGCGACCAATGCAAAACCTGTTTATCAACGTATCCTGCTGAAACTGAGCGGCGAAGCTCTGCAAGGCGCGGAAGGCTTCGGTATCGACGCCAGCGTGCTGGATCGTATGGCTCAGGAAGTGAAGGAACTGGTTGAGCTGGGTATTCAGGTAGGTGTGGTTATCGGTGGCGGCAACCTGTTCCGCGGTGCGGGCCTGGCACAGGCCGGCATGAATCGCGTTGTGGGCGACCACATGGGTATGCTGGCAACCGTAATGAACGGTCTGGCGATGCGTGACGCGCTGCACCGCGCCTACGTTAATGCTCGTCTGATGTCGGCTATTCCGCTGAACGGCGTATGTGACAACTACAGCTGGGCAGAAGCGATCAGCCTGCTGCGCAACAACCGCGTGGTGATCTTCTCCGCCGGCACCGGCAACCCGTTCTTTACTACGGATTCGGCGGCCTGCCTGCGCGGTATCGAAATCGAAGCGGACGTCGTGCTGAAAGCGACCAAGGTTGACGGCGTTTACTCTGACGATCCGGTAAAAAATCCGGACGCCACGATGTACGATCAGCTGAGCTACACCGAAGTGTTGGAACGTGAATTGAAAGTGATGGATCTGGCCGCCTTTACGCTGGCCCGCGACCATAAACTACCGATCCGCGTCTTCAATATGAACAAGCCGGGCGCGCTGCGCCGCGTAGTGATGGGTGAAAAAGAAGGCACCCTGATTACGCAATAATGTCCGTTAGCACATAAAATAAGGTATATTCTGCCTTTGTAGTGCGTTACGCACGCTAACAGATAGCTAACAGGCTCTGCTGAGCCTGTCAGGTTAACCAGAATTCAAGGGTTACAACGTGATTAACGAAATCAGAAAAGATGCTGAAACGCGCATGGACAAGTGCCTGGAAGCATTTAAAAACCACATCAGCAAAATCCGCACCGGCCGCGCGTCGCCAAGCATTCTTGACGGCATCATGGTCGATTATTACGGCTCCGCCACGCCGCTGCGTCAGCTGGCCAGCGTAACCGTAGAGGATTCCCGTACGCTGAAAATCAACGTATTTGACCGCTCGATCAGCGCGGCCGTTGAAAAAGCGATCATGGCTTCTGACCTGGGCCTGAACCCAAGCTCAGCGGGCAGCGACATTCGCGTGCCGCTTCCGGCGCTGACGGAAGAACGTCGTAAAGACCTGATTAAAATCGTGCGCGGCGAAGCCGAGCAGGGTCGCGTTTCCGTACGTAACGTGCGTCGCGATGCCAACGATAAGGTTAAAGCGCTGCTGAAAGATAAAGAAATCAGCGAAGATGAAGAGCGTCGTTCTCAGGATGATATCCAGAAAATGACCGACGTGTTCATCAAGAAAGTCGATGCCGCGCTGGCAGAAAAAGAAGCGGAGCTGATGGACTTCTGAGTCGATCCGCGCCGTGACTTAACGCCGTACAGGGTGCCTTTTTCGGAGGGTAGTCTTACGGCGTTTTGCATTTAATCCCCTGGCTGGCGGCTTATCGTCGCAGGTCACTACACAGAGCACCTTCATGAAGCAACTGACCATTCTCGGTTCCACCGGTTCAATCGGTACCAGCACGCTGGCCGTCATTAAAGCGAATCCCGAGCTGTTCGCCGTTAAGGCGCTGGTGGCCGGGCATAACGTCGGGCTGATGGCGGAACAGTGTCTCGCTTTCCGGCCGGCTTATGCGGCCATGGCTGACGAGAAGTCCGCCAGCGCGTTACGGCTGCGGTTGAAAGAGCTGAACGTGGCGACCGAGGTGCTGAGCGGCGAACAGGCTGCCTGCGATCTGGCCGCGCTGGACGACGTGGATCAGGTTATGGCGGCGATCGTTGGCGCGGCAGGCCTGCTGCCGACGCTGGCGGCCATACGCGCCGGTAAGGCCGTGCTGTTGGCCAATAAAGAGTCGCTGGTCACCTGCGGCCAGCTGTTTCTGGAGGCGGTAAGCGAATTTAAAGCGCAGCTGCTGCCGGTCGATAGCGAGCATAATGCCATTTTTCAGAGTTTGCCCGCTTCCCTCCAGCGCCAGTTAGGATACGCTTCTCTACAAGATAATGGCATTGACAGCATTATTCTTACGGGGTCGGGTGGCCCTTTCCGTGAAACGCCGCTGGCGGACCTGGCGCAGATGACGCCGGATCAGGCCTGCGCGCATCCGAACTGGACAATGGGGCGAAAAATCTCCGTTGATTCGGCCACCATGATGAATAAAGGTTTGGAATATATTGAAGCCCGCTGGCTTTTTAACGCGACCGACGCGCAGATGGAAGTGGTGCTGCATCCGCAATCGGTGATCCATTCCATGGTGCGCTACCGTGACGGCAGCGTGCTGGCGCAAATGGGGTCGCCGGATATGCGTACGCCTATCGCTCACGTAATGGCCTGGCCGCAGCGAGTGCAGTCCGGCGCAAAACCGTTGGATTTTGCCCGTATGAGCGCCCTGACGTTCGCCGAGCCGGACTACGCGCGTTATCCCTGCCTCAAGCTGGCTATCGACGCCTGTAAAACCGGGCAGGCCGCGACTACCGCGCTGAACGCCGCAAATGAGATCGCCGTTGCCGCTTTTCTGGATGCGCAAATCCGTTTTACCGATATTGCGCGAGTGAATATGAGCGTTCTGGAAACGCTTTCCTGCCGCGAGCCGGAGAGCGTGGAGGCGGTGCTGGATATCGACAGGCGCGCGCGCGCTACGGCGAAAACCTGTTTGTCGCGTTTTCCAACCGCACGCTAACCAGCGTGCGTTTGTGGGGCAGGGGTGGAGGTGTTACAATCTGCGCCCGTCCTTAAAGCGACGTAGCGATACAGCGACAGCTGCCGTGGCCGACACGGCTTTTTTACGTCAAGCGGGCAAACTATTTCAGAAACCGTCGTATTTCTGATTAAAGGAAATAATTACGCGTTATGTCGTCCGAAAATCAAATAAAAACCGATGACCAGTCGGGAGAAAATCCCCGCCACGTGGCCATCATTATGGATGGCAATGGCCGCTGGGCCAAAAACCAGGGGAAAATGCGCATTACCGGCCATAAGGCGGGCGTAAAGTCCGTGCGCCGCGCGGTAAGCTTTGCCGTCAGCAATAAGCTGGATGCGCTGACCCTGTATGCCTTCAGCAGCGAAAACTGGAACCGTCCTCCGCAGGAAGTGATGGCGCTGATGGAGCTGTTTGTCTGGGCTCTGGACAGCGAGGTGAAAAGCCTCCATAAACACAACGTACGCCTGCGAATTATTGGCGATACGGGCCGATTTAACGCTCGTTTGCAGGAGCGTATCCGGCGCGCCGAGGAACTGACTCAGCAAAATAATGGACTTACCCTGAACATTGCCGCGAATTATGGCGGACGTTGGGATATTATTCATAGCGTCAGGAAAATTGCAGAACAGGTGCAGGAAGGTCTGGTTCGTCCGGATCAGATCGAGGAAGAAACCCTCGCACAGCATCTTTGTCTCAACGATCTGGCACCTGTGGATCTGGTAATAAGGACAGGGGGAGAGCATCGAATCAGTAACTTTTTGCTGTGGCAGGTTGCCTATGCGGAGTTCTTTTTTACCGATGTTCTTTGGCCTGATTTTGATGAACAAGTTTTTGAAGGTGCACTGAATGCGTTTGCACAACGAGAGCGTCGCTTTGGCGGCGCAGCACCCGGCGGCGCCTGAGCGCACTGGGGGTAATCCTTGCTGAAGTCACGCCTGATTACCGCATTGATACTTATCCCGATTGTGATTGCGGCGCTGTTTCTGCTGCCGCCTGCCGGTTTTGCTATCGTCACGCTGGCTATCTGTATGCTGGCGGCCTGGGAGTGGGGTCAGTTCGCTGGCCTGGCCTCCAGTTCCCAGCGCGTCTGGCTCGCGGTTCTGTGCGGGCTGCTGCTGGCGTTCATGACGTTTACGCTGCCTGCTTACCATCCTGTGCATCTTCCCCTTATTGCGGGCTCGCTTTGGGCGGCGCTGGGCTGGTGGATAGTTGCGCTGCTGCTGGTGTTGACCTATCCCGTATCCGCCGCGCTGTGGCGCTCGTCTCGTGCTTTACGCCTGTTGTTTGGTATTCTGACCATTGTGCCCTTCTTCTGGGGCATGGTGGCGCTGCGCCAGTATCATTATGACAGCGACCATTTTGCCGGCGCCTGGTGGCTGCTCTACGTGCTGTTTCTGGTATGGGGCGCGGATTCCGGGGCCTACATGTTTGGTCGTCTGTTCGGCAAACACAAGCTGGCGCCAAAAGTTTCGCCGGGGAAAACCTGGGAAGGGTTTTTTGGCGGCCTGGTCACTACGGGCATTATCGCCTGGCTGTTCGGGCTGTGGGCGCCGCTGAGCGTATCGCCTGTGACGCTGCTGACCTGCTCCATTGTCGCTACGCTGGCTTCCGTATTGGGCGATTTGACCGAGAGCATGTTCAAGCGCGAAGCGGGCATTAAAGACAGCGGACAGCTTATTCCAGGTCATGGTGGTATTCTGGATCGTATCGATAGCCTGACGGCGGCGGTGCCGGTATTCGCCTGCCTGCTGTTGCTGGCTTTCGGCACGCTATAAGGGACGTTATGTTGAGTATACTCTGGAGCCTTGGGGCCTTTATCGTTGCGCTGGGCATTCTGATCACCGTGCATGAATTTGGCCATTTCTGGGTGGCGCGCCGCTGCGGTGTCAAAGTCGAACGCTTTTCTGTCGGCTTTGGCAAGGCGCTGTGGCGACGTCGCGACAGCCAGGGCACCGAGTATGTTATCGCGCTGATCCCGCTGGGCGGCTATGTTAAAATGCTCGACGAACGCGTCGAAAGCGTGCCGCCGGAGCTTCGCCATCTCTCCTTTAATAATAAAACCGTCGCGCAGCGCGCCGCTATTATCAGCGCCGGCCCGCTGGCTAATTTCCTGTTTGCCATCTTTGCTTACTGGCTGGTTTTTATCATCGGCGTGCCTGGCGTACGGCCTGTGATTGGTGAAATAGTGAGCGGTTCGCAGGCTGCCGAGGCGCAAATTGCGCCTGGAATGGAACTTAAGGCCGTTGACGGTATCGAAACGCCTGACTGGGAAGCTGTGCGGATGGCGCTGGTAGCGAAAATTGGCGACCAGCAGACTACGCTCAGCGTGGCGCCTTTCGGCACCAGCCAGGTTCAGGATGTCCGGCTTGATTTGCGTAACTGGCATTTCGCGCCTGACAGGGAGGATCCGGTCGCGTCGCTGGGCATTCATCCTCGCGGTCCGCAGGTTGAAACCGTGCTGGCAGAAATCCAGTCCGGCTCCGCTGCGGCCAGAGCAGGTTTGCAAGCAGGCGACAGGATCGTTAAAGTCGGGGGTCAGCCGTTGGCGCAGTGGCAGCAGTTTGTCGCCGAGGTTCGCGATAATCCCGGCAGGCCGCTGGCGGTTGAAGTTGAGCGACAGGGTGCATCAGTGGCCCTGACGCTGACGCCGGATGTTAAGCCGGGCAACAAAGCGGAAGGGTTTGCGGGCGTGATCCCACGCATCGTTCCGCTGCCGGACGAATACAAAACGGTTCGCCAGTATGGGCCGTTTGCGGCCGTTGGCGAGGCCAGCGTCAAAACCTGGCAGCTGATGAAGCTGACGGTGACGATGCTGGGCAAGCTGATAGTTGGCGAAGTGAAGTTGAACAATCTCAGCGGGCCGATTTCTATCGCCCAGGGTGCTGGGATGTCGGCGGAATATGGCTTGATTTATTACCTGATGTTTCTTGCGCTAATCAGCGTGAATCTCGGGATTATCAATCTGTTCCCCTTGCCGGTATTAGATGGTGGACATTTGCTGTTTCTGGCGATCGAAAAGATCAAAGGTGGGCCGGTGTCTGAGCGAGTTCAGGACTTCAGTTATCGCATTGGCTCGGTTTTGCTGGTGCTGTTAATGGGGCTTGCACTATTCAATGATTTCTCGCGTCTCTGACAGGGTCAAACCTGCCTGATGCGAGAACCAGTTAGGAAGAATGCATAACAACGATGGCGATGAAAAAGTTGCTCATAGCGTCGCTGCTGTTTAGCAGCGCCACCGTATACGCGGCAGACGGCTTCGTGGTGAAGGATATCCATTTCGAAGGCCTGCAGCGAGTCGCCGTCGGGGCGGCATTGCTCAGTATGCCTGTCCGCGTAGGAGATACCGTCTCCGATGATGATCTCAGTAATACCATCCGCGCCCTTTTTGCGACCGGGAACTTCGAAGATGTTCAGGTTCTGCGCGACGGCAATACGCTGATCGTTCAGGTGAAAGAGCGTCCGACCATTGCCAGCATCACCTTCTCCGGCAACAAAGCGGTGAAGGATGACATGCTCAAGCAGAACCTGGAAGCGTCCGGCGTGCGGGTGGGCGAAGCCCTTGACCGCACCACTATCTCGACTATCGAGAAAGGGCTGGAGGATTTCTACTACAGCGTCGGTAAATACAGCGCCAGCGTTAAGGCCGTTGTTACGCCGCTGCCGCGTAACCGTGTCGATCTGAAGCTGGTCTTTACCGAAGGCGTGTCTGCGAAAATTCAGCAGATCAACGTGGTCGGCAATAAAGCCTTCAGCTCGGACGAGCTGATCTCGCGCTTCCAGCTGCGTGATGAAGTGCCATGGTGGAACCTGGTCGGCGACCGTAAATATCAGAAGCAGAAACTGGCGGGCGACCTGGAAACCCTGCGCAGCTTCTATCTGGATCGCGGCTATGCGCGCTTTAATATCGACTCTACCCAGGTCAGCCTGACGCCGGATAAAAAAGGCATTTATATCACCATCAATATTAACGAAGGCGATCAGTACAAGCTTTCCGGCGTAGTGGTGAACGGCAGCATGGCGGGACACTCGGCGGAAGTTGAATCCCTGTCCAAAATTCAGCCGGGCGAACTCTATAACGGTGCCAAAGTCACCAAAATGGAAGACGACATCAAGAAGATGTTCGGTCGCTACGGCTATGCCTATCCGCGCGTGATGACGCAGCCGGAAATCAACGACGCGGATAAAACCGTGAAGCTGCACGTCAACGTGGATGCGGGCAACCGTTACTACGTGCGTAAAGTGCGTTTTGAAGGCAACGATACCTCGAAAGATTCCGTACTGCGTCGCGAAATGCGTCAGATGGAAGGCGCGTGGCTGGGTAGCGATCTGGTCGAGCAGGGCAAAGAGCGTCTGAATCGTACCGGCTACTTTGAAACGGTGGAAACCGATACGCAGCGCGTGCCTGGCGCACCCGATCAGGTAGACGTGGTCTACAAGGTCAAAGAGCGCAACACCGGTACCTTTAACTTCGGCGTGGGTTACGGTACGGAAAGCGGCGTCAGCTTCCAGGTCGGCGTTACGCAGGAAAACTGGCTGGGCACGGGTAATACCGTCGGCATCAGCGGTACCAAAAACGATTATCAGACCTATGCTGAATTCTCGCTGACCGATCCGTACTTTACGGTCGATGGCGTCAGCCTGGGCGGTCGTGTCTTCTATAACGACTTTAAAGCGGATGACGCGGATCTGTCTGACTATACCAACAGAAGCTATGGTCTGGACGGCACGCTGGGCTTCCCGGTTAACGAGAACAACACGCTGCGCGTGGGTCTGGGCTATGTCCATAACGACCTGTCCAACATGCAGCCGCAGATCGCCATGTTCCGTTATCTGCGCTCCGTGGATCAGAACCCGGATCTGAACAAAGACGCTGACTATTCCGCAGACGACTTCACGTTCAACTACGGCTGGACGTACAACACGCTGGACCGTGGCTTCTTCCCAACCTCGGGTAACCGTACCAACCTGAATGGTAAAATCACCATTCCAGGCTCGGACAACGCCTTCTATAAAGCGACGCTGGATACGCAGCAGTATCTGCCGCTGAATCAGGATCGTACCTGGGTGCTGTTGGGTCGTGGTCGTGTAGGCTATGGTGATGGACTGAGCGGCAAAGAACTGCCGTTCTACGAGAACTTCTATGCGGGTGGCTCAAGCACCGTACGTGGTTTCCGCTCCAACACCATTGGTCCGAAGGCGGCTTACTACAATAACAACTCCAGCACCTGCTCAACGGGAACGCTGTGTGATTCCAACGATGCGGTCGGCGGTAACGCGATGGCAACAGCCAGCGCCGAGCTGATCACGCCAACGCCGTTCCTTAGCGAGAAATATGCGAATTCCGTGCGTACCTCGCTGTTCGTCGATGCCGGTACCGTGTGGGACACCGCATGGGAAAATACTGCAGAAACGCGCGCGGCAGGCATTCCGGACTACAGCGAGCCGAGCAATATTCGTATGTCGGCCGGTCTGGCGCTGCAGTGGATGTCACCACTGGGGCCGCTGGTGTTCTCATACGCTCAGCCGTTCAAGAAATATGATGGTGATAAAGCCGAACAGTTCCAGTTTAATATCGGTAAAACCTGGTAAGCTGCTACGCTTTGCAAACTTTGAGAAAAGCGCTGTCTGACTTTTCTCAACGCTCGCGGTGTCATACCGCGAGTATCGCGCCGTTCACTGGCAGCCTCGCGCTGCCTTAACGCGCAACACATGTGTCCTGGACACAAACGTTGATGGTAAGGAGTTTATAGTGAAAAAGTTGTTGTGTGCCGCAGGCCTCTCTCTCGCTCTGGCGGTTTCCGCTGGCGCTCAGGCCGCTGACAAGATTGCAGTGGTAAACGTTTCCAGCATTTTCCAACAGTTACCGGCGCGTGCGACAGTTGCGAAACAGCTTGAAAATGAGTTTAAAGGCCGTGCGACTGAACTGCAGGGAATGGAACGCGATCTGCAAACCAAAATGCAGCGTCTGCAGCGTGACGGTTCTACCATGAAAGCAAGCGAGCGCAGCCGTCTGGAAAAAGACGTGATGGCGCAGCGTGAAACCTTCTCCAGCAAAGCGCAGGCTTTCGAGCAGGATAACCGTCGCCGTCAGGCAGAAGAGCGTAACAAGATCCTGAGCCGTATTCAGGATGCAGTGAAAAAAGTCGCGGCTGACGAAGGTTACGACGTCGTGGTCGATGCCAACGCCGTGGCTTACGCCAGCTCATCCAAAGACATCACTGCTGATGTTCTGAAACAGGTTAAATAATCAATGTCTTCAATTCGACTGGCTGATTTAGCCCAGCAGTTGGATGCAGATTTGCACGGAGATGGCGATATCGTCATCTCCGGCATTGCTTCTATGCAATCCGCCCAATCCGGTCAAATCACCTTTCTTTCCAACAGCCGCTATCGCGAACAGCTGGCAGCCTGTAAGGCTTCCGCCGTGGTGCTGCAGGCGGCGGACGTAGAATTTTGCCAGAGCGCCGCTCTGGTGGTGAAAGACCCCTACCTGACCTATGCGCGTATGGCGCAGATTCTGGACACCACGCCGCAGCCAGCGACGAATATTGCGCCAGGCGCAGTTATCGACGCTACGGCGAAGCTGGGTAAAAATGTTTCCGTCGGCGCGAACGCCGTTATCGAATCCGGCGTAGAGCTGGGCGATAACGTGGTGATTGGCGCCGGCTGCTTTATCGGTAAAAACACCCGTATTGGCGCGGGTACGCGCCTGTGGGCCAACGTTTCCGTCTATCACGAAGTACAGATCGGCGAAAATTGCCTGATCCAGTCCGGCACCGTTATTGGCGCGGACGGCTTTGGTTACGCGAACGATCGCGGCAACTGGGTGAAAATACCGCAGCTGGGTACGGTCATTATCGGCGATCGCGTTGAAATTGGCGCCTGTACCACTATCGATCGCGGCGCGTTGGATAACACTCAGATTGGGAATGGTGTTATCATTGACAACCAGTGCCAGATTGCACACAACGTGGTGATTGGCGACAATACCGCGGTAGCAGGCGGCGTAATCATGGCGGGCAGCCTGAAAATCGGCCGCTACTGCATGATTGGCGGCGCCAGCGTGATCAACGGCCACATGGAAATTTGTGACAAAGTGACGGTCACGGGGATGGGAATGGTTATGCGACCAATCACCCAACCTGGGGTATACTCGTCCGGGATCCCGCTGCAACCGAATAAAAACTGGCGTAAAACCGCCGCGCTGGTCATGAACATCGATGAGATGAGCAAGCGCTTAAAAGCTGTTGAGCGTAAAGTCAGCGCGGAATGAGCGTCTGGTTGTTGAACCGCCTTCACTATTCCGCTGCACCTTGTGGAATATAAAAAGAATGCTAAGCATGGAAGGCTGGTGCACGGAAACTGATTTGCGGCCTGCGGACGATGCTCTCGTTGCAGGCCGTGTTATTGATGCCATCAGAATTTTTAGGACAGGAAGAGTATTTTGACTACTGAAACTCATACTCTGAAAATTGAAGAGATTATTGAACTGCTGCCGCACCGCTATCCGTTTCTGCTGGTCGATCGCGTATTGGAATTTGAGGAACATAAGTTTCTGCGTGCGGTAAAAAACGTATCGGTCAACGAACCGTTTTTCCAGGGCCATTTCCCTGGTAAACCGATTTTTCCAGGCGTGCTGATTTTAGAAGCCATGGCGCAGGCGACCGGTATTCTGGCGTTTAAAAGCGTGGGCAAACTTGAGCCGGGCGAGCTGTACTATTTTGCCGGCATCGATGAAGCTCGCTTCAAGCGTCCGGTCGTACCAGGCGATCAGATGATTATGGAAGTCACCTTCGAGAAAACCCGCCGTGGTCTGACCCGCTTTAAAGGCGTGGCGACCGTTGACGGTAAAATTGTCTGCGAAGCAACCATGATGTGTGCGCGCAGCCGGGAGGCGTAATTCGTGATTGATGAAACTGCTGTTATCCACCCCAGTTCAGTGATTGAAGAGGGCGCCGTCATTGGCGCTCGCGTGCATATTGGCCCGTTTTGCTTTATCGGCGCTAACGTTGAGATTGGCGAAGGCACCGTGCTGAAATCGCACGTGGTGGTCAATGGGCATACGAAGATTGGTAAAGACAACACGATTTACCAGTTTGCGTCCATCGGCGAGGTCAACCAGGATCTGAAGTATGCTGGCGAACCGACCCGCGTGGAAGTTGGCGATCGCAACAGCATCCGCGAAAGCGTCACCATCCATCGCGGCACCTCGCAGGCGGACGGCCTGACCAAAGTCGGCAGCGATAACCTGCTGATGGTTAACGTGCACGTTGCGCACGACTGCGTAATTGGCGATCGCTGCATTCTCGCTAATAACGCTACGCTTGGCGGTCACGTCACCGTGGATGACTTTGCCATTATTGGCGGGATGACAGCCGTTCATCAATTCTGCATCATCGGCGCGCACGTGATGGTCGGCGGCTGTTCCGGCGTTGCCCAGGACGTTCCGCCTTTCGTGATCGCGCAGGGCAACCACGCCACGCCGTTCGGCATCAACCTGGTAGGCCTGCAGCGTCGCGGCTTCAGTAAAGAAGCACTGCACGCGATCCGCAACGCCTATAAGGTACTTTACCGCAGCGGTAAAACGCTGGACGAAGCGAAGCCGGAAATCGCCGACATCGCTCGCGAGCATCCTGAAGTGCAGCCGTTCTTCGATTTCTTCGCCCGTTCTACCCGGGGTTTGATCCGTTAAGCCATGCCTCAGCCATTAACGATAGCCCTCGTCGCCGGAGAAACCTCCGGCGATATTCTTGGTGCCGGCTTGATCCGTGCCCTGAAGAGCAAGCACCCAGATACGCGCTTTGTCGGCGTAGCCGGGCCGCTGATGCAGGCTGAAGGCTGCGAAGCCTGGTACGAGATGGAAGAGCTGGCGGTGATGGGCGTCGTGGAAGTGCTGGAACGCCTGCCGCGCCTGCTGAAGATCCGCCGCGATCTGACGCAGCGCTTCAGCGAGCTTAAACCGGATGTTTTTGTCGGCATTGATGCGCCGGACTTTAACATTACGCTGGAAGGGCGCCTGAAGCAGCGCGGGATCCGCACCATCCACTACGTTAGTCCGTCCGTATGGGCGTGGCGACAGAAGCGCGTCTTCAAAATTGGTCGCTCGACCGATCTGGTGCTGGCGTTTTTACCGTTTGAAAAAGCCTTTTACGATCGCTATAACGTTCCCTGTCGCTTTATTGGTCATACAATGGCCGATGCGATGCCGATCGAGCCGGACAAGCGCGCCGCGCGGCTGGAGCTGGGTATTGCGGAAGGGGTGCCCTGCCTGGCGCTGCTGCCGGGCAGCCGCAATGCGGAAGTAGAAATGCTCAGCGCCGATTTTTTGCGCACTGCAGAGCTGCTGCGCGCCAAATGGCCCAATCTTGAAATCGTGGTGCCGCTGGTGAATCCACGGCGTCGCGAGCAGTTCGAAAAGATAAAAGCGGAAGTCGCGCCCGATTTGCCAATGCATCTGCTGGATGGCAAAGGCCGTCAGGCGATGATCGCCAGCGATGCGGCGCTGCTCGCTTCCGGCACGGCCGCGCTGGAGTGTATGCTGGCGAAATGCCCGATGGTGGTAGGCTACCGCATGAAGCCTTTTACCTTCTGGCTGGCGAAGCGCCTGGTGAAAACCGACTACGTCTCGCTGCCAAATCTGTTAGCCGGCCGCGAGCTGGTGAAAGAGCTGTTGCAGGATGAGTGCCAGCCGGCACAGCTGGCGGCCGCGCTGGAACCGCTGCTGGCGCAGGGCGAAACCCGCGATCGCCTGCTGGCGACCTTTACCGAACTGCATCACCAAATTCGCTGGAATGCCGACGAGCAGGCCGCCGCCGCCGTACTGGAGCTGTGTTAATGAGTTTTATCTATCCCCAGGCCAGCCTGATTGCTGGCGTGGATGAAGTAGGCCGCGGCCCGTTAGTCGGCGCGGTCGTGACCGCTGCGGTTATCCTTGACCCGGCAAAACCGATCGTTGGCCTGGCCGACTCGAAGAAGCTGTCGGAAAAACGCCGTCTGGCGCTGTTCGATGAGATCAAAGAGAAGGCGTTAAGCTGGAGCCTGGGCCGCGCGGAACCGGAAGAAATCGACCAGCTGAATATTCTGCACGCCACCATGCTGGCGATGCAGCGCGCCGTGGCGGGCCTGGCGATCGTGCCGGATTTCGTGCTGATCGACGGCAACCGCTGTCCGGCGCTGCCGATGCCCGCGCAGGCGGTGGTCAAAGGCGACAGCCTGGTGGCGGAAATCAGCGCCGCGTCGATTATCGCCAAAGTGACGCGCGATAAAGAAATGGCAGAGCTGGATCTCCTGTTCCCGCAGTATGGCTTCGCCCAGCATAAGGGCTACCCAACGGCGCTGCATATGGAGCGGCTGGCGCTGCACGGCGCTACGCCACATCATCGCCGCAGCTTCGCGCCGGTGCGCAATGCGCTGCTGGATGCCGAAGTGCTCGCTGCGGCCCGATAACAAGTTTTCAGCAGGATTAAAGATGGCCGAACCTCGTTTTGTTCATTTACGCGTACACAGCGACTACTCCATGGTGGATGGATTAGCCAAGACTGCCCCGCTGGTGAAAAAAGCGGCGGCGATGGGTATGCCCGCCATAGCCATTACGGACTTCACCAACCTTTGCGGGCTGGTGAAGTTTTATGGCACGGCACACGGTCAGGGCATGAAGCCGATTATCGGCGCGGACTTTAACGTTGCCAGCGAGGCGATGGGCGAAGAGCTGTCGCAGCTGACCGTGCTGGCCGCGACCAATACCGGCTACCAGAATCTTACCCTGCTGATTTCACGCGCCTATCAGCGCGGCTATGGCGCGGCCGGCCCGACCATCGATCGCGACTGGCTGATTGAGCTGAACGAAGGCCTGATCCTGCTTTCCGGCGGTCGTCGGGGCGACGTTGGCAAAATGCAGCTGCGCGGCAACCAGACGCAGGTGGCCGAATGCCTGGCGTTCTACAAGCAATATTTCCCCAATCGTTACTATCTGGAGCTGATCCGCACCGGTCGACCTGACGAAGAATCCTGGCTGCACGCCGCCGTTGAGCTGGCCACGACCGAAGGTATTCCGGTTGTGGCGACCAATGAAGTCTGCTTCCTGGAAGAGGACGATTTTGACGCGCATGAAATCCGCGTAGCCATCCACGACGGCTTCACGCTGGACGATCCCAAACGGCCACGCCTCTACAGTCCTCAGCAATATCTGCGCAGCGTTGATGAGATGTGCGAGCTGTTCTCGGACATCCCGGAAGCGCTGGCGAACAGCGTGGAAATTGCTAAGCGTTGTAACGTGACTATTCGCCTGGGCGAATACTTCCTGCCGCAGTTCCCGACCGGCGATATGACCACCGAAGATTTCCTGGTGATGAAATCGAAAGAGGGGCTGGAAGAGCGACTGGAATTTTTGTTCCCCGATCCCGAAGAGCGCGCGCAAAAAAGGCCGGCATATGACGAGCGCCTCGAAATCGAGCTGAACGTTATCAACCAGATGGGCTTCCCCGGCTACTTCCTGATCGTAATGGAGTTTATCCAGTGGTCGAAAGATAACAACGTGCCGGTCGGGCCGGGCCGTGGTTCCGGCGCCGGTTCGCTGGTGGCCTATGCGCTGAAAATCACCGATCTCGATCCGCTGGAATTCGACCTGCTGTTCGAGCGCTTCCTTAACCCGGAACGTGTTTCCATGCCCGACTTTGACGTCGACTTCTGCATGGAAAAACGCGATCTGGTCATTGAGCACGTGGCCGAAATGTACGGCCGCAAGGCGGTTTCGCAGATTATCACCTTTGGTACGATGGCGGCGAAAGCGGTGATCCGCGACGTGGGCCGCGTGCTGGGGCATCCTTACGGCTTCGTCGATCGTATCTCTAAACTGGTGCCGCCCGATCCGGGCATGACGCTGGAAAAAGCTTTTGCGGCCGAGCCGCAGCTGCCGGAAATTTACGAGGCGGACGAGGAAGTCAAAGCGCTGATCGATATGGCGCGCAAGCTGGAAGGCGTCACGCGTAACGCCGGTAAACATGCGGGTGGCGTGGTGATTGCGCCTACGCAAATCACCGACTTTGCGCCGCTCTACTGCGACGAAAACGGCAACCATCCGGTTACCCAGTTCGACAAGAACGACGTGGAATACGCCGGTCTGGTGAAGTTTGACTTCCTGGGGCTGCGTACGCTGACCATTATCGACTGGGCGCTGGCGATGATTAACGCCCGTCGCAAGAAGCACGGCGAGCCGCCTGTCGATATCGCGGCGATTCCGCTTGATGACAAGAAAAGTTTCGATATGCTACAGCGCTCGGAAACCACGGCGGTGTTCCAGCTTGAATCGCGCGGCATGAAGGATCTGATCAAGCGTCTGAAGCCGGACTGCTTTGAAGATATGATCGCACTGGTGGCGCTGTTCCGCCCTGGCCCCCTTCAGTCGGGCATGGTAGATAACTTTATCGACCGTAAGCACGGGCGCGAAGCGATTTCCTATCCTGACATTCAGTGGCAGCATGAGTCGCTGAAGCCGGTGCTGGAACCGACCTATGGCATTATCCTGTATCAGGAACAGGTGATGCAGATTGCGCAGGTGCTGGCGGGCTACAGCCTCGGCGGCGCGGATATGCTGCGTCGTGCGATGGGTAAAAAGAACCCGGTCGAAATGGCCAAACAGCGCGGCGGCTTTGAAGACGGCGCGAAAGCGCGTGGCATCGACGGCGAGCTGGCGATAAAAATCTTCGACCTGGTGGAGAAGTTCGCCGGTTACGGCTTTAACAAGTCGCACTCCGCCGCTTACGCGCTGGTTTCCTACCAGACGCTGTGGCTGAAGGCGCACTATCCGGCCGAGTTTATGGCGGCGGTAATGACGGCCGATATGGATAACACCGAGAAGGTGGTTGGCCTGGTGGACGAATGCTGGCGGATGGGGCTGAAAGTCCTGCCGCCGGATATCAACGCCGGGCTGTATCCGTTCCACGTGAATGACGATGGCGAAATCGTTTATGGTATCGGCGCAATCAAAGGCGTGGGCGAAGGCCCGATCGAAGCGATTCTGGAAGCGCGTAATAAAGACGGCTACTTCCGGGAACTGTTCGATCTTTGCGCGCGCACCGATACCAAAAAGCTTAACCGGCGCGTGCTGGAAAAGCTGATTATGTCCGGCGCGTTCGACCGGCTTGGGCCACACCGTGCGGCCCTGATGAGCGCGCTGAACGATGCGCTGAAAGCGGCGGATCAACACGCCAAAGCCGAGGCCATTGGCCAGGCGGATATGTTCGGCGTGCTGGCCGATGAGCCGGAACAGATTGAAAAATCCTACGCCGACGTGACGCCGTGGCCAGAACAGGTCAGGCTGGATGGCGAAAGAGAAACCTTAGGGCTTTACTTAACCGGGCACCCGATTAATCAGTATCTGAAAGAGATCGAGCGCTACGTGGGAGGAATGCGCCTGAAAGACATGCACCCGACCGAACGTGGCAAAATGACCATGGCCGTCGGTCTGGTGGTGGCGGCTCGCGTAATGGTAACAAAACGCGGAAACCGTATCGGTATTTGTACGCTGGACGACCGATCCGGTCGTCTGGAAGTGATGTTATTCACCGATGCACTTGATAAGTTCCAGCATTTGCTGGAAAAAGACCGTATCCTGATCGTCAGCGGACAGGTCAGCTTCGATGACTTCAGCGGCGGGCTTAAAATGACCGCTCGCGATGTGATGGACATTGATGAAGCCCGTGAAAAATATGCTCGCGGGCTTGCTATCTCGCTGACGGACAGGCAAATTGATGACCAGCTTTTAAACCGTCTCCGCCAATCCCTGGAACCTTATCGTTCGGGGACTATTCCGGTTCATCTCTACTATCAGAGAGAGGATGCGCGGGCGAGGCTGCGCTTCGGTGCAGCGTGGCGCGTATCGCCCAGCGATCGTTTATTAAACGACCTGCGATCGCTGATCGGGTCGGAGCAGGTGGAACTGGAGTTTGACTAAAACAGGAATATTATGAGTCTTAATTACCTGGATTTCGAACAGCCAATCGCAGAACTTGAAGCGAAAATTGACTCGCTGAAGTCGGTTGGCCGTCAGGATGAAAAACTGGATATTAACCTGGATGAAGAGATCCAGCGTCTGCGCGAAAAAAGCGTCGAGCTGACCCGGAAAATCTTCTCCGATTTAGGTGCATGGCAGATCGCGCAGCTGGCGCGTCATCCTTTGCGTCCTTATACGCTGGACTATGTCCGTAATGTCTTTACCGATTTCGACGAGCTGGCTGGCGATCGCGCTTACGCGGACGACAAAGCTATCGTCGGCGGCATTGCTCGCCTGGAAGGCCGTCCGGTGATGATCATCGGTCATCAGAAAGGCCGCGAGACTAAAGAGAAGATCCGTCGTAACTTTGGCATGCCGGCGCCGGAAGGTTACCGTAAGGCGCTGCGCCTGATGGAAATGGCCGAGCGTTTTAATATGCCGATCGTGACCTTTATCGATACGCCGGGCGCTTATCCGGGCGTGGGCGCGGAAGAGCGCGGGCAGTCTGAGGCTATCGCACGTAACCTGCGTGAGATGTCTGGCCTGACCGTTCCGGTTATCTGTACCGTTATCGGTGAGGGCGGCTCCGGCGGCGCGCTGGCGATTGGCGTCGGCGACAAAGTGAATATGCTGCAGTACAGCACCTACTCGGTGATTTCGCCGGAAGGCTGTGCGTCAATTCTGTGGAAAAGCGCGGATAAAGCGCCGCTGGCCGCAGAAGCGATGGGCATTATCGCTCCGCGTTTGAAAGAGCTGAAGCTGATCGATTCGGTGATCCCGGAGCCGCTGGGCGGCGCGCACCGCGATCCGCTGGCGATTGGCGCTTCGATGAAGGCACAGCTGCTGGCCGATTTGGCCGAGCTGGACGAGCTAAGCAAAGAAGAGCTGCTGGATCGTCGCTATCAGCGTCTGATGAGCTACGGCTACGCCTGATAGCTGTCCGATCGCGGAAAGAGCGGGTTCTGAACAATGCGTTGTCTGAGTTAAGGCAGCGGAGCGTTCAGGGCCCGCTTTTTTATTGGGATGAGTGGTAAGGACTGTTTATCTAATGGTAATCGGCAGGTTTTTTTTTGCCTTCAATTAAATTAATCAGCCGTTGACGTATCCACTGCATGTAGGCTGTATCGCGCTTGCGCTTTTTTACCCCAAACATTTCATCGTGGACAATCATGGTATGCAGGACAACGGCCGTTTTCGGCTTTTCAGCCTCTTCGTAATGGCGGAAGGTGACAACAATTAGCGGATCATTGTCCGGCGGCGGCATGACGCGGCCATGGAATAATCCAACATAGTAAGGGGAAGATCCGAGAGTTGAGTTAGAGTCTTTAACGCGACCGGGAAAACCTTCGGGAGCCAGCGTATATATTTCTACCTGCTTTGTTGATTGCCAGATGTACTGAATCAGGGAAAGCTCAGGTTCGTAATCATCCACGACTTCACTGTCAAAACCAAAGAAGTCGCAGATGTCATCAAAAAGAGGGTTAATCTCTACCTTATCGATGGGCTTTACGTAAACCGGCATGAGATCCCTCTGAGCCTGAGTTCGCTTTACGGGCACGGCGGAAGCTTGCTCTTACCTCTTCCAGAGAAGAACCGGAAACTTCAACGCCCTGAACACTGTTGAACAACTGAAAAAGAACGTCCAGTTGCTCTGCATTAGCAGCAGTGGCTTGTTTTTTGCGGTCCATATGAACCTCCTGTTTCGTTCTGCTCACATAGTATACACGTATGCCAGGCTTAATTGAAACGGGTAAAAAATCCTCGTCCCTTTGTGAAGCGTAAAAAAAACCGACTGTTTTTACTGCTGTTTGCAGCAAAACTGCTATGCAATTTGCTGTCGGAGCGGCAAGAACAGACCGGGAAAGGGGCACCAAAGCGGTTTTTGAGCTTAGCTCGCCGCCTGAAAAACCCCCGCCTCGACCTGGGCTGGCGTGACCACGCCCGTATCCAGCACCCAGCCGCTTATCAGCGCCGCTGGCGTGACGTCAAAGGCCGGATTATAGACCTGCGCATCTTCCGGCGCCCACCGCACCTGGCCGAAACTGCCCGCCACGCCCGTGACTTCGCTGGCGGCTCGCTGTTCGATCGGGATGGCGTCCCCATTCGGGCAGTGCGCATCAAGCGTGGTGTGCGGTGCAGCCACGTAGAACGGAACATTATGGTAGTGCGCCAGCACCGCCAGGCTGTAGGTGCCAATCTTGTTCGCCACGTCGCCGTTGGCGGCAATACGATCTGCGCCAACCCAGATGGCATCGACCTGTTTTTTCGCCATCAGGCTGGCCGCCATGCTGTCGCAGATCAGCCGATAGGGCACGCCCAGTTCGCCCAGCTCCCAGGCCGTCAGGCGGCCGCCCTGTAATAGCGGACGCGTCTCATCTACCCAGACCTTTTCCACCCGGCCTTCCTGCCAGCCGCGCGCAATCACGCCCAGCGCGGTGCCGACGCCGGCCGTCGCCAGACCGCCGGTATTACAGTGGGTCAGCAGGCGGCTGCCGGGCTTGATTAGCTTCACGCCTGCCGCCGCAATGCTGTCGCACAGCGCTTTATCTTCTGCTACCAGCCGCAGCGCCTCAAAAGACAGCGCGGTGACAAAGTGCTCCTGAGCCAGCGCCAGCTTCATCCTGTCCAGATTGTTCATCAGGTTAACGGCGGTAGGGCGGGAGGCGCGCAGCACTTCCAGCGCATCACTCAGCGCCGGTTTAGGCATACCGTTTTCCGCCAGCAGGGCCAGCAGCAGGCTGGCGGAAAGGCCAATCAGCGGCGCGCCGCGTACACGCAGCGTTTTAATATGTTCGACCAGCGCCGCCACATCGGGCGTGGGACACCAAATCTTCTTTTGCGGCAGCGCCTGCTGGTCAAGGATCCACAGCTGGTTGTCACGAACTTGTAAGCTGGTTGTGCTTAGTGTCTGCATGAAGGTTAAATCCTGGTTGCGTAGTCAGGTCATATTGTGCCAACATGCCTGACGGATGTATAGACGTCTGAACGGCTTGAGGTAAAGAAGGCAGCAGACAAGTTAAAACGTGGAGGGGGAGTTAATGTCGCAATACCGTACGTTCACCGCAGCTGATGCGGTGGAATATGCCCGTGAATTTGGCGGCGTTGCCGACCCACAAAGCCTGGTCAGTTCGCAGGAAATTGGCGACGGTAATCTTAACCTTGTTTTTAAAATCTTCGATCGTGACGACGTCAGCCGCATCGTCGTTAAGCAGGCGCTCCCCTATGTCCGTTGCGTGGGGGAATCCTGGCCGTTGACGCTCGATCGCGCGCGCATTGAGGCAGAAGTGCTGCAAATCCACGGCCAGTTTTGTCCGGCGCATACGGTAAAAATTCTGCATTACGATCCGGCGCTGGCGGTAATGGTGATGGAAGATCTTTCCAGCCACGCTATCTGGCGCGGTGAGCAGGTGAAAGGCATTGATTATCCGCAGGCCGCCGCGCAGCTGGGCGAATATCTGGCGCAGACGCTGTTTCATACCTCCGATTTTTATCAGCATCCGTATCAGAAAAAAGCGGACGTTATCCGTTTTACCAACCCGGAGCTGTGCGATATCACCGAAGAGCTCTTCTTCAACGAGCCTTATGAAGTGCATGAGCGCAACGGCTATCCTCGCGCGCTGGAGTCGCTGGTTGCTCAGCTTCGTACCGATAATGAACTGCGCCATAAGGTCGCCGCGCTCAAGCACCGTTTTCTGTCGAATGCGGAAGCGCTGCTGCACGGTGATGTGCACAGTGGGTCGATTTTTGTGGCGGAAAACAGCCTGAAAGTGATCGATGCGGAATTTGGCTTTTACGGCCCGATGGGTTTTGACGTTGGCAGCGCATTAGGTAATTTACTAATCAACTACTGCGCGCTGCCCGGCCTGCTGGCGCCGCGTGAAGCGGCCGACGCGCGGGAAAAGCGCCTGGACGACGTGCGTACAACCTGGCAGAGCTTTGCCGAAGGTTTCCTGGCGCTGGCTGCCGAAAAAACGCGGGATCGCGCGCTGGCTTATCCGGGGTATGCCGCCGAATTTTTGGCAAAAGTCTGGCGCGATACGCTGGGCTACTGCGGCACAGAGCTGATCCGTCGTACCGTGGGCATGTCGCAGGTTGCCGATATCAAAACGATTCAGGATGAAGTGATGAAAGCGGAATGCGTCCGTCAGGCGATAACGCTGGGCAGAACGCTCATTCTGGCCGCCGACCATGTCGAAAACATTGATGCGCTGATAGCGCGAGTGCGCCAGAACGGCTGAGGCGTTACGCAAGGCGGTTTCGGCCCGATAAAATGGTGCCAACCCGCCAACCCGCCAACCGCGCCCTGTACTGAACATTCGGGCCGGCCAGCGGGGCGGGGATCCCGCTAACGCTGCGGGATTTTGGCTTAATTTACATCTTGAGCAGTTTCACCGTCGCATCAATATCAATTTCATCTTCCGAGAAGATCAGCGTGGTGCCCTGGAAGGTGGTGATCGCCAGTTTTTTCAGCGTACGCATTTCTCCTGGCTTAACCGATGATTTCGGCCGGATGCTGCTCATCAATACGCCCACGGAAAGCACCGGATTTTCTTTATCAATACGGGCATCGACCGGCACTTCTTCGCTGAACACCACGTAATTTTTAATGGCGGTGAGCTTCAGGCGCTCGCCTGCAATATAGATGTATTTGCTTTCCGGGACGACTTTCACCGCATAGGCTGACAGCCCTTTGCTGTTGGTGGTAGGCTCGAAAGTTACCGCCGCATCTTTTTTAATCAGGTCTGGGTTGGCGACCTTAATCACATGAAAATAACGGTTATCGCCGTTTTCATCTTTGATAAATCCGAAGCCTTTATCTTTAAACCAGGTTGTGATCGTTCCGTTCATCGCCATTACCGCCTACTTAATCGATTATCTACTCAGTTTTTGCAGCGCGCAGTGTAAAGCACAATGCCCGCGCAGACTACGCCTTTACTTTAAGTCTGGACGATAATTTTCGGCTATGCGAGGCCGACAAAAGCGCGGCGAGGGTGAGGGAAGTATTGGCGTGACGGAGAGAAAGCTAAGCACGGGGCGCAGACAGATTCGTCAGCGGGCTGAAAATTCGTTATCATCCGCAGCCACTCTCCGTGCGGTAACCCGATGCCTGTGATCCCCGACACCTTTATTGCTCCGCCGTGCCATGACGAAATAGCTATCCTTTATCAGGACGAGTATCTGCTGCTGATCGCTAAACCCGCCGGGTTGCTGAGCCTCTCGGGGAAAAACCCGCAGAATCTGGATTCGGTGCATCATCGGCTGGTAAAGCTATTTCCCGGCTGCACCCTGGTTCACCGTCTGGATTTCGGCACTTCCGGGCTGATGGTGGTTGCGCGCACTAAGGCGATCAATGCCGCTCTCTGCCAGCAGTTCAGCCAGCGCGCCGTAACCAAGGTGTACAGCGCGCTGCTTTGTGGACATGCCGATGATGACGAAGGGGTGATAGACGCCGCGATTGCCAAAGATCCGGCGCTGTTCCCGCTGATGTCAATTTGCGCCACCCACGGCAAGCCCGCTCGCTCCGGCTATCGGGTCGTTGAGCGTTTTTATCATGAGCTGGAAAACGGAACGTCGCTGCCGCTGACGCGAGTACAGCTGACGCCGGAAACCGGGCGCACCCATCAACTCCGCATTCACTGCCAGCTGCTGGGCCACCCTATCTGGGGATGCGATCTTTATGGCGGACGCCTGCTGCCAGGCACCGAACGGACGCCGCGCATGATGCTGCACGCCAGCGAACTGCACTTCGTTCATCCCGTTAGCCAGCAGCGGATAGAAATCCGTCATGCCAGCCCGTTCTGAAAGCGACCCCGTCCGGAACTAACGCAAGAGCGGCTGGATGAGGTCAGATAACCCCAGGCCGCAGGCGTTTATTACCACATCAGATCGTCAGGCACTTTAAAGTCGGCATACGGATCTTCTTCATCCTGCTCTTCCTGACTCAGGGTGCTGTTTAATACGATGCTGCTCGCATCCCGCTGCGCAATTTTATCGGCTACGCTCGCGGGGATAATAGCGTACTGGTGCTCGCCGCCGTTATCACTCGTGAGACGAGCGATGGCGAGGCGACCGCTTGTCAGCTGCGCCTGAGTAAGCTTATCCACGGTAATTTTCTTAATAAGATTGTTATCCGTGAAGTTAAAATCAATATTGCCTCTTGCAACAACGATCCTGTTCATTTCAATCAGCTGCTTCACCTGAGCCTTATACTCTTTGGATAAAGCCGCCTGTTTCTGCTGCTCGTTTAGCTGCTTATCGCGCTCAAGCTGGGCTTTTTTATTTTCTTCCACGGCCGCTCTTGCCTCGCGAGCCTGAACCCGTGATTTTTTAGCCGTTCTCTGGACCTTATCCATTTTTTTGCTGGTCACTAATCCAGCTTTCAGCATCTGCTCTTGTAAGGTAAGTTTTGTCATTTTCGTTTCTGAGGCTGTTGAATAATTCAGGGATTATACCTGTAATTTTTAAGGCTGTACCGCGTTTCACCGTGCGGTATGGCATTGCCGGAGGGCGCTGGCATCGGCCTGGCGGGCCGGACGCCGCACCGCGCCAGACTTTAAGGGGTTAATAATGCGCGGCGATTTGTCGGGCCAGGCTACCTGCCGCAGAGTTTTTAAAAAGTGCGCTTGCGCAGTCAGCCTCAGGGGCCGCATGCATTGAACCTACATTGGTGAGAAGGGCGACCGCACAGTTGGCTTTTTCATACCACCATACGCAGGCGCTGGCGCCGAGCACGTTGCCGCCATGTCCTGTAGCCGTCCCGCCATCGGTATTTATTCTGAATAAGCTTAACCCCATTTCTCCGCTATCGGCCGGCAACCAGCGCTGCATTGCCGCCATGCTTTCAGGATTGAGCAATTTTCCATTTTTCAGCGCCAGTATAAAAGTCATCACATCCTGTGCGGTAGAAACGATGCCGCCGGCAGCCCACTCAACGGACAGATTAACGGCGGAAACGTCCAGAAGATCGCCAGGCTCTGCCTTGAAATAAGCTGAGATCCCGGCATTTTTAATAAAATGCGCATCCAGCCTGTGAAATCTTTTCGCCAGGTTTTTCCTGCCTGAAGAAAACGACGTTTCAAGAAAGGTATTTTTTAGCCGCAACGGGCCGATGATTCTTTGGCGCAAGGCTTCTTCGAACGCGTGGGAGGTGACTTTTTCAATCAATAAACCCAGTAACGTAAAGTTGCTGTTGGAATAGTGAAAGGCTTCTCCGGGCTGGCAGAGCGGGCTTTTCCCCCGGATAAAGTCCAGGTTTTCCTCCGGCAGCCATATCTTATCCGGTTTGACCTCCCGACCGCGCGCTGCATAAATCCATGCCTGCTGGTTTTCCCAGCTGGGTATCCCGGAATAATGTGCAAGCAGCTGCCTGACGGTAACGGTTTCTGCATTGGCGACGCCTGCCAGGCTCTCTTCCGCCAGCCAGTCTGCGAGGAAAGCGTCAAGCGTCAGGGAGCCTTCTTCAACCAGCTGCAGGATGATGACCGCTACAAAAACCTTGGTGATGCTGCCAATGCCAAACAGCGTTTCCGGCGTGGCCCTGAGGTGGTTTTTAGCATCAGCGTAGCCCGCTGCCGCCTGCCATATTAGTTTATCGCCTTTGCCAATAGCCATAGCAAGGGCGGGAAAGGTCTTCTCTGCCCTTTGATCAAGCAAAGCCTTTAATGCCGCTTCGGCTGGATACATGCTTTCTGTCCCTTTATCTGCTTCGTTTCGCCTTAATTTTAAACCGGGTTCAGGAAAGCAGGCGTGTAGCCGATCTGCACAAAGAGGGCCTGCTTGAGAAAGCGGAGGCGGTTAAGCCAAAAAGGGAACCGTTTCCGGTTCCCTTATTCCATTGCCGAGGCCGCTACCTTTCACGACGACTGCCGGACAACTCAGGCGGCTTCCGTTTTGCGTTCGGTTTCTGCCTGCGGCTGGCTTTTCTCCGTCCGATCCTTATGCAGAGGATCATCCTGCTGCTTTACCGGCTGCGTTGCCAGTGCATCCGCCTCAAACTCGTCCACGTTAATGGAGCGCAGGCGACTGGCTTCGGCACGCGTCAGCACGGCGGCCTCTTCTTCCGTCAGCCATTTTTCCACCAGGCCTTTTTGCGCCAGCTTGTCCAGACGGGTAAAGGAGAGCGGCTTTTGCGCTTTCTTATTCAGCCTGTCATGGATAGCTTCCGCCGCTATCACGTCCGTTAATGCTTCTTCCAGCTGGCCTGCCGGGTTATTTTCGCCCGGCGTCAGATACTGGCCGCGCCCTAAGCGAGTACGTGTGGCTGAAGGCACTTGCAGAATACGCGCCAGCTGATGGTCAAGCCGGTCGGAAGGTGCGCGGCAGCGGCGGCCCAGCGGGAAGAAGACAACCTGCAACAGACCCGCGACCAGCCGGTTCGGGAAGTTGCGCAGCAGATCCTCAATAGCGGTTTCGGCCTGGTTCAGCGCATCCTGCACGCCCCAGTGCACCAGCGGCAGATCGGCCTCGTTGCGGCCTTCGTCTTCATAACGCTTCAGCGTGGCGGAGGCGAGATAAAGCTGGCTGAGCACGTCGCCGAGGCGTGCAGAGATGCGTTCGCGGCGTTTCAGGCTGCCGCCCAGTACCGACATCGAAATATCAGAAAGCAGGGCCAGGTTGGCGCTTAAGCGGTTCAGATGCTGATAGTAACGGCGGGTTGCATCGCGGGTCGGCGTTTTACTGGTGCGGCCAGCGGTCAGGCCCAGCCACAGGCTACGCAGATTATTGCTGGCGACGTGGCCGACATGGTGAAACAACGCTTTATCAAACGCGTGCAGATTATGATCCTGGGCCGCCGCCATTTCCGCAAGGATATAGGGATGACAACGAATAGCACCCTGACCGAAGATGATCATGCTGCGGGTCAGAATGTTCGCGCCCTCAACGGTAATGGCGATCGGTGCGCCCTGATAGGCTCGGGCCAGGAAATTGCTTTTACCCAGCATAATGCCTTTACCGCCGGCGATATCCATCGCATCCATAATGGCGCGCTGGCCGCGATGGGTGCAGTGATATTTTACGATAGCGGAGAGCACCGCCGGTTTCTCGCCCAGCATAATGCCGCTGGTGATCAGCGAGGCGGCCGCGTCCATCACATAAGCGTTTCCGGCGATGCGCGCCAGCGGCTCTTCGATCCCTTCCATCTTGCCGATAGGCAGACGGAACTGGCGACGGATATGGGCATAGGCACCAATAGCCAGCGCGATGCTTTTCAGGCTGCCGGTGGAGTTGGACGGCAGCGTGATGCCGCGTCCGACCGAGAGGCATTCCACCAGCATCCGCCAGCCCTGACCGGCCATCGCCGGCCCGCCGATAATATAGTCAATCGGCACGAAAATAGCGTCGCCGCGCGTCGGGCCGTTCTGGAAAGGTACGTTGAGCGGGAAGTGGCGCTTGCCGATTTCCACGCCCGGCGTCTGGGTAGGGATCAGCGCGCAGGTAATGCCCAGCTCTTCTTTTTCGCCCAGCAGATGGTCGGGATCGGAAAGCTTAAACGCCAGGCCCAGCACCGTGGCGACCGGTGCCAGCGTGATATAGCGCTTGTTCCAGGTCAGCCGCATTCCCAGCACCTGCTGGCCCTGCCACTCGCCCCGGCACACCACGCCCACGTCCGGGATAGCGCCCGCGTCGGAACCCGCTTCCGGGCTGGTCAGCGCAAAACAAGGGATTTCCAGGCCGCTAGCCAGCCGGGGCAGATAGTAATCTTTCTGCTCGTCGGTGCCGTAATGCTGCAACAGCTCGCCTGGGCCAAGCGAGTTAGGCACGCCAACGGTAATCGCCAGGATACCGGAAACGCCCGCCAGCTTTTGCAGCACGCGCGCCTGGGCATAGGCGGAGAACTCAAGGCCGCCGTACTCTTTTTTGATGATCATCGCGAAGAAACGCTGCTCTTTCAGATAAGCCCACAGCTCCGGCGGCAGGTCGGCCATCTCATGGGTTATCTGAAAATCATTAGCCAGTCGGCACGCTTCTTCTACCGGGCCATCCAGAAAAGCCTGCTCTTCCGGCGTCAGCCTTGGCTGCGGATAGTCATGCAGTTTGTTCCAGTCCGGCCGTCCGCGAAACAGATCGCCTTCCCACCAGGTAGTGCCGGCGTCGATCGCTTCTTTTTCCGTGCGCGACATCGGCGGCATCACTTTCTGGAAGGTCTTCAACATCGGTCTGGAAAAAAGCGCCTGCCGCAGCGGCAGCACGTTGAAGGGCAGCAGAATAATCGCTAACGGTACCAGCAGCCACGGCGTCCAGACGCCAGCCATCGCCCAGGCTGCCGTCCAGAGCAGCACGAGCAGGCTCGCCAGCCGCAGGTTAACACGGTGATAAAACAGCGCGCCAATGAGCAAAATTGTCGCCACGCAACTGAAAACCATCATAACCATCGCTCCGTAAGTTGTAAGAGGTCTGACCTGTTAGCTACAGATGTAATAGAGATGATTTTCTTTATCAATCTATTTACATGATAATTACAACCTGGCTCACAAAGCGCGACCGGCACAGGGCAAAGCGCCGCGTGAACGGGCAGGGCGCTTTTCGCCCGCGTGGCAACTTGCTAAACTGCCGCAGACCTCACCTAAAAGGACTCTCCCTATGTATCAGGACATCATTCGCGCCGAGCTGAGTGAAGCACAGGACACGCTCAATAATTTCCTCAGCGATGACGCCAATATCCATGCTATTCAGCGTGCTGCGGTACTGCTGGCGGATTCATTCAAAGCCGGCGGCAAGGTGCTTTCCTGCGGCAACGGCGGTTCACACTGCGACGCCATGCACTTCGCCGAGGAGCTGACCGGCCGCTATCGCGACAACCGTCCCGGCTATCCGGCAATCGCTATCTCCGACGTCAGCCATATCTCCTGCGTGGGCAACGATTTTGGTTACGATCATATCTTCTCACGCTATGTTGAGGCCGTGGGCCGCGCGGGCGACGTGCTGCTGGGCATTTCGACTTCCGGCAACTCTGCTAATGTGATTAAAGCGGTAGAGGCGGCGCGCGCGCAGGGAATGAAAGTGATTACCCTGACCGGCAAGGACGGCGGCAAAATGGCCGGAACGGCCGATGTGGAAATCCGCGTGCCGCACTTTGGCTACGCCGATCGCATTCAGGAAATTCATATCAAAGTTATTCATATCCTGATCCTGCTGATTGAAAAAGAGATGGCGAAGTAACTGACGCGAGGAACGGCTATGTGCGAACTGCTCGGGATGAGCGCGAATGTCCCTACGGACATCTGTTTCAGCTTTACCGGGCTTGTGCAGCGCGGCGGAAAAACCGGCCCGCATAAGGATGGTTGGGGCATCACCTTTTACGAAGGGAAAGGCTGCCGGACGTTTAAAGATCCGCAGCCCAGCTTTAATTCGCCGATAGCGCGCCTGGTGCAGGATTATCCGATAAAATCCTGCTCGGTGGTGGCGCATATTCGTCAGGCGAACCGTGGCGAGGTGTCGCTGGAAAACACCCATCCTTTTACCCGCGAGCTGTGGGGACGCAACTGGACCTACGCGCATAACGGCCAGCTGAAAGGCTATCGCGGGCTGGAAACCGGCCCTTTTCGCCCGATAGGCGAGACGGACAGCGAGCAGGCGTTCTGCTGGCTGCTGCATAAGCTGACCACGCGCTACCCGCGCACGCCGGGCAACTGGCCGGCGGTGTTTCGCTATATTGCGGAGCTGGCGACGGAACTGCGGGAAAAGGGCGTATTTAATATGCTGCTGTCGGATGGCCGCTATCTGATGGCGTTCTGCTCGACCAATCTGTTCTGGATCACGCGTCGCGCGCCGTTCGGTAAAGCGACGCTGCTGGATCAGGACGTGGAGATAGATTTTCAGAAGCAGACCACGCCGGATGACGTGGTCACGGTGATCGCCACTCAGCCCTTAACGGGCAACGAAACCTGGCACAAAATTGCGCCAGGCGACTGGGCGTTATTTTGCCTCGGAGAGCGCCAGCGCTGACTGGCTGGTGGCATCGTTCAGCAACGGGCTGTTCAGCACGTACTTGCCGCCGCTGACGCCCATTGCCGGCGGCTGGCGGTTTTTCACAAACTCGGCGTAGCCGGGCTGGAGCTGCTGCCAGAAGCTGAAATAAACCGAATAGCGATGGCGCTGCAGGTTGCTGTCGGTCATGCGGAATGGATAAATGCTGACGGCCACGCGCGGCTGGCCGTTGCGCAGCGCCGCTTCCACATAGCGATAGATATCGTCGATATTGGCATCCGTCATGGCATAGCAGCCCACGGAAACGCAGTTCCCGTGGATCATCAGGTATTTCCCTTCATAACCCTGCTGGCGGTCATATTCGTTTGGAAAACCCGTATTAATAGCGCGATAAAAGCGGCTGTCCGGCTTCAGCTGGGAAAGCCCCACGCTATAAAACCCTTCCGGACTTTTAAAATCGCCCTGGCGACGTTTAGGGCCTAACCCGCCGGAGAAATTACAGATACGGTAGCTGTCGAGCAGCCGATATTCGGTGCCGATTTTGCCATACAGCTCAAGCGTGCGTTCTTCTTTAAAGATCTGAATATAAACAGGTGTGCCGAGTAACTGCTTCTTTAACTCTTTGCTTACCGGCGCCAGAGGAGCGATCGGTGCGACCGGCGCGCTGGCGAAAACAACGGCTGGCAGAAAAAACATCGCAAACAGCAGTGCGATTTTGCCCATTCTGGTTCCCTTGATAGTAGGGTTGATACGCCGTCCGAAGACGTGGTTGACTCGCAGTTTCGGAAATATCCGTAAAAGCTGCGTCACATTAGCATTGTCTATTTTTTTATCAAGAGAGCCGCGTAGAAAAAACCGAGAAAAGTTGCGCCAGGCCGCTGCCGCTGCGCTTCGGCCGCCCGTTAACCTGTTGAAAACGCGCTCGCTGCCTGTATACTTATCCAGTGCTGGCGGAGGGGCGAATGCGCAAGATTATACATGTAGATATGGACTGCTTTTATGCGGCGGTGGAGATGCGCGACGATCCCAGCCTGCGCAATATCCCTATCGCTATTGGCGGCAGCCAGCACAAGCGCGGCGTGATCAGCACCGCTAACTATCCCGCCAGGAAGTTTGGCGTGCACAGCGCGATGGCGACCGCGACGGCCCTTAAGCTTTGCCCGCATCTGAAAGTGATCCCCGGCCGTTTTGACGCTTATAAAGAAGCCAGCGCGCATATTCGGGATATTTTCTCGCGCTATACCTCGCTTATCGAACCGCTGTCGCTGGACGAGGCCTACCTGGACGTTACCGACAGCCCGCACTGCCACGGATCCGCCACGCTGATGGCGCGGGAGATCCGGCAGACCATCGCCCGCGAACTGGATCTCACCGCGTCGGCCGGGGTGGCGCCGATTAAATTCGTCGCAAAAATCGCTTCGGATATGAATAAGCCGGACGGCCAGTTTGTGATCACGCCGCAGGAACTCCCGCAGTTTCTGCTGACGCTGCCGCTGGCAAAAATACCCGGCGTCGGCAAGGTCACCGCGAAAAAGCTGGAGGAGCTGGGGCTGCACACCTGCGCCGACGTGCAGAAAACGGATCTGGCCGCGCTGCTAAAGCGCTTCGGCAAGTTTGGCCGCGTGCTGTGGGAGCGCTGTAACGGCATCGACGAGCGCGAGGTGGTAACGGATCGCCTGCGTAAATCGCTGGGCGTGGAGCGCACGCTGTCGGCGGATATTCATGAATGGGAAGCGTGCCTGGAAATCATCGATTTTCTCTATGCGGAGCTGGAACGGCGGCTAAAGGTGATTAAGCCCGATCTGCTGATCGCCAGGCAGGGCGTAAAGCTGAAGTTTGACGATTTCCAGCAGACGACCCAGGAGCACGTCTGGCCAGTGCTGAATAAAGAAGACCTGATCGACGTGGCGAAAAAAACCTGGGAAGAGCGGCGGGCAGGGCGCGGCGTGCGTCTGGTCGGGCTGCACGTAACTTTGCTGAATCCGCAATTGGAAAGACAATTACTGCTGGGGATTTAATGCCGCGTACGTTGCCCTGAGCGAGATTGCGAGCGGGAGAGAAAACGGGCGAAGCGTGGTGCTTCGCCCGTCCTGTTTTACTTAGCCGGGATCGCCTTCAACAGCGCGGTCAGCAGCTGCCAGTAAAGGCCGACGCTGCCAATATGCACCTGCTCATCCGGCGAGTGTGGGCCGGTGATGGTGGGGCCAATAGAAACCATATCCATATCCGGATAAGGTTTTTTAAACAGGCCGCATTCCAGACCCGCATGGATCACCTGAATATTCGGCGCTTTGTTAAACAGCTTTTTGTAGGTTTCTTCCACCAGCGCCATCACCGGCGAAGAGGCATCGGGCTGCCACCCTGGATAGCTGCCTTTCGCCACGGTTTTCGCACCCGCCAGATCGCCCAGCGCCGTCAGCGTTTCCACCAGGTAATCTTTGCCGCTGTCGATCAGCGAGCGCACCAGGCAGTTGATACGTGCTTCGTCATCCTTAATCGACACCACGCCAACGTTCAGCGAGGTTTCCACCACGCCTTTCATCACGTCGGAGTTGCGGATCACGCCGTTTGGCGTGCTGTTCAGCAGCGCAATAAAGGCGTCGCGGCTGATGGTGGAGAGCGCCTGGTCGTTAGCGGCGATATTTTCCACCACGATATTGATGTTTTTCTCTTTCAGACCCAGCTCGTTGCGCAGGGTTTCCAGATAGTGCAGCGCCATGCCTTTTAGCTGGTCGAGCTTGTCGGCCGGAACAGCCAGCGTCGCCATCGCCTCACGCGGGATAGCGTTACGCAGCGTGCCGCCGGTGAAATCCACCAGGCGCAGATCCAGCGCTTTGGCGTGTGCGAACAGGAAACGGGCCAGCAGTTTGTTGGCGTTGCCCAGGCCCAGATGAATATCCGCACCGGAGTGGCCGCCCTTCAGGCCTTTCAGGATCAGCTGGATATGCTCGTAACCGGCCGGCACCGCTTCGCGGCTCAGCGGCAGCGTGGTGGTAAAATCAATGCCGCCCGCGCAGCCCATATAGATCTCGCCTTCCTCTTCCGAGTCGGTATTGATCAGGATATCCGCCTGCAGCCAGCCCGGTTGCAGACCGAAAGCGCCGACCATGCCGGTCTCTTCGGTCATGGTCAGCAGCACTTCCAGCGGGCCGTGCTCGACGGTTTTATCCGCCAGCACCGCCAGCGCGGACGCCATGCCGATGCCGTTATCGGCGCCCAGCGTGGTACCGCGCGCCTTGACCCATTCGCCATCAACCCATGGCTGAATTGGATCTTTGGTGAAATCGTGGGTGGTGTCGTTGTTTTTCTGCGGCACCATATCCAGATGCGCCTGCAGCGCGACCGGCTTGAGGTGCTCCAGCCCTTTCGTGGCCGGCTTGCGGATCAGAATATTGCCCACTTCGTCGCGAAAGGTGACAAAACCCTGCTCGCCAGCCCAGCTCAGCACATAGTTAGCCAGCTCTTCCTCATGATAAGAAGGATGCGGGATTGAACAGATTTTGGCGAAGATATCCCACAGCGGCTGTGGTGACAGTTGAGAAAGTTCGGACACGTTAAATCTCCTGTGTCGACATCCCCGGCCAGCGGCGCGGGAGTGAGCATTTGTGATAGGGTTGGTCAGTATCTGACGCAGCAAACCCAAAGAATATCATTGTTTCCAGAGGCATGCTTAGTTCGCTTCGGCAAAAAAGCACCTTCCGGGCTATCCTGTGCTGGTTTTTAGCGGCTCAGATCTCTATAATTCCGCGCAACCCATCCCATTGTACATTTTTAAGCCGTTATTATCGGCCGGGACTCCTTTTATGAGTGAAAAATACGTCGTCACCTGGGACATGCTGCAAATCCATGCCCGTAAACTGGCCCAGCGCCTGCTTCCTGTCGAACAGTGGAAAGGCATTATTGCGGTCAGCCGCGGTGGCCTGGTGCCCGCTTCGCTGCTGGCTCGCGAACTCTGCATCCGCTATGTCGATACCGTGTGCATCTCCAGCTACGATCACGACAACCAGCGTGAAATGCACGTGCTGAAGCGCGCGGAAGGCGACGGCGAAGGCTTTATCGTAATTGACGATCTGGTCGATACCGGCGGCACCGCTCAGGCGATCCGCGATATGTATCCAAAAGCGCGTTTCGTGACTATTTTCGCCAAACCGGCCGGTCGTCCGCTGGTGGACGACTATGTCGTGGATATTCCACAGAATACCTGGATTGAACAGCCGTGGGATATGGGCGTGGTGTATATCCCGCCAATCGTAAAAGGTTGATTTAGCTCAATCAAAACGCCCGGTTCCGCCGGGCGTTGCGCGTTTTACGGTTCGCGTCAGCCGCCAGGCTGCTATAGACTAAGACGATTCTCCGTATGTCGAAGGATCGTACTATGTCGCCTAAAAATCTCAGCGAAGAACTCTTTAAACCCCGCTTTAAGCATCCTGAAACCTCCTCCCTGATCCGGCGCCTGCATCATCACAAGCCGCTGCCGCTGCATTCCGCGCTGGAAGGCGACAGCCATGCAGGCTGGTATCGGATGGTTAATCGTCTGCTCTGGACGTGGCGGGGACTGTCGCCGCTGGAGATTGGCGAAGTGCTGGCCAGGATAGCCAGCAGCCGCGCCGACCACACTGATGAACAGCTGCTGGATACGGTGATTGGCTATCGCGGCGGCAACTGGATCTACGAATGGTCGCAGCAGGCCGCGCGCTGGCAGGATAAAGCCGCCTCGGCGGCTACCGATGCCGAAGCGGGCCAGTGCTGGCTGCACGCTGCTAACCTGTACGGCGTAGCGGGCTATCCGCATCTGAAAGGCGATGAGCTGGCCGATCAGGCGCAGCAGCTGGCGAATCGTGCCTATGAAGAGGCCACCTCAAGACTGCCGGGCGAGCTGAAAGAGCTGGAGTTCACCATTCCCGGCGGCAGTTCCATTTTTGGCTTTTTGCATATGCCGGAAAAAGCCCGCGCGCCTTATCCTACGGTGCTGCTGTGCAGCAGCCTGGATTCACTGCAAACCGATCACTATCGCCTTTTCCACGACTACCTTGCGCCGCGTGGCATCGCAATGCTGACCATCGACATGCCTTCGGTCGGCTTCTCTGCAAAATGGAAGCTGACGCAGGATTCCAGTTTTCTGCACCAGCAGGTGTTAAAACAGCTGGAAAACGTTGCCTGGGTCGATCATACCCGCGTGGCCGCTTTCGGCTATCGCTTTGGCGGCAACATTGCCGTGCGGCTGGCCTGGCTGGAAGCGCCTCGACTGCGCGCCGTGGCCTGTCTGGGGCCGGTGGTACACAGCCTGCTGTGCGATAGCGCGTTGCAGGACAGCATTCCCGAAATGTATATGGACGTGTTGGCCAGCCGGCTGGGCATGGCATCGGCCGCCGATTCCGCGCTGCGGGTCGAGCTGAGCCGCTACTCGCTGAAAACCCAGGGGCTGCTGGGCCGCCGCTGCCCAACGCCGATGCTGTCCGCTTACTGGCCGAACGATCCTTTCAGCCCGGCGGAGGAATCAAAGCTGATCGTGAATTCCTCGCTCGACGGTAAGCTGATGCCAATCGCACTTTCGCCTGTATTGAGCAACTTTGATAAAGCATTACGTGATATTGTTGACTGGTTAGCTAAACGATTAACACGCTGAGTGGCTAAATATTAACGCTTAGCGAAAACTAACGGGCTCAACAAAGGAGTTTTAACAATGGCGTTACCGAGTGGGCATCCCAAAAGCCGCTTAATGAAGCGTTTCGGCACATTAGGACCTTATATCCGCGAGGCCAAATGTGTGGATGAGCGCTTCTTCTTCGACTGTCTGGCCGTTTGCGTCAATGTGAAACCTGCGCCGGAACTGCGTGAGTTCTGGGGCTGGTGGATGGAGCTGGAAGCACAGGAAGATCACTTCACCTATGAGTATCACTTCGGCCTGTTCGATAAAGAGGGCAACTGGAAGCCTTCGGCAATTAAAGGAAAGGAAAACAACGAACGCCTGGAAGAGACGCTGCGTAATTTCCACGTGCGCCTGAAAGCGCTGCTGGAAGAGCTGGAGCTGGGTCTGAAACCCGCTGCGGATTTCGCTGACGAGCCGGTAAAGCTGACCGCATAAAAAAACGCAGGGCGGCGCTTAATTGCTCCCTGCGCTTTTGTCTGCGCACCCATAAAAAAAGGCTGGCGATTGCCAGCCTTTGCTTACAGACACATAACGAGGGGCACAACAACCGCATCCGTGCGGCTCACATTTAAATCAGAACTGGTAAGTTACGCCTACCGCAACGATATCGTCGGTATTCTGCGCCAGCTTATTATCGTCATCCAGCAGGTTGATTTTGTAATCCACAAACGCGGACATATTTTTATTGAAGTAGTAAGTCGCGCCCACGTCCGCAAATTTATAAATATCCGCATCGCCCACGCCGTTCTCAATATCTTTCGCTTTGGTTTGCACATAGGCCAGAGAAGGGCGGAAGCCGTTATCAAACTGATACTGCGCCACCAGCTCGATATTTTGCAGATAGTTAGCGTAACCGTTAACGGCAACGTTGGCGTCATTAATGCGTGCCGTGCCGCTGATGGGCGACATATTGCGCGTTTCGGCGTAGGTGGCGGCCAGGTAAACGCTGTTGTTGTCATACTTCAGGCCGGTCGCCCAGGCATCCGCCTTGTCGCCGCGACCGTAAACGCTGGCCTGCTGACCGTTGGTGCGGTCGGAAGAAGAGATAGCGCCATTAATCGTCAGGCCCTGCATCAGCGTATAGGCTACCGACGCCGCCATGCCGTCGCCGTTGGACGTGGCGTTAGAGCGGCTGCTGCTCTCATTTTTGCCCTGATACTGCAAGGCGAACTTCAGGCCGTCGACCAGACCAAAAAAGTTGGTGTTGCGGTAAGTCGCCACGCCGTTGGTACGGGTCAGCATATAGTTATCAGCTTTGGTATACGCGGTGGCGCCAAATTCCGGCATCATATCGGTATAGGCTTCCACGTCGTAAATCAGGCCGTAGTTACGGCCATAGTCGATGGATCCGTAGTCGCCGAATTTCAGACCGGCGAAGCCTAAACGCGTTTTGGTGCCGGTGGTGCCGTCGCTTTCCGCGTTGTTCAACGGCACGTGATATTCCCACTGGCCGTAGCCTGACATCAGGTCGTTAATCTGCGTCTGGCCTTTAAACCCAATACGTACGTAAGATTTGTCGCCGTCATTGCTGTCCGCGTCGCTTAAATAATGCATGGCTTTCAGCTTGCCGTAGAAATCGAGTTTATTACCGTCTTTATTATAAATTTCTGCGGCCTGGGCTGCCGTGGTCATAGCCAGAGCGGCGGTCAGGATTGCCAGTGCGCTTTTCTTCATTTTGTTGTTATTCCCAAATGAGTAAAATTTTAAATGGCCCGATGACGTTGTTCGGGGCACGAACGTTTTACCCTGAGGAGATGAAACTTTTATTACATTTATTCTCACTTCTTGTTAATTCCCCGTTTCTGGACTAGCGACTTGCACCGTGTTTTTACGCCTTTTCGGGCGGCGGCTGTTGGCTTCCGGCACCACACCTGATAAAACGTCTTCTTCACCTTTTTAAAGCTATGGCAGGAAACAATGAGCAGCAGCCAGACCCTGGTCGTTAAACTGGGGACCAGCGTATTAACCGGCGGATCGCGTCGGCTGAACCGGGCACATATTGTCGAACTGGTGCGTCAGTGCGCGCAGCAGCACGCGGCAGGCCACCGGATTGTGATCGTTACCTCAGGCGCAATGGCCGCCGGACGTGAGCACCTGGGCTACCCGGAACTGCCGCCGACCATCGCCTCAAAGCAGCTGCTGGCTGCGGTGGGGCAGAGCCGGTTGATCCAGCTGTGGGAGCAGCTCTTTTCCATCTACGGCATTCATATCGGCCAGATGCTGCTGACGCGTGCCGACCTGGAAGATCGCGAGCGCTTTCTGAACGCGCGCGATACGCTGCGGGCCTTACTGGATAACCATATCGTGCCGGTTATCAATGAAAACGACGCGGTGGCGACGGCAGAAATTAAAGTCGGCGACAACGATAACCTGTCCGCGCTTGCTGCAATGCTGGCCGGGGCCGACAAGCTGCTGCTGCTGACCGATCAGGCCGGCCTGTTTACCGCCGATCCGCGCAATAATCCGCAGGCGGAGCTGATCCGCGACGTGCACGGTATTGACGATGCGCTGCGCGAGCTGGCGGGCGGCAGCGTCTCCGGCCTGGGAACCGGCGGTATGGCGACCAAGCTTCAGGCTGCCGACGTGGCCTGCCGCGCCGGTATCGATACCATTATCGCCGCCGGCAGCCGCGCGGGCGTGATTGGCGATACGATCGACGGCAAGCCGGTCGGCACCCGCTTCCACGCGCTGCAAACGCCGCTGGAGAACCGCAAGCGCTGGATCTTCGGCGCGCCGCCGGCGGGCGAGATCACCATCGACGACGGCGCGCTGGCCGCCATGCTGGAACGCGGCAGCTCGCTGCTGCCAAAAGGTATCCGTGAAATCAGCGGCAACTTCTCGCGCGGCGAGGTGATCCGCATTCGCAGCCTGCAAGGGCGCGATGTGGCGCACGGCGTCTGCCGCTATAACAGCGATGCGATGCGGATGATAGCCGGGCACCATTCCCAGCAAATCAGCGAAATTTTAGGCTACGAATATGGCCCGGTCGCGGTTCACCGTGACGATATGATCGTCAGTTAAGGAGCAGCAGATGCTTGAAGAAATGGGTAAAGCCGCGAAAGCCGCTTCTTACCAGCTGGCGGTGCTCTCCGCCGCACAAAAAAATCAGGTCCTGATGACCATTGCGGATCGTCTGGAAGCGCAGAGCGCGGATATCCTGGCCGCTAACGAACTTGACCTGGCGGACGCCCGCAAAAACGGCCTGAACGAGGCGCTGTTGGATCGCCTGATGCTTAATCCTGCCAGGCTGCAAGGGATTGCGAACGACGTGCGTCAGGTGTGCCATCTGGCCGATCCGGTCGGCGTAGTGATGGACGGTGGCGTGCTGGACAGCGGGCTGCGTATTGAACGTCGGCGCGTGCCGCTGGGCGTGGTGGGCGTGATTTATGAAGCGCGTCCGAACGTGACGGTGGATGTCGCCTCGCTGTGCCTGAAAACGGGCAATGCGGCGATCCTGCGCGGCGGTAAAGAGACTTATCGCACCAATGGCGCGACCGTGCGCGTGATCCAGGACGCGCTGAAGGAGCACGGCTTACCGGCGGGCGCGGTACAGGCGATTGAAAGCCCGGATCGCGAGCTGGTCAACCAGCTGCTGAAGCTGGATCGCTATGTCGATATGCTGATCCCGCGCGGCGGCGCTGGCCTGCACAAGCTGTGCCGCGAGCAGTCGACCATTCCGGTGATCACCGGCGGGATCGGCGTTTGCCATATTTTTGTCGATAGTAACGCGGACGCTGCGGCGGCGTTAAACGTGATCGTTAACGCCAAAAAACAGCGTCCCAGCGCCTGTAATTCCGTAGAGACGCTGCTGGTGCATACGGCGATAGCCGAGGCGTTCCTGCCTGCGCTAAGCGCGCGTATGCAGGATGAAGGTATTAATCTGCACGCCGATCCGCGCTCGCTGCCGCTGCTGCAACAAGGCCCGGCGGTGGTCAGCGCGGTGACGGAAGAACAGTATCGCGATGAATGGCTGGCATTGGATCTCAACGTGAAGCTGGTGGACGGACTGGACGAGGCTGTCGCGCATATTCGTGAATATGGCACGCAGCACTCCGACGCGATCCTCACGCGCAGCATTGTGAACGCAGAGCGTTTTGTTAACGAGGTTGATTCTTCAGCGGTATACGTTAACGCCAGCACGCGCTTTACCGACGGCGGACAGTTTGGCCTGGGCGCGGAAGTGGCGGTCAGCACCCAGAAGCTGCACGCGCGCGGCCCGATGGGGCTGGAGGCGCTGACCACCTACAAATGGGTGGTTTTCGGCAACGACACTGTACGCAGCTGAGTGCGTAGGCCACAGGGAGGTGGCTTAAGTCCCCCAGGGAGATAAGTACCTGAACTAAAAGGAAGGTTCTGATGGTTACGTTTTCCCAACTGCTTCCCTTCGCGGCTATCGCTTTCGGGCTGGTGCTGACGCCAGGCCCGAATATGATCTATCTGCTTTCCCGCTCCCTGTGCCAGGGCCGCCGCGCGGGCTTTGTCTCGCTGAGCGGCGTGGCGCTCGGTTTTATTTTCTATATGGTCTGCGCCGCGCTGGGCATCACCGCGCTGGTTATGGCGGTGCCGCTGGCTTATGAGGCGCTGCGCATTGCGGGCGCCTGCTATCTGCTTTATATGGCCTGGCAGGCTGTTTTCGGCGGTAAATCACCTTTTGCGCTGCGCGACCTGCCGCCCGACAGCACCCGTAAGCTGTTTACTATGGGCTTGCTGACCAACCTGTTAAATCCTAAAGCGGCAGTTATTTACCTCACGCTGTTGCCGCAGTTTATCCGGCCGGAGCAGGGCGACGTATTGTCCCAGTCTTTGCAGCTTGGCTTTACCCAAATCGCAATCAGTATGCTGGTTAATGGCTCACTTATCTTTGCCGCTGGCAGTATTGCTGGCTTTCTGGCACGGCGCCCAACGTGGCAAAAGCTTCAGCGCTGGCTGATGGGCACGGTGTTAACCGGCCTGGCGATGCGCATGCTGTTGGAAGGGCGGAAGTAACGCGGAAGGACGAGCAGACCGCGAACCGCCAGACAGGCCAGAAGAGAGTAAGAAAAGCAGAGCAGGCAAAAAACGGGGCGAGCGTTACCTGTTGATTATAAAGTCATCATTTAGTCCGCAGGCGCTTGACTCCGCGTCAGGTTTTTTTTAACGTAGTGACCGCAGTATCCCTCCTGAAAGCCGATATAGCTCAGTTGGTAGAGCAGCGCATTCGTAATGCGAAGGTCGTAGGTTCGACTCCTATTATCGGCACCACTTTCTTAATAAAATCAGCGTTTCTTCAGCGTCTTGCTAAATGGCAGCGTGCTTTTTCGCATGTTTATTACTTCATATCCTTCTTTTTGAGGCTGGCAATGGCTAAAAATTATAAAAATGTCGGGACGCTTGTACGGGTTTTTTTTGGTCAGGATTACGATCTGTTTGGCGAAACGATAGAAGAAATACTGGACAGCTACTTAGAAACCGAAAACCCCAAAACAGCTATGAAAGTTTACCAGGAAACTGATGATTTACTGTCGTTAAACGATGGTGCGCTTACAGAGGCATTTGGCGCTATCAGTCAGGGAGAGTTCTGCCCCGGACCTTGGGGGGAAACGATACGATCTTTCTTAGAGAAAGTTAAAAGCCATTTTGATAGCAAACTACAACTTTCTTGACTGGCGTCTTACGCGTAGTTAATGATTGAACTTTACGGCTATACCATATCGCTCACATTACTTCCTCGCTCGTACAAATATTACTTTCTTTAAATCGTCAGCAGGAAGTTTATTACTTACTTACCCATACTTAAGTTGAACAAATAGCTGGCACTTCAGTGACCATACTATTATCTACTCCTTGACGGCTTTAGCAGGATAAATGCTGTCTGATACCGGCATTGCGTGGAGGGTTAAGGTGAGCAGTACGAAGCCAGTCAGGATGGTTAGCTCCCGGCCATGCAAAAAACCGCCTTGGTGGGCGGTCGGTTAAATCATTGCTTATTAAGCCGGCCGGACCCTGGCCTTTGTAGGATATCCGTCACGCCCATTATCATGAGTATGGTCAGGATCAGGCTCAATTATAACGATATAATCTGCATCCTTACCATCGCGTACTAAAGTTACTAACTCTCCGGCGCGAGGTTTAGTGTCAAAATCATGCTCCTCTTCAATGCCTGTATCCTCAAAAATCACAGTAATTTTCATTTCCCGTCCTCTTTCTGATAAACCGCGTGGTAACTCTGGGGTATTTTGCTGACTCTTCCTTATAGAATTTTAGCCTATCCTGAAAAGCTCCCCTGAACTCAGCGGATTGCAGGTAAAGACCGCGCCCTGTGGATCTTCGTTGAGATGAGGCTTTTCCGGGCTGCAGCAAGATGCCCCGGGCCGTAGAAGCGCTATGGGAAATTTTCGCAGAGGGTCAAATTTGGCCAGCAAAGCTGTCTCGTCACTCAGGGAAGAACCATCGGCAGAAAACAAAAAGGACAGATCCCTGCAACACGCGGTTGAGGGACATGCTGCCCGATTGTATCTCGCTGTACAGCCGATATCCGCTTCTGGCGTTTAGCAGCCCGGCAAGGATAAAAAGGCGCTCTTCGTCTTAGAGCGGAAAGCGGGTATTTATAAAAAATATCAGTTAACCTGACGGGCATTCCACTCGTTGCGGGTAATTTCCCAGAGTTCGGAATCAAGCAGGTCGCTGACATATTCTTGCTTCCCCGTCCTGATAAGCCGCATACCGCTACTGGCTGAAATAAGCTGTGATCGGCTATTGAGTGCAGCCTTCGGAGCTCGCAGTAGCGGCTTATTTAATGTATTAAACCAATAATCTGTAACCACAGTACTGGCCTCACGCATATAGCCCTGCCTCTGATACTCCGGCGCCAGCCAAAATCCACGATTATTATCCTCAATGTCATAAAGACAAATTAAACCCATAAGGTCATCAGGTGCCTCACGACGTCTGATAGTCCAGAACCAGGCGATTCCTTTTGCCATATCGGGCAATGCAACGTTATTAACGTAATTCTCAGCGCCGTTATCAGGATAAGGCCAAGGTACTGAGGCGACCATATAGCGGACAATCTCCCAATGCGGGTAGAGCTTTTGAATCTGAGGCGCATCTTCTGTAACCAGCGGTTTAAGCCACAGACGTTCCGTTATGAGCGTAGGTATCTGCATCAGTCAATTTCCTTTTGTGTATTTCGACGTTTTCGAACAGTGACGTCAGCGGCTGCGGGTTCTTATCATTAAGAATGGCTCCCGGTCACACCAGAAGTCCGGTTTACAAACTGAAGGTTCGTCACATGCCGGGTCTTCTACTGTCGCTAACGCTACGACGCTACCCACGTCAGTACAGCTGGGTGAACTTATTCTTAATGTCTTCCATCTGCGGTCATTCCTGTCCGAAAACGAAAATAAATTCTCAGCGCAGTGCTGCATCCCGACATGATGAAGGTGCCGTTAGCCGACAGACCAGGCGCAAAATCATTCCAACGCCCCCTCCAGTCCTGAAGGAGGCGCAAAACATTATTTAAACAGTTTCTGCACGAACTCGGCATAGGCCGGACGCCAGACATCCATCTCATGGTTTAAGCCAGGATACATTTTATAGTCGAACCTGATGTGCTTTTTCTCCAGCTCGTTTTTCAGCCCGGCAATATCCTGGCCGGTAACGGAATCTTTTTCGCCCACCACCACGGTGAAGTTATGCAGCTGCCTGTTAATCTCCTCGGGCCTGTCGAGCTGACGAGCAATGCCTGTATCCGGCACCGTTACGCTGGTTACGCCGCTCAGCGTCGCCAGCCAGCCAAAGCTGTCCAGATGGTTCATGCCGGAAAAGAGAGCCTGAAAACCGCCTTGCGATAAGCCGGCCAGCGCGCGGCCGTTCGCATCCCGGCGCACGTTAAATCGGGCGTCGACCAGCGGAATAATATCGTGCATGAGTTCGCGGTCTGCGGCTTTGGCATTAAGAAGGTAAAAGGTTTTGCGGCGATCTTTCGGCGGGAAATTTTCCGGGATCGCCTGAGCGATATCCGTTTCTGTATCCGGGACAACGACCAGCATCGGTTTGATTTTGCCTTCGGCCAGTAGGTTATCCATGATTTGCGGCAGGCGTCCCTGGTCAATAGCGGAAAGTCCGGTATCGCCAAAGCCATGATAGAAATAGAGCACCGGCAGCGGTTCGCTTTTGCCGCTATAGCCCGGCGGCGTCCAGACAAACATCCTGCGCTCTGAATGCAGCTCTTTTGAGTGGTAAGTCATCGTCAACAGATCGCCATGCGGCACGGCGCGATCGTCCAGAATACTGCCCGGCACCAGGATCAGGCTGGTATTGACCTGGCGCTGCGGCTTCTGAAAACGGCTGCCGGTATCGACAGAACGAAAGCCGTCTACATCAAAGTAGTATTCGTACAAATCCGGGGCCAGCGAGCCGCTTTTCCACGACCACACGCCGCTTTTATCCTTGCTCATATCGTGAGAGACAAAGCTATCCGGGGAGGAGCCGGTAATGACTGATACCCGCTTTGCATCCGGCGCGAAAAGACGGAAGGTCACGCTTTTATCTGCGTTTACCTGCGTCACGTAACGGCTAACCGGCACCGATAAATCAGGCGTGGCCGGAAAAGGCGCGGCGGCGGCAGGCATAGCCGCACAGCCCAGCAGGGCGGTGGCGGCCAGGGTCAGGCAGGCGATGTTGTTTTTCATTTTAAGTCCCTTATTTTTTTATACACAACCTTTGAACGGGTACGACTGGCAGGTCAATCAGAGCGCCTGCTGTAAACGAGGCGGTTGGCCTGGTCGTTATCCAGCGTATCAACAGAACGCTTTTTGTCCAGGCGGGTTTGCATCTGTTATCGGGGAAAGGGGTGCTGATACTGTCAGGCGGGGCACGATCGCAGAGGCGAGGGCATCACCTCTGCTCAGATAATTACACGCTTTAAAGCATTACCACGGCGCGCGATTTTGATCGAAATAGAAGCCAGCGGTGGTCTCTCCAGGCGCCTGATCCGCCAGCCAGACAATACCGGCGGCAGCCTCGGTAACCGTTCTGGGGCCGGAATGGCCGTTGAAATCCGTGGCGGTATAGCCCGGATCGACCGCGTTCACGCTGATACCGTAAGCGGTAAGCTCTTTAGCGAAGGCGACCGTTATCGCATTAACGGCCGTTTTTGAACTGGTGTAGCCCATTGCCTGTACTTGGGAATAAGGATGACTGGGATCGGCGACCCATGTCAGCGAGCCCAGCCCGCTACCGATCATAATAACCCTGGCCTCCTGCGCGGCTTTAAGTAGCGGAATAAAAGCCTGCGTGACCCTGATAACGCCAAAAACATTGGTGTCGTATACCGCCATAATATCGCTGATGCTTTGCGCGCTCGGGGCTACCGGCTGCGCGCCCGAAATGCCGGCATTGTTGATAAGAATATCCAGCTTCCCGTCTTCCTTTAGCACCTGCTGAACAGCTTCCTCAATACTTTCTGTTTTGGTGACGTCAATAATAACCAAATGGGCGTTGATGCCCCATCCGGTAAGTTTGTCTACGGCAGCTTGCCCACGCTCTTTGTCGCGGCTGCCCAGCCAAATTTTGTAACCCAGCAGGCCCAGCTGTCTGGCCGTTTCGAATCCGATGCTTTTGTTCGCGCCGGTAATAAGAACACTTTTGTTTTTCATATGCGGGCTCCAGTCAGTTTGATTTTCCGTTACGGAAAGCAGTGCGTTGTCTGATTTATAACCTGTGCGGCGCTGTTTGATAATCGGGTGCAATACGAATAAGGTGATCGCAACAGCGAACAATCACGGGAAAGGGCAATGGATGAGTTAGCGGTTTTTCTCGCTGTTTTTAAAGATAAGGGCTTTCGGGTAGCGGCAAAAAAGCTGGGCCTGTCGCCTTCCACGGTCAGTGAAAGGATCACGGCGCTGGAGGTGAGGCTTGGCGTGCCGCTTTTTATTCGTACCACGCGTAGCGTTATGCCAACCGAAGCAGGCCGGACGCTGGCTGAACGAATGACGCCGCTGCTTGATGAAATGCGATTGGTGCTTAACGACGTTGCCAGCTCTCAGCAAGAGGTGCGCGGCACGCTTAAATTGAACGTTACCGGCGCGGTCATGGTTGATATCTTACCGCCCTTGCTGGACCGTTTTCTTAGTCGTCATCCGGGCTTACACGTAGAAATCATGGTGGATGACCGTCTTATTGAAGCAACGGCTGAAGGCTGCGATGCCGGTATCCGTTATGGCGAGCATCTGGCAAAAGATATTATCGCTGTCCCCATAGGGCCGCGAACGCAGCGGCTGGCGCTGGCTGCCGCACCTTCTTACCTTGATTCACAAAGCGCTCCTTCGCATCCTGGAGAGCTGGTTGACCATGACTGCATTCGCCTGAAATATTCAAGCGGCGCCCTGATCCCGTGGGAATTTGAACGCGATGGCGAAACCGTCAGCGTCAATCCCGCCGGGCGTTTGACTATCGGCGTTAACGGCGCTGCCGCGGCTATCGATCTGGCACGCAGCGGCAAAGGCGTAATCGCTACTTTTGAAAACTGGCTGCAACCCCATTTCGCTACGGGCGAGCTGCTGCCGGTGCTCCCGGCATGGTGGACCGCGTTTGAAGGCCCCTGGCTTTACTTCCCCAGCCGCTTTATGTCCGCGCCGCTACGCGCGTTTGTGGACTTTCTCGCCGGGGAACGCGAGGGGCTTCAGGATCGGTGAAACAACTGTATCGGCACTTTAAGGCAGCCGGGCAGGATTACCCTGGCAACAACTTTAAGGCAGCCGAACAGGGCTGCCCTGTCGGTACCTTAAAGCCGCCCAATCCGGCTAGCCATCCTCCGCCAGGCTAAGGCGGGCCGCCGCGACATCAGCCAGAACGGAAAGCGCCAGCGAGCTGGCATCGCGAGCTTTGGGGAACAGCCCAATGGGCGCTTTGATGCGGGCGATATCCGTATCGCGCCAGCCCAGCTCGCTGAGTTTTTGCACGCGTCTGGCATGGGTGCGCTGGCTGCCCAGCGCGCCAATGTAAAACGGTCTGGCCGTCAGGGCGGCCTGCAATACCGGCAGCTCGCGGTTCAGATCGTGCCAGAGCAGCAGCACGGCGGTATGCGCATCTATCTGTCCGGCAGCCTGGGGATCGAGCGCTTCGCAGAGGTGCACATCATAGCCCGCCGCCTGAGCGAGGCTGGCCGTGACCTGCGCCTCTATCGAACGGCCAAACACAATGGTGCGCGTACAGGGGCGATAGCCGGTGGCGAAAAAATCGTTGTGCCAGCCCGTCCGGATAAGCGAGGCGTCGCTCTGTAACCGCTGGCTTTGCGGAAAGTAGCGCAGCCCCGCAGGCTGACGCTGCTCCAGCAGGTTCAGCACGTCCAGCAGGGGCCGCGCGCCGCGCAGTTTATGGATGCTGAGCGTAATGCCGCCGCCGCAGGGAAGCACAATATCGAACCAGGGCGAGCCTTCGCCATACATCACCTGACGGTCGCGGCCGCAGGCGATAACCGCCATCGCTTCGTGAGCGACAGCGGCCTCCACGCAGCCGCCGGAGACAAAACCGCAGTACAAACCGTCTTCGCGCACCACCATCTGCGCGCCCAGCGCACGCGCCGCGCCGCCGCGGATCGCCACCAGCGTGACCAGCGCCGCCGAGACGCCCGCTTTTAACGCTTCTACCGCGAAGCGCAGGATAGCGGCGCTGTCGTCGGTCAGCAGCGCCTGCTGCGGCACCGGGTTCGCTGGCGCAGCCTGGTCGCTAAGGAAAGCCTGTTGCAGCATAGCGCCTCCTTAAACGACATCTGGCAGCGAAGCGAGCAGCTTATCGAGCGTAACGGGATAATCCCGCACCCGCACGCCGGTCGCGTTATACACCGCGTTGACGATAGCCGCGCTGACGCCGCACAGGCCCAGCTCGCCCACGCCTTTCGCCTTCATCGGTGAGGAAACGGGGTCGGTGTCATCCAGGAAAATGACTTCCTGTTCCGGCACGTCGGCGTGAACCGGCACTTCGTAGCCCGCCAGATCGTGATTGACGAAGTAGCCCAGCCGCTTATCGACTGCCAGCTCTTCCATCAGCGCGCCGCCCAGGCCCATCGTCATCGCGCCAATTACCTGGCTACGGGCGGTTTTAGGGTTAAGGATACGGCCCGCAGCACACACGGCCAGCATTCGACGCACCCGGACTTCACCGGTCGCCCTGTCCACGCCCACTTCGACAAAGTGGCCGGCGAAGGTGGATTGCTGATACTGCTTTTCCAGATCGCCAAACTCGATGCTGTCTTCCGCCGTTAGCGTACCGTCCGCTGCCGCATCGGCAAGACGAGCGCTGCGCTCTCCGTCGCGTACCTGTTCATCGGCAAAGGTCGCTGTGTTCGGATCGAAGCCAAGCTTGTTGGCTATCGCCTCGCGCAGCTTGACGCAGGCGGCATAAACACCCGCGGTAGAACTGTTTGCGCCCCACTGGCCGCCGGAACCGGCGGAAACCGGGAAGCTGGAGTCGCCCAGCCGCACCACCACTTTTTCCAGCGGCACGCCCGCCATCTCGGCCGCCGTCTGGGCAATAATGGTATAGCTGCCGGTGCCGATATCGGTCATATCCGTTTCCACGGTAACAATGCCGTTGGCATCCAGATGCACTCGCGCGCCGGACGTCATCACCATGTTATTACGAAAGCCTGCCGCCATGCCCATTCCAACCAGCCAGCGACCTTCTTTTACCTGTGCGGGCGTAGCGTTGCGGCGGTCCCAGCCGAAGCGCTCCGCGCCGGTGCGCAAGCATTCAACCAGCTGACGACGCGAGAAAGGGCGGTCAGGATTGGCAGGATCGACCTGGGTATCGTTAAGGATGCGGAAGGCCACCGGATCGATACCCGCTTTCTCCGCCATCTCATCAATGGCGATCTCCAGCGCCATCAGACCCGGCGCTTCGCCCGGCGCGCGCATGGCGTTGCCTTCGGGCAGATCGAGCTTCGCCAGCCGCAGGCCGGTGAAACGGTTCGCGCCGGCATAAAGCAGTTCGGTCTGCTGCACCGCTGTCTCCGGCGTGCCGCCGGGCAGGTTGCCCGACCAGCTTTCATGGGCGATAGCGGTGATATGACCAGACTGGTCGGTGCCAATACGAATATGCTGGATGGTGGCCGGGCGGTGCGTGGTGTTATTAGGGATAACCGGCCTCGGCAGCATCACCTTTACCGGCCTTTTTGCGGCGCGAGCGCCCAGCGCGGCCAGCACCGCATCGCTGCGTAAGAACAGTTTGCCGCCGAAGCCGCCGCCGATATAGGGCGAGATCACGCGCACGTTCTCTTCCGGCAGCTTCAGCGTTTTCGCTAAGTCTGTTCGGCACCAGTTAATCATCTGGTTAGAGGTCCAGACGGTCAGCTTTTCGCCCTCCCAGACCGCCATAGAAGCGTGCGGCTCCATCGCCATATGGCTTTGATCCGGCGTGGTGTAGGAAGCGTCAAGCTTCAGCGCCGCCGAGGAAAAGGCCTGGTTGAAATCACCGACGTGGGTATCCGGCTGATCTTCCGGCGCTTCGGTGACGCCAGGTTTTTCCGCAGCGAGATCCCAGCTACCTCGTTCACGGCGATACTGCACGTCAACCAGCTGGGCGGCCGCGCGCGCCTGCTCAAAGGTTTCCGCCACCACCAGCGCCACGGCCTGGTGATAGTGCTCAACCTCCGGCCCGCCCAGCAGCGTGGCGGTATTTTTTTCGCCCTTGCCGAGGCTGCCGGCGTTTTTCGCCGTGACCACGGCCAGCACGCCCGGCGCGCTCTGCGCGGCCTGAAGGTCCATCGAGGTGATACGCCCCTTAGCGATGGCGGCACCGACAACATAGCCATAGGCCACGTTGGACGCTTTATCGTGCCATTCATAGGCGTAAGTCGCGGTTCCCGTGGTTTTCATCGGGCCGTCGATACGATCGTGAGGACGCCCTACAACTTTCAGCTGATCGATAGGGTTATCGCCTGCGGGCTTATCGAATTTCATATTTTATGCCCTCGCTTCCGTCAGTACCGAGGCGAGCGTGCGCTTCGCCAGGAGCAGCTTGTATTCATTTTCATGGGTGGGGTGCGCGTCGGCGAACAGCCGACCGTAAACCGCCTGCACGCCATGCGGCAGCTGTGCATCCGCCTCTTCCTGCCGCCAGGGCTTATGCGCCACACCGCCAGCCGCAACGCGCCCCGTGCCATCAGGCTGCACGACAGCAGCAATCGACACCAGCGCAAAAGCGTAAGAAGCGCGATCGCGCACCTTGCGATAGATATGCGTGCCGCCGAGCGGGCGGGGCAGGGTAACGGCGACAATCAGCTCGCCCGGCTTCAGCGCGGTTTCACGGTGAGGCGTGTCGCCCGGCGCCAGATAGAAATCGCTGAGGGGAATACGGCGTTCGCTACCGTCCGGGCTGACCGTTTCCACCACCGCATCCAGCAGCCGCATGGCAACGGCCATATCGCTGGGATGGGTGGCGATACAGGCTTTGCTGGCGCCAATCACCGCGTGTTGACGGCTGAAGCCTTCCAGTGCGGCGCAGCCGCTGCCAGGCAGACGCTTATTGCAGGGCTGGTTGGTGTCGTAAAAATAGGGGCAGCGCGTGCGCTGAAGAAGATTGCCGGCCGTGGTGGCCTGATTACGCAGCTGGCCCGACGCGCCGGCAAGTAGCGCCCTGGAAAGCACGGCGTAATCGCGACGGACGCGCTCGTCGGCGGCCAAATCGGTATTGCGCACCAGCGCGCCGATACGCAAACCGCCGTCGGTCGTGGGTTCAATTTTATCCAGCGCCAGATGATTGACATCTATCAGATGGGAAGGCGTTTCAATTTCCAGTTTCATCAGGTCGAGCAGGTTGGTGCCGCCCGCAATAAATTTAGCGCCGGGGGTGCGCTGCGCGCTGGCTGCCGCCTCGGCGGGCGTTTTCACACGCTCATAGGTAAAGGCCTTCATGCTTTCTGGCTCCCGGCGACATCTTCGATCGCGGCAAGAATATTGGAGTAAGCGCCGCAGCGGCAGATATTGCCGCTCATTCGCTCCCGCAGCTCATCCGCCGTCGCTTCCGGGGATGACACCAGATCGAGCGTGACGTGGCTGGGAATGCCCGCTTCGATCTCTTTCAGCACCGCCACGGACGAGCAAATCTGGCCTGGCGTGCAGTAGCCGCACTGGTAGCCGTCATGTTTCACAAAGGCGGCCTGCATCGGATGCAGGTTGTCGGGCGTGCCCAGACCTTCGATCGTGGTGACCTCGGCGTCCTGATGCATCACGGCCAGCGTCAGGCAGGCGTTCAGCCTGCGGCCATCCACAAGCACGGTACAGGCGCCGCACTGACCGTGATCGCAGCCTTTTTTCGTGCCGGTAAGGTGCAGGTGCTCGCGCAGCGCATCCAGCAGCGTGGTACGAGTGTCAACGTTAAGCTGTTTGCTCTCACCATTCACTTTTAGCGTCAGGGGCAGCATTTCCGGCGCGCGGGCGGTTGGACGTTCGCTGTCGCCCAGCGCCGCGCCGGGCGCAACTGCCGCCGTAGCCGCTGTTGCCGCGCTTACTTTCAGCAGCGTGCGGCGCGTCAGGTGAAAAGGGATATTTTCATATTGGTTACTGGCTTCGCCCGTGGTGCGGCGAAACGGCTGGTTCTTACTGTTATTGCCTTGGTTGCTCATGCCAGGCCTCCGGTATGCAAAGAGAAAGGAACGACAAAGTAGGTAGGGACTATTTCTGTTTTTAGAGCATTAAGCATAGACGCTACTGGCCGGGGGATAGCCTTTGATTCCGCAATGCTGTTGTGAGGGAAATTAATTAATGAAAAAGGATAAAGTTTTAGCGGCGGCGGTCGACTATTTCAGGGCTGGTTCTTTTGTTGGTTCGCACAAGTTAAGACTTATCCTAAACGGCAGTTTTTGCAGATTTTTATGCAAGTCGCTTTAAAGTTTTGCCAGGGCGTGACGATAAAGAATACAGACGGTGACGGGCATCCTGGCGCCGTATCCGAACTCTGGTAAAAATTTTAAGGAAACGACTATGTCCGTTATCAATACTAACATTATGTCCCTGACCACTCAGAACAACCTGAACAAATCACAGGCTTCTCTGAGCACCGCTATCGAGCGTCTTTCTTCTGGTCTGCGTATCAA